>JADMJT010000095.1:0-11736 GCA_018781585.1 Burkholderiales bacterium
TGCAGGCGCTGGCTGCCGCAAACACGCCTTCCGCCTTTACCAAGGGCGATCTGACGTGGGGCATGAGCCTGGTCAAGATGGGGCAGGCCGCGAAAGCGATTCCGATGCTGGAGCGCATTTTAAAAGAAAAGGCGGCAATCTTTGGGGAAGATCACTATGAAACGGCGGAGGTGCGTGCAGCCTACGCCATGGCCTTGGCGGGCACCGGCGATATCGCCCGCGCCGAATCCGAATACAACCGCGCGGTCAAAGAGCTGCTGAATCGCGATGCGAATGACGCCGACGAAGAGGGCGGCGGCGCGAAGAAGGCGCGGCGGCGCGTGACCCTGCTTTCCAGCTACATCGATTATCTGCACAAAACCGCGAGCCAGCATCCGGCCAGGGCGACGGAGTCGGCCGCCGAAGCATTTCGCATTGCGGACGTGATTCGCGGCCAAGCCGTGCAAAAGGCGCTGGCGGCGAGCGCGGCGCGCGCGGCGGCGAATACGCCCAGCCTGGCGGATCTGGTGCGCAAAGAGCAGGATCTCAGCCGCGAAATCGCTGCGCAATTTTATTTGCTAAGCGATGTGTTGGCCTTGCCGCCCGCCCAACAGGACGCCAAGGCCGTGGCCGAGTTGCGCAGCACTATCGACAAAATGCGCGAGGATCGTATCCCGCTTAAAAAAGAAATCGCCACCCGCTTCCCGGAATATGCCGACTTGGTGAGCCCGCCGCCCTTGCTTGCAAGCAGCGTGAGCAAGCTGCTGCAAGGCAAAGAGGCCTTGGCCAGCTTCTTGGTGAGCGACGAAGGCGAGTATGTGTGGGCAGTACATAAAGATGGGCGCATCGCGTTCTCGCGCTTAGGGATGAAGCGCGGCGAATTAGCCGATGCCGTCGCCCGCCTGCGCAAAGCGTTGGACGCCGAGGCGACCGCGGTGGAAGAGATTCCCCAGTTCGATAGCGACTTGGCCTACCGGGTGTATGCGGCCACGCTCAAACCGGTGGAATCGATTTGGCAGGATGCCGATACCTTGCTGATCGTCCCCGACGGCGCGCTATCGCAATTGCCCGTGGCCTTGTTGACGACGCAGCCGGGTAAGCCGGGCAAAGACCTCAACAAAGTAAGTTTTACCGGGTATCGCACCCTCCCGTGGCTGGTGCGCAAAGTCGCCGTGGCGCAATTGCCCACCGTCAGCGCACTGAAAACTTTGCGCGCCATGCCCGTGGCGAAGCCGGGCCGGCTGGCGTTCGCCGGGTTCGGCGACCCCTATTTCAGTAAAGCCCAGCAGGCGGAAGCCGCGCGTGAACATAAAGAGGGCCCCTCTTTAGTTAGTGCAGGAGCAGGTGGGGCAACCACGTTGACCAAGCGCGAGGCGGTGGATGTGGAAGAGCTCGCGCAATTGCCGCGCCTGCCCGACACGCGCGAGGAAGTGAATGCAATCGCCCAAGCGCTGGGCGCGAATCTGGCGCAGGATGTTTTCATCGGCGCGGCGGCGAATGAAGCCACCGTCAAACGCATGGATCTGAGCAACCGACGCGTGATTGCATTTGCCACACACGGATTGGTGCCGGGTGAACTTAAGGGCCTGAGCCAACCCGCACTGGCGCTCAGTTCACCGGCCGTAGTCGGCGGTGATGGCGATGGCTTGCTCACGGTAGAAGAAATCCTGGGCCTCAAACTCGATGCAGACTGGGTGGTGCTCTCTGCGTGCAATACCGCATCAGCCGATGGCGCGGGCGGTGAAGCCTTGTCCGGCTTGGGCCGCGCGTTCTTTTATGCCGGCACGCGCGCCATGCTGGTCACCCATTGGCCGGTAGAAAGCAGCGCCGCGCGCTTGCTCACCACCGGGCTATTCAAACGCTACGCGCAAAATAACGGCACCAGCCGCGCGCAAGCCTTGCGCGCCTCCATACTCGACATGATCGACAACGCACAATTCAAAGCGCCGGGCGCGAAGCAGCCGGCTTTTGTGTACGCGCACCCGATTTTTTGGGCGCCGTTTGTGTTGGTGGGCGATGGTGGTATCTAGTTCCAATTTGCAAAAAAGTACCAACAATTCCCTCCCCTTCAAGGCATGGGTATCTACACATCTCTTCCCCCCTTTGAAAAAAGGGGGGTTAGGGGGGATTTTGAAGTGTCGGCGCAACATCTAAATCCCCCTTGCCCCCTTTTTACCCGCAAGGGGTACGCCGATGGGTGCCCCGCTGCTACGCAGCGACCCTCCCGCAGTGCAAAGGGGGAGACGCTAGCTCGACAGATGATTGCGCACTTGTGTAAATAGCTATGCCTTTAAGGGGAGGGTTAGGATGGGGATGGGGTTAAATGCATAACTGTGACGGCTGCACAGCCTGCTGCAAAGTCATGAAAATCCGCGAGCTGAATAAACCGGCACACACCTGGTGCCAGCATTGCAAAATCGGGGTGGGCTGCGGCAGCTACGATACCCGGCCCGAGGCTTGCCGCGTGTATGAGTGCATCTGGCTACAAACGCAACGCATGGACAAACCGATTGCCTTTGAGCTGCGCCCCGATAAATCGCGCGTCGTCATGGGTACGACCAACCACGGAGAAGAAATCGTGCTATACGTCAGCCCGGATCGCCCCGATGCGTGGAAACGTGGCGGGTTTGAAAAGCTCGTTGCCGAATTGTTGTCCAAAGGCAAAACCGTCTGGGTGAGCTGCGAGGATAAGCTGCAAAAGCTTTAAGGATCGCTGCCGATTAACAGTAGCTGCTTAGAGGGTGAGGCTGGGTAGTGCTGCGAACTGACGAATAGTTACAGGTAATAATCGTTAACAGCCAACCCACAATCGACCGTCTTCACCTTGTAGTTAAACGTCCTTTTCATCGCAACAAGCAGTCAGTCACTACCACCGCTTAATGCGTCAATACACGACTTGCCCCGACATTATGTGTGACCCCGACATTCGACATTTATCAGCGGTCTGGTTCTGGTTCACAAAACAGGCGCTCAACGTTCGCAATCAGCTGCTGCCGAAGGTGGTCTGCTGCATTGTGGGGGTTTGGGTAAACTCACTTGAGAAAGTCGTACTGCGAAGCGTCTACTTGGTAAAAGCGGATGGGCTCACTGCGTATCCCCACGTTATGCTCTGCGAATAGGTCGAGTAGTTCGTCATGCTCAATATAATAGATTGGTTCCTTCCCTGCTTCTTTCGCTTTCGTTTTCGCAACGTCATTAAGTTGGCTCGTGGTGACCACGATACCTTGCTGGCATTGGTATGTAGATAAATTGTCACGCAAAGTACTTATGTCCTTAGGACTCACTTTCTGATTTAGAGCTTTGCATTTGCACTGAACGGCAATACGTATTTTCAATAGCCCATCACGCTTCTCGCAAAGTATGTCGACGCCCTGATCATCTTTTCCGCCGACAACCTGAACCTCTTGGTAACCCATGGCAACAAGAAGGTCGGCGACCATTGTTTCAAAATTAGGTCCGTTGTTCACGGAGGTCAATTTCTTGTACAACACCTCCGCAGCCTCCCTTCGAGACTCACGTACTTGGTCAAGTGCGGTTTTTGTTTTCTCAGTCGGCTTACCTGCAACAAGTTCAACGAGACTGAAAACACCATTTCCTAGAAAGACAAAGCGTTGGGGCTCGCCTCGTAGCTCACGACGCTTCATTTCGCTGCGGATCGAGACATGCATCGATATTTCTGGTGTCTCCGATTCGGTTTGGACTAATTTCTCAGTGATAGCTTTTTGCGCGAGGTGCTTGTGAGTTTGTGGCTTTCCTACCTCATGCAGGATTTTCTCCGCAGCGTCGGTAAAGGACAGCACCGTCTTGGGCCCTGGCGTTGCTTGTTTTTTCTTTGTTGGCGCTGCCATAGTGTTGCTCCTTTGTCTCGATCCAGTCTAGCAGTTATTCACCACACCGACCGGTCAGCCCGCGTAGGGCTGATTATCGACTGCAGCCATTTCAGTGCCGCATGCCGAAGTGAATAGCCTTACTTCATCACCACAAAATTCACAATCGTGCTGCCCACGCGTCCTTTGCTGTCGGTGACTTGTATTTTGAGGTGGTGTTCACCGGGCGGGGCTTCTACTTTCGCCATATCGATCCCATTGGCGCTGATATACGGCTTAATCCGTTCGGTGAGATCCACCAGGGGTGATTTGAGATAAGTCATTTTGACCGAGGCGGGGTCGATGTTGGCGCCGCCATGCGGCTCGAACACGAGCTTCATATCGAATGGCATTTTCACTTTGCTATCCGCGGGGCTAAGCACCTTGATGCTGGGGCCGCGTGTCAGACCGCCGCGCGCGGTGAGTTTGGCGGCTACCGGTAGCTTGGCTTCTTCGTTGGTGATGAGTTGCACCGCCGAAGCTAGGCTGGGCAGTAGGGCGAGAATGGCAGTAAGTGCAATCAGTCGCATGGATGTCATTTGTTTATTCATGGTCTTGGCCTCCGCAGGGTGGTTGAAGCAAAACGTAAAACAAATTCGGTCTGATGGGGTGGTAAGCGCTTGCTAAGCTAGCTCTGCCGCCTGCTGCGCCAGCAGCATGTCCACCACGCCCGCCGGCATCGGCTCGCCGAAGTGGCGGCCTTGCATATGCGTGACGTCGAGGCTGGTCAGGTAGCGTACGTCGTCTGCGTCTTCCACGCCTTCTACGATGGTGTTCAATTTGAGCGCATGCGCCATTTGCACGATGGCTTGCACGATGCGGCGGCCGTCTTCGGTGTCGAGGCGCGCGGTAAAGGAGGCATCCACCTTCAAGGTGTCGATCGGCATGGCGTGCAATTGCGCGAGGCCGGAGTAGCCAGTGCCGAAGTCGTCGATGGCGAGGCTGAAACCGGCGGCGGCGAGCTCGTTCAAACGTTTGGATTCATACGACACGTCGAGCAAGGCCACGCTTTCGGTGATTTCGAGCACGATGTCTTGCGGGAGCAGGCCAAAACCGTTGAGTTTGTCGAGTAGGCGTTCCTGAAAATTCGGCGCGAACAGTTGGGCGCGCGAGAGGTTGACTGCCGCTGTCACGCTGTAACCATCGCGACGCCAGCCTTTCAGTCGCTCCAGGGCATGGTCGAATACTTGTTCGCCCAAATCGTGGATCAGCCCCAAGTGCTCGGCCATGGGAATGAACACATCCGGCGGTATCCAGCCTTCCTGGTCGTCATGCCAGCGCGCAAGCGCTTCCAGGCCGACGATGCGGCTGCTGCGGGCATTCACCACCGGCTGATAGAAAACTTGCAATTCATGCGCGGCAATCGCTTGCGCCAGCCGGGTTTGCAGCAGCACCTTTTCGCGCTTGAGCACGGTTCCTTGAATATTTTGGAAAAATTGCACGTTGTTGCGCCCAATGCTTTTGGCGTGAAACATGGTGTGATCCGCGAGACTCATCAGTGTCTCCGCATCGTCGGCGTCGTCCGGGTAAATGGCGAAACCGACGGAGATGGTGAGTTGGGTCTCGATGCCGTCGATGTCGATGCTTTGGCGCGCCACTTCGCGCAGGCGCTCGGCGATACGGCGGAAATCATCCTCGCTATTGCTGTCGGTGAGCAGCACCACGAACTCGTCGCCACCCCAGCGCGATAGGGTATCCACTTCGCGCAGGGTGGCGGCGAGGCGGTGGCTCAAGGTAAGCAACACGGTGTCGCCTGCCTTGTGGCCGAGGGTGTCATTGATTTGTTTGAAGTGGTCGAGGTCAATGAAGCCGAGGGCGACTTTGCCATTGTTGCGCTGCGCGCGTGCGATGGCTTGATGTAAATGCTCTTCGAGCAAGACGCGGTTCGGCAATTGGGTGAGCGCATCGTGAAGTGCTAATTGCGTGATGCGCCGCTCTTGCAAATAGATTGCGGTGATGTCGCGCAAAATACCGCGCAAACTGACAATTCGCCCATCGGCGCCGGGGATGGATAGCAGGCGGCACTCCACCCAAATCTGCTCGTTGTCCTCTTGTAGCATGCGAAAGCGCAGCGTCGCGAGTTTCCGCTCGCCGGCGGCCAGTTCGGCAAAGGCTTCGAGCAACATGGTATGGTCGTCCGACTGCACATATTGCAATAAGGGTCCGAGGTAGCTACGCGCGATCGTGTGCGATGCGCCGCACAGTTTGACCCAGGCGATGCTGGCCGCGACCAGATTGCCGTTCGGGTCGAGATCGATAATCGCTTCTTCCAGCAGATTCAGTGTTTCGAGCATCGCCTTGCGCTTGGTTTCTTCCTGCCGCACCTGGGTGACATCGCGCAGCAGCGCGACGATATGGCGCGCGGTTTCCACCGTGGTGGGCAAGAGCTGAAAGCGAGCGAGAAAATGGCGCGGCCCATCCGGGAACGCCAACGTAAACTCGGCATGGTATTGCCCACCATTGAGCAGGACTTGGCTCGCGGCCGACATCAATGCGCGCCCGAGCGCCTGGGGCAGCACGGCGATCGAACGACCGCGCGGCTCATTCGGCAGCAGCGTGAGGAAGGTGGTGTTTTCAGTCCATACATTGTGAATCGTTTGGTGTTCGTCGTATTCGATGACCAAATCCTCGGTCGCGCCAATCAATGTCCTAAGCCGCGCCTCGGTGTCGCGCAAACCTTGTTCCGCATTGCGGCGGACTAAGGCCAGGGCCAGCTCGTTGGCGACGGTGCACAGCAGATTAATTTCGGCCGGATGCCAGGCGCGCGCGGGATCTTCGCAAAACAAGCCTAGGAAACCCGCCATCTCGCCGCGCATGAGCAAGGGGATACAAAGCACATTGCCAATGCCTACTTGCTGGAACAATTCGCGTTCGGCCTCGGGTAGCTCTGTCACCGCCGCAGCAAGCACCATGCCGACATACATTTTGTCGCTGATGCCAGGATAATTTCGCAGCGAAATGCGACGAAACGTGTCGTGGCGGTTGAGCATGCTCGCCCCAGCGACCGACCAGGTGGAAGCGAGCCGTGCCGTCGGTTGGTCATGCGTGTCGATTTCATTCAAGAACAAGCAGCATTGGCTGACATCGGTCGTTTCCACCAGCAGCCGCAGCACTTCGGACCAGTTTTCTTCACTGGTATTTTCGAGCAAGAGCAGCGTGATCTTGGACAGCGTATCGAGATAGCGCTGGTAGAGCTGCAGCTCAGCTCGTAAAGCATCGGAAGGGGAGGTGTGCTCAGCCACCGGCGGGGAGAGCAGAGCGGTAATTGGCGATCCGCACGAAATCGGCGACGGCGAGATTTTCCGCGCGCAGGATGGGGTCAATGCCGAGCGTGGCAAAGTCGTGATCCGTCAGATGCGTTTTTAAGGCGTTGCGCAATGTTTTTCGCCGGGTGGAAAAAGCCGCAGACACAATCTTAGCAAACATTGCCAGATCGCGCGCGGGATAGGGTAGGGGATGCAGCGGACGCATACCGACAAAGCTGGAGGTGACCTTGGGTGCAGGTTGGAAGGCTGCGCCCGGCACATCGAACAAATGCACCATATCGAATCGATATTGCAGCATCACCGAGAGGCGGCCGTAGTCGGATGAGGAAGGCGCGGCGACCATGCGTTCCACCACTTCTTTTTGCAGCATGAAGTGCATATCGATAATGCGCTCGGCAAAATCGGCAAGATGAAATAACAACGGGGTGGAAATGTTGTAGGGCAAGTTCCCCACGATGCGCAGCTTGTCGCCGATTTTAGAAAAATCGAATTTGAGTGCATCCCCTTCGTGAATCGTCATCTGCGCCGGTGGGAATTCGGCATGCAGCTTCGCAATCAAATCGCGATCGATTTCCACCACATGCAGATGCGGCAATTGCGCCAGCAAGGGCCGGGTGAGCGCGCCCAGTCCGGGGCCGATTTCCACCAGCGTGTCGCTGGCTTGGGGGCGAATCGCTTCAATGCAAGCACGCACGAAGTGCGCATCGCGCAGAAAGTTTTGGCCGAAGCGTTTTTTGGCGTGATGCATGGTAGGGGCCAGGATTCAGGATTCGGGATTCAGGGTGTGACGTGCCATGTCGCGGGCGGTTTGAATGGCGACGGCGAGGCTGCCAGTATCGATTTTTCCGATGCCGGCGAGATCGAGTGCGGTGCCGTGATCGACCGAGGTGCGGATGAAGGGTAGCCCGAGCGTGATATTCACGCCCGCGCCGAAGCTGGCGAATTTCAGCACCGGCAAGCCTTGGTCGTGGTACATGGCCAGCACGCAATCCGCTTGCTTTAGGCGTTCCGGATTGAACAGCGTATCGGCGGGTAAGGGGCCGATTAAATCCATGCCTTCGCCGCGCAATTTGTTTAAAACGGGTTCGATAATCTCGATTTCTTCACGACCGAGATGCCCCGACTCACCTGCATGGGGGTTGAGGCCGGCAACCAGGATGCGCGGGCGAGCAATGCCGAAACGCTGGCGTAAATCATGATCGATGATGCGTAAGGTGGTTTCCAAACTATTCGGAGTGATCTGGGCCGGAATGTCTTTCAGCGCATAGTGGGTCGTGGCCAGCGCCACGCGCATGCCTGCACCCGCCAGCATCATCACCACCTGCGGCGCGTCGGCGCGTGCTTGCAGGTATTCGGTATGACCCTGGAAGGCGATGCCGGCGTCGTTGATCGCGCCCTTGTGCACCGGCGCGGTGACCATGGCTGCGAATTCGCCCGCCAAGCAGCCGCTGGCTGCACGGTCGAGCAAGGCCAGCACATAGCGGCTATTGGCGGGGTTGAGACGTCCCGCCTCACACGGCGCGGCGAGCGGGCGGTGCAGCACGCTGAGTTTGCCCGCCGCGCGCGTTACCTGATGGCTCGGCGCATAGTCTTCCAGATCAAGGGGCAGGCTTAGTTGCGCCGCGCGTTGTTGCAGCAGCGATTGGTCGGCCAGCACCACCAGATCAAACGCGCGTGCTTCCTGGGCTAACAAGACACAGAGATCAGGGCCGATGCCGGCGGGCTCGCCGCTGGTGAGGGCAATCGGAAGGGGAGAGGGGGCGGGTGTCGGCATGAGGCAAGGATAAAAGAAAAAGATTAACCACGGAGTACACGGAGGACACAGCGGAACAGTTATTTAGGTAAAACGAACTCAAATCGCCAGTACTAGCGGGGTGCTCACAGGAGGCGTGTTGCACAAAACTTGTCTTTCCCCGTGTACTCCGCGTCCTCCGTGGTGAAACGTTGTTTCTAGATTAACCAGTTACTTCAGATGGCCGGGCGGGATTAACGATCCTCAGACCGAATTTCGACATATGCCCGATCGCGCAATTGGCGCACGAATTCCTGGTAGGCCTCATCCGCCTTGCGTTCGCGAATTTCCAGGCGGGCTTTGAGTTTCTGTTTTTCTTGGGTGACGTCTTCGCGACGCCGCTCCAGTACTTGGATCAGATGCCAGCCAAAGGGGGAAAGAATCGGTTCGCTGAGGGCATTGGCCGCCAGCGCATCCATGGCTTTTTCGAATTCCGGCACGGTGTCGCCGGGCGAGAGCCAGCCGAGGTCGCCGCCTTTGGCCGCCGAGCCGTCTTCGGAATGCAGGCGCGCTAAATCGGCGAAGTTTGCGGCGCTGTTGTCCAAGCGCTCCTTGAGTTCGGTCAGGCGTCGCTTGGCATCGGCCTCGGAGACCAACTCATTGGTCTTGATCAAGATGTGCCGGGCATGGGTCTGAGTGACGACTAAAGGAACGTCGCGACCACGTTTGTCGATCAACTTGAGTAGATGAAAGCCATTCGGGCTGCGCAGCAAGCCGCTGAACTGACCCGGTTGCAAGGCATTCAAGGCATCGCTGAATAATTGCGGCAAGCGGCTCGCCGAGCGCCAGCCAAGTTCACCGCCTTGCAGCGCATTCGGCGCATCGGAAAAGCTGGCGGAAACTTGCGCGAATTCGGCGCCCTTTTTGAGTTCGGCTAAGGCTTGCTCGGCGCGAGTCTTGCGCACTTGAATCTGCTCCGGGCTGGCTTGTTCGGGTATTTGAATCAGGATGTGGCCGACATTGAATTCGGTGTCGCTGCCTTGAGTGGCGGCTTGGCTGGCGAAGAAATGCTCTACTTCGCTTTCGGTGACCGTGACCCGGTTGTCGGCTTCGCGTTCTTTCACGCGCGACAGAATGATCTCATTGCGGATGTCCTCGCGGAATTTGGCGAAGCTTAGCCCGTCCTTTTCCAGGGCCTGGCGAAAACTATCCAGGCTCATGCGGTTGCCTTCGGCGATGCGTCCGATCGCCCGATCCAGCGTGGCGTCATCGACACGGATGCCGGTCTCCGCGGCGAATTGCAGTTGTACCTTTTCGTTGATGACGCGCTCCAGCAGTTGTTTTTCCAAGACTTCGCGCGGCGGCAATTTGATGCCCTGGCTTTCGAGTTGGCGTTGCACCACGCGCAGGCGCGCATTGAATTCATATTGCGTGATCACATCGTTGTTGACGACCGCGACGATGCGATCAACCAGTTCAATACGTGCGCGCTGTGCCCCAACGGGGGTAGCTAGGATGACAAAAAACAGCGCGAACAAAATGCGGGCAAAAAAGAAACGCTGCATGGTTTAAAAGTCGTCCAGGTTGAGGTCTTCCGTTTGCGGCTTGGACTGGGTGAAGCCGCCGATGTTCTGTTTGAGTGTATTCAGCGGATTGGTTCCCAAACTCGATAATCCGGACAGTTCGAGCTGCAAGAACAGGGCATTGGTGGTTTTCTGCGTTGCGGTTTGGAAACGGTGCGCCACCACGCGTACCGCCCAGCAGCCTTCCAGGTATTCGATGCCGCCCAAGGTTTCCAGGGTTTTCTTATCTTGGATCGAGTAGTTCCAGCGGCCCATGACTTGCCAGCGCGGCGCGACCGGCCATTGGCCGGACAGATCGACTTGGCGCAGGGTATTGCGATTGAAGCGGTAAGTCAGATTGGCGAGCTTGCCGGGTGCGGGGTTATAGCGCGTGCCGACGTTGTATCTTTCTGTGTGGCTGGTATTGGGATCGTATTGCCAGGCCGCATCCGCCGACCAGGCTGGCGTAATTTGCCCACCAATACTGGCCAAGAAATCGGAAATCTTGTCGGTGGGTGCAGCCGAGGTTAACGCCACGCGCGGCGCGCGGAAGAAGTAGCGCTGCGCCACAGAGGCGCGTAGCCGCTCTTGGCCGGTTTCAGATTCAATAAAACGGGAGGTCAAGGCCAGTGTCGCTTGGTTCGCATCGGATATGCGATCGCCCCCCGTGAAACGATTCTCAGAGAAAATTTGCGCGAAGTTGAAATCGGGTTCACCGGAATCGAAAATGGGCATCCGGCTTTGATCTTTGTAGGGCACGTAGAGGTAATACAAGCGCGGTTCGAGTGTTTGCGTCAAGGCTTGGCCAAACAGATTGGCTTGGCGCTCGAAGGACAACCCACCGTCCAGGCTGAAGATGGGCAGGGCGCGCGTTGCGCTGGCGTCGTAAGTGCGTGTCGTCCCGGTCGCATCCGGCAGGTTGGTCGATTGTTTGTCGAGATTGTATTGGGTGTAATGCAGCCCGAGTTTTGGTGTGAGGTGACCATAAGCGCGCGTAAACGGTACGCTGATGCTGGGATTGAGCATGAAGCGCTTACCGCGTACCTTGCTGCTATGGTCGAACGTGACATATTCGGCCGCCGCACGCGTATCAGCCCAGCCCAATAAATTGAGTTTGTTGTATGCAGCAGTGAACTGCGGCGCGCGCTCATAAGGCGCCACGATTGGATTGTTTGGATCTTGCAAAATTTGGTAGCGCTGAATTTTCAAGCCGGCGCTCCACGGGCCATTGCCGTAATTGAGTGCGCCCTCGCGCGGCAAGGTGGTTTTTGAGGTGACCGCCACCAAGGAACTCAGATCGCGGAAATAATCGTTGTCCGAAACTTTTTGCA
>JADMJT010000095.1:11836-20078 GCA_018781585.1 Burkholderiales bacterium
ACCGCCACCAAGGAACTCAGATCGCGGAAATAATCGTTGTCCGAAACTTTTTGCAAATCCAGATTGCCGGAGAAGCCCGCGCCGAAATTCTGACCATGCTTAAGACGATAGGCGCTGCGGGTGGTTTTGGTGACGTTATCGTTGGGCAGCCACTCGGCTTGCAACTCGCCGCTATAGTTGGGTTGCAGATAGCGGAATTCGCCGCCGAGCTGCGTGCCGCGTTTGCTCATGACGCGCGGCGTGAAGGTCGCGTCGTAGTTGGGGGCAATGTTCCAGTAATAAGGCAGCGTAAATTCCGCGCCGCTGTTACCGGTGGTGCCGAAGCTCGGTGTGAGAAAACCCGATTTGCGCTGCTTTTTCAGCGGAAAGCTGATGTAAGGCGTGTAGAGCAGCGGCACCCCTTTGAACTCGATCCATGCATGGTGTCCGACGCCCACATTGGTGGTGCGGTTGATCTCCATCTCATTCGCGCGCAGCCACCAGTCTTCCTTGCCTACGCCGCAAGTGGTGTAGCTCGCGTCATCCATCTTGTATTGTTGCTCACCCAAGAAGGTCAACTTCTCTGCTTTGCCGTGGGCCTGATCGGCTGCGATGGCGTATTCCGGCGTGTTCATGTAGCCGGTTTCATCATCCAGCTTTAAATGCAGATCGGGGCCTTTCATGACGCCGCTGGTGGTTTGCAGGCGCACATTGCCACGGGCGTCGAGAATTTCTTTTTGCTCGTCATAACGCAGGCGATCGGCGGTGACCTGCACGCCGAGCTTGCGTAGTTCCGCATCGTCTTCCGCTTCTATGTATTCATCTTGCTTGCCTTGCAAGCGCATGGCGCTGATGAAGGTGGGCGTGGGCTCGCTCGATTTTCCCTCATGCTTGGGCAGGCCCAAGGTCGATTGCAGCGTTATCGGGCTGTCGTCTGGCTTGAGCGGAGGCAGCGCCGGTGGTTCCGGCGAGATGGCGGTGACCGATGCGGGCATTGGTGGCGCGATTACCGGCGTGGGTTCTAAACGTGGTGGCACCAATTTCGCCGGGGCCGGTTTTTCCGCCACTGTGCTTGGCGGCGCGGATGGTTTGGCCGGCACAGCCACTTTCGCCGGTTCGCTCGCGGCTTTTTCCACGGCGATCGGCGGCGGCAAGGGTGCAGGTTTAGTTGCCACGGGTTCTGCCAGCGGTTTTGCCGCAAGCGGTGGTGCGCTGGGCGTAGGGGTGGCCAGTGGCGCGGGCGTGGTCACGGGTTTGGCAATGGGGGACGGTGCGGTTTCAGGCGCCAAAGCGGGCAGGCCCAACAGGCGCGGGTCAACTTTAAGCGCCGGCAAATTCGTGCCGGCATAGGCCGAACTCATCCCAAGCGCGCTCGCTAAAAGGGAAAAGACTGCCAAAAAGGTCAAGCGGGCCCGGGAATTCATTCTAGTTTTTGGGGACGGAAAGGGTGCTAAAATCGCATAAAAATGCAAATTTATCAATAAGGAAGCGATATTTGGACCGCTTAGCTATACTCCAAGACTGGCTACACCGGGTTTTGCCAGGAAAAGATTTTAGTCTGGCCCCCGCATCGAGTGATGCCAGTTTCCGGCGATATTTCCGGGTAAGCTTGGCGGCACGCACCTTGATCGTGATGGATGCCCCCCCCGAGCATGAAAACTGCGCGCCGTTCATCCATGTCGCCCGGCTATTTCTGGCCGCCGGGGTGCATGTGCCGGAAATTCTCGCCCAAGATATGCAGCAAGGATTTTTATTGCTGAGCGATCTGGGCGCCGAAACCTACCTCGCCCAACTGAACGAAGACAACGCTGACACACTGTATCGCGCCGCGAACGAGGCGCTGATCAAGATTCAGCTCGCCACTAAGCCTAATGAATTGCCGCCCTACGACGAGGCGTTACTGTTGCGCGAAATGCGCTTGTTTCCCGATTGGTATATCGCCAAGCATCTCAATCTCACGTTGACGCCTGCGCAAACCGAAACGCTGGAACAGGCTTTTCAATCCATTTTGAAAAACGTGCTGGCGCAGCCCCGTGTGTATGTGCACCGCGATTACCACTCGCGTAATTTGATGCTGTCCGATCCCAACCCTGGTGTGCTGGATTTCCAGGACGCGGTATATGGGCCGATCAGCTACGACTTGGTGTCGCTGTACAAAGACGCTTACATCGCTTGGGACGAAGAGCGCGTCGTGGATTGGGCCATACGTTATTGGGAAAATGCCAAGCGTGCGCATCTGCCGGTTGCGCCAGACTTTGGCGACTTCTACCGCGATTTTGAATGGATGGGCGTGCAGCGCCACATCAAGGTGCTGGGGATTTTCGCGCGGCTCTGTCACCGCGACGGCAAGGCGGGCTACCTCAAAGACATGCCGCTGGTCATGCACTACCTACGCCGTGCCTGCGATCGCTATCGCGCACTGGGGCCCTTACTGAAATTGCTGGATGAATTGCACGGCAGCGAGCAGCAAGCTGGCTATACCTTCTGATATGAAAGCCATGATCCTGGCCGCCGGACGCGGCGAGCGCATGCGGCCACTGACCGACACCACCCCCAAACCTTTGCTCAAAGTGGGGGGCAAACCGCTCATCGTGTGGCATATCGAAAATTTAGTGCGTGCGGGCATCACCGACTTGGTCATCAACCATGCCCATCTCGGTCATATGATCGAAGCAGCGCTGGGCGATGGGAGCCCATTCGGCGCAAAAATTCGTTATTCGGCCGAGGGCGAGGCATTAGAAACCGCAGGCGGCATCGCGCACGCACTGCCCTTGCTGGGCAATGCGCCTTTTTTGGCGGTGAATGGCGATATTTTCATTCAGTATGATTTTAGTCGCGCGCAAGAGATGGCGATGGCGATGCGTGCCAATGCCGACATGTTTGCGGCGTATTTAGTGCTGGCCGATAACCCGCTTCATAATGAACGGGGCGATTTTGCTTTGGAGCACAGCATGGTCAAACTCACAGGCCAGCCGATGCTGACGTTTACCGGCGTGGCCGTTTATCAGCCCGACGTGTTTCGCGACATCGAACGGGGAGCCAAGGCTAAATTGGCCCCCCTGCTCAAAACCTTGATCGGGTATGGGTTGGTGCGGGGCGAGTATCACCGCGCACGGTGGGTCGATGTTGGCACCCCGCAGCGCTTGGCCACGCTGGATCGCGCGCTGAAATAGCGATCTCATGTCTAAATGTATTTCTGTTGAAATAGGAATAGAAGCTATGACTCCTTACCGTGAACGTCGCGAAAAACTTGCGCAACAAATGGGTGCCGGCGTGGCGGTGATCCCGACTGCGGCCGAGCGCTTGCGCAACCGCGATTCGCACTATCCCTTCCGCCACGATAGCTATTTTTATTACCTCAGCGGCTTTCCCGAGCCGGAGGCGGTGCTGGTGATGCTCGTCACGGATACGGTGAAAACCATTCTGTTTTGCCGTGAAAAAAACACCGAGCGCGAAATTTGGGATGGCTTTCGCTACGGCCCAGATGGGGCGCGCGAAGCGTTCGGTTTCGACGAAGCGTATCCGATCGATCAACTCGATGCGATGCTCCCAAAGCTGTTGGCCGATCAGCCCAACTTGTTTTTTGATCTGGGCGCGGATCCAAGCTGGGATACGCGGGTCGTCGGCTGGCTGAATAGCGTGCGCGCCGAGGCACGCAACGGTGTCACCGCACCCGGCGGCATACGTGATGTGCGTTCCTTGTTGGATGAAATGCGATTATTCAAGGACGCGCACGAGATCGACATCATGCGCCGCGCGGCGCAGATTTCCGGCGGCGCGCATCGGCGCGCGATGCAAGCGGCTCGCCCCGGCCGCTGGGAATATGAAATCGAAGCCGAGTTGCTGCATGAGTTTCGCCGCCATGGCGCGCAGGCCCCAGCCTACACCTCCATCGTCGCCGGCGGCGCCAATGCCTGCGTGCTGCATTACGTGACCAACAACGATCAACTCAAAGACGGCGATTTGTTATTGATCGACGCCGGCTGCGAGCTCGACGGCTATGCTGCCGATATCACGCGCGTGTTTCCGGTGAGCGGGCAATTCACTCCCGTGCAAAAAGATCTGTATGAGCTGGTGCTGGCCGCGCAAACTGCCGCGATGGCGAAAGTGAAACCCGGTTGCCACTGGAACGAGCCGCATGAAGCTGCGCTGCGCGTGTTGGTGCAAGGCATGATCGATTTTGAATTGTGCGCCGGCAGCGTTGATGCCGTAATCGAGTCCGGCGATTACAAGCGCTTCTATATGCACAAAACCGGGCATTGGCTCGGCATGGATGTGCACGACGCGGGCGAATACAAACGCGGCGGCGATTGGCGCATGTTGCAAAAAGATATGGTGCTCACCGTCGAGCCAGGTTTTTATGTGCGCCCATCGGATCAAGTGCCGGAGCGGTTCTGGAATATCGGCATTCGCATCGAGGATGATGTGCGGGTCACGGATGGGGCGTGCGAAGTGTTGACGCAGGCGGCGCCGAAGCGCGTGGCCGAAATTGAAGCGTGCATGAAAAATCGGAATTAAGCATGAATGAAATGGCGAGCGCATTTGATGCCGACGTGATCATCGTCGGTGGCGGCCCGGTAGGTGCGACGCTGGCTTTGGCGTTGGCGCAGGGCGCGCCATCGCTTAAAGTTGTTGTGCTCGAAGCACAGGCCGATGCCGCCGCACGGCGCGATACGCGCACGCTGGCGCTATCCCACGGCAGTCGCTTGGTCTTGGAGCGGGTCGGTATCTGGCGCAAGCTTACTGCGGTCACGCCGATCACCCAGATTCATATCTCGCAGCGCGGCAGTTTTGGCCGTGCCCTGCTCAGCGCGGAAGAAGCGGGTCTGCCTGCACTTGGCTATGTCATTGCTTATACTGAGCTACAGCACGCCTTGCACACGGCGTTGCAACAGTGCGGCGCGCGCTATATGACCGGGGCGCAAGTATCGGAAGTCATCCCCGGCACGGCAGCGGCGCAGATCCACTTCAGCCATGAAGGCACAAACCAAACCCTGACTTCACGCCTCGTTGCGCTGGCGGATGGCGGGCGCAGTTTGCAAGACATTCCCGGCATCGTTCGTGAGAGCCGCGACTATCACCAAGCGGCAGTGGTGTGCCAAGTCACTACCGAACTGCCACACAACCATCTGGCGTATGAACGCTTTACCGAAGACGGCCCAGCGGCCTTGCTGCCGAGCGGTGAGGGCTATGCGCTGGTGTGGACGGCCACGCCTGAGCGCGCCGCGCAAATTCTGACGTTAAGCGAAACCGAATTTTTAGCGCAACTCCACGCCCACTTCGGCGACCGCCAAGGCCGCTTTCTCCAAGCGGGGCCGCGCGCGAGTTTTGCGCTCAGCTTGCGTAAAAGCCATCCCATTACGCGCGAACGCTTGGTCTTGATCGGCAACGCCGCGCAAATGCTGCATCCGGTGGCGGGGCAGGGATTCAATATGGGGCTGCGCGATGCGTGGGAGCTGTCGCGGCAAATCCTCCTCAGTGCCCCGGAGGCGATTGGCGGCGCGGCCATGCTCGAGCGCTATGTCGCGGGCAGACGAGCAGATACCCAGGGCGGGATTTTTTTCACCGACTTATTGGTGCGCGGCTTTTCGAACCGGCTGCAGGGCTTGCGCCAAGCGCGCGGCTTGGCGCTTTCCGTACTCGACGTGCTGCCCCCGGTGAAATCGTTCGTGGTGCGGCGCATGATTTTTGGGGCAAAGGGATGAGCGATCAAACATTCGATGTCGCAATCGTAGGCGCCGGCCTAGTCGGCAGCAGCTTGGCGCTGGCACTGCGCGGCACGGGTTTGTCGGTCGCGCTGATCGAGGCGCGGCCACCGCCAGCGCTGCCGCACGATGCCAGTTGGGATAACCGCATCTACGCCATCAGTCCCGGCAGCGCCAATTTCCTGGAAGGATTGGGCACGTGGGGCGAATTACCGGCCGAGCGGATTGAGCGCATCGAGGCGATGGCGATTTTTGGCGACGATGGCCTTGCCCGTCTCGATTTCAACGCCTATGAGGCCGGGCTGGGTGAGTTGGCCTACATCGCCGAGAGCCGCGAATTGCAGGCCATTTTATGGCGTCAGATTGTCGCAGCCAGTGACGTGACGCTGTTTTGTCCCGGCGAGTGCGCGGCGCTCGAAATAGCCGATAAGGCAGCGAACTTAACGCTGCGCGATGGCCGCACGCTATCCGCCAAATTGATCGTCGCCGCCGACGGTGCGCGCTCCTGGGTGCGCAGCCAAGCCGGGATTGAAGCGCACGACAAAGACTATCGGCAGCTCGGCGTAGTGGCGAATTTTACGACCGAACACCCGCATCACGGTACGGCCTACCAGTGGTTTCAGCCGGAAGGGGTGCTGGCTTATTTGCCGTTGCCGGGGAACCGCATCTCTATCGTCTGGTCTGTGCAGCAGGCGCTTGCGAATGAGCTGCTGCAATTGTCCCCTGCGGCGTTGTGCGAGCGCGTCGCTTTGGCTGGCAAAATGCAACTGGGCGTGCTGGAATTGATCACGTCCCCCGCCGCGTTTCCCTTGCACCTGATCGAGCCGCGACAATTGGTGAAGCCGCGCGTGGCGCTGATCGGCGATGCCGCGCATCAAGTGCATCCGCTCGCAGGCCAAGGCGTGAATCTGGGGTTTGGCGATGCGCGCGAGTTGGCCACGGTGCTCATGAACCGGGGCGCGCGCGATGTCGGCGATGGCTTGTTGTTACGGCGCTATGAGCGTGCGCGGCGGGAAGAGATTTTCGCCATGGCTGTGGCTACCGACGGACTGCAAGGCCTGTTTAATAATGCTCAGCCACTATTGGCTTGGGCGCGCAATATGGGTTTATCGATGACAAACCGTTTTACTTGGATAAAGCATCAACTCGTTAAGCAGGCCTTGGGCAATCATTAACTCATTTTTTTAAAACGGAAGGACGAATGATGCTGACAAAATGGATAGCGGGTATGGCGCTCGCAAGTTTGATCGTAAGTGGCGGTGCGCAGGCCGATGAAGCATCGGTGAAAAAGCTATTGGAGGAGCGTTTACCTGAATTGCCGGTGCAACAGTTAAAGAGAGCGCCAACGCCGGGCTGGTATGAAGTGTTTTCGGGTGACAAGTTGTTTTATGTCGACGAAAAGGCCGATTATGTTTTTGTCGGCTCGATCATCGATGCGAGAAGCAAGCGCAATCTGACCGAAGAGCGTATTCGCGATTTGATGCGGGTGAAATTCGATGCGCTGCCCTTCGCCGACGCGATCAAAATCGTCAAGGGCGATGGCTCGCGCAAAATCGCGGTGTTCGAAGACCCGGATTGTCCTTTTTGCAAGCAGGTTGAAGCGAATTTGGCGCAACTGAATAACTATACTTTGTATGTATTTCTCTACCCGATAGAACAGTTGCATGCGGATGCGGTCAACAAATCGAAGAAGGTCTGGTGCGCCAAGGATCGTCCCAAGGCGTGGCTCGATTTGATGCTGAAAAACCAAGCGCCGCAAAACAAGGGTGATTGCGCCAACCCGGTCGCGCGCAATATCGAGCTGGCGGGACAGTTGCGCATTGGCGGCACGCCGGCAGTGATTTTCGAGGATGGCCGCTTGGTTCCCGGCGCGATTCCTAAGGAACAAATCGAAAAATTTATGTCGGAAGCGACCGCGCGTAAAACCGAGGCGAAGACCAAAGATAACAGCAAATAATGGCCACGCATTGGGATGAAGTGTATGCCGCGCCGGATTATATTTTCGGCAAGGCGCCCAATGCATTTCTCGTCTCGCAGCAGGCCCTCCTTCAGCCCGGCCAACGCGCGCTGGCAGTGGCCGACGGCGAAGGCCGCAACGGCGTGTGGCTGGCCGAGCAAGGCTTGGCGGTGCTGTCGGTGGAGTATTCTCAGCCGGGTGTGGAAAAAGCCCGGCAACTCGCACGAGAACACGGCGTGCAGATGACGTTTGAAGTGGCGGATGTACTGAACTGGCATTGGCCGGTTAACGCTTACGATGTCGTGGCGGCGATTTTTATTCAGTTCGCCCATCCCGCCGAACGGTCTCCGCTCTTTCAGCACATGAAAGGCGCGCTCAAGCCTGGCGGCTATTTGATCCTGCAGGGTTACACACCGAAACAAGTAGAGTACAAAACCGGCGGCCCGCCCAATGCTGAGAATATGTACACGCCTGAACTATTACGTACGGCGTTTGCGGATATGGAGATTTTGCATCTGGCTGAGCATGAAGAATTCATCGCCGAAGGCAGCAAGCATTACGGCATGTCAGCGTTGATTGATTTGGTGGCGAGGAAAAAATA
>JADMJT010000095.1:20178-24196 GCA_018781585.1 Burkholderiales bacterium
GGCCCTTGATCGGGGCGGAAGTCGAAGGCGCGCCGGGATAGCGGATAGTATTGCAGCTCCACCGGTACGCCACGCTCGTAAAGTGAGTAGAAGGCGCGGCCGACGCTCATGCGCCGCAGTTCGAAATCCTGCTCGCCGATCATCATCAACATGGGCGTCGTGATTTGAGTAATTTCGGGCGCAACGCGGAATAATTGGTCCGGCTCTGGGGCATTGGGGTTTTGCATGTGGCCGTAATAGCTGACGATGGCGGCAATGTCCTTGCCGCGTTTCGCGGCGAGGCGGATGGCGTAATAGGGCCCGCGCGACTGGCCGACGATGCCCACCGGAATCTTGCAGGCACTGGGGTGCTTCATCAGGAAATCCATGGCGGCTTCCACATCCAGTTCGGTGTCCGGGTTATGCTCGGATGGCCAGCGCTCGATCATGCGGCCGCTTTGCCAATCCGGCATGACCACCAGAAAGCCTTGTTCGGCTAGTTCAATGATGTGTTTGCGTTCATTCTCATCGATGCCGCGTTTGGCGTGGATGAACAGCACCGGCGGGAAGGGGCCTTTTCCGGCGGGTAAGGCGATATCGACCGGGACGTCAATATCCTGGGATTTCACTGTGGCTTGCTGCACGGTGATTTCCTTGGCGAGGGTGGCGTGACTGAGGAACACGAGTAGGAGCAGGCTGCAAAAACGGTACATGGTGGTCTCCTGAAATTTTTTCGATCATAGCATCGCCCGAAAGTGGGGGCGAGTGTCTAAAATACCCTCACTCGTATGACGACCAAGCAACTCACCTCATTATCTCCGCGCGCCAAAAGTCTGGTACGGCTGCTGGTCATGGTCGAACTGTCACTCGTGGTGCACTTGGCCATTATTTTCGGCATCCAAGTCGGCGCGGTGGAGCGCGGCGGGCTGGCGCGCCAGGCGATAGAGGCGCGGTTGATGCCGGCGTCTCCGCTCGAGCAGGATGGGCCGCCGCAGCAAATCCTGGTGAAGGCGATTGATCGTCCTATCAAGAGCCATGTGGAAGAGTATCGGCCACCTGCCCAAGCCCTGTCGAGTGATCAGGCCAAGCCGCAGTCGGAGCAGCACAAACCCGGGCTGCCCGAGGCAACGGCGAGCCCAACTTTGGTCGATGTGCCACTGCCGCACGATCCTACGTATTACCCGTCGCGCGAGGTGGATGAGCCGGCTGTATGGGCGATTAAGCCTAATACACCGTATCCCGCTCAAGCCGCGAAGGAGAACATCAAGGGCGAAGTGCTAATGCTGTTGTTGGTAGATGAGTTTGGCGGGGTACAAGAGGCGAGCGTGGTTGAAGTAAAACCGCCCGGCTTTGGGTTCGAAGAGGCGGCCTTGGCCTCGTCCGGGGCGGTGCGTTTCAAACCCGCCATGCGCAAGGGCCGCGCGGTAAAATCACGGGTGGTGTATCGCGTGACTTTCGAACCGTAAAGGGTTTTTTAGGGCGCTTTCGGCAACAATACCCACATTTTTCCTTGTTGGCGCATCGCCCCCGCTTGCTTGCCTGCCGCCTCGCCAAATCCCCAAAAGAAATCCGCGCGCACTACGCCTTTGATCGCGCCGCCGGTATCCTGCGCCAGCATCAGGCGGTTAAGCGGCTGTGCGCTATTGGGAAAAGTGGTGGCGAGATAAACCGGGCTGCCCAAGGTCACCGCGCGCGGATCAACGGCAAGGCTGCGACCGCCAGTGAGCGGCACGCCCAGCGCACCTGGCGGCCCATTGGGTGACGGCGGCAATTCGCGAAAAAATACATAGCTGGCATTATTGTTAAGCAGTGTCGGCAGTTTCTCAGGATTGCGTATGCCCCATTGCTTAATCCCCTGCATCGACGCTTGATCGACGCTCAACTCGCCCATCTCAACCAATTTTTTTCCGATCGAGATATAAGGGTGGCCATTCTGATCGGCATAACCCATGCGCACTACCTCACCCGATTCCAATTGCACCCGGCCCGAGCCCTGGATTTGCAGGAAGAACAAATCCACCACATCGTCCACCCAAAGCAGTTCTTTGCCAGTGAGCGGCGCACGCCCTGCCTCGATCTCGGCGCGGTTGTAATAGGGCAGCACGCGATTGCCGACCACGCGACCGCGCAACCGGTAATTTTTTAAATCAGGATAAAGGCTGGCGAGATCGATGATCAGCATATCGTCGGGCACGGCATACAGCGGAAATCGATAACGGCTGGTCGGTGTGCGGCTGCCGAAGAGTAGCGGTTCGTAGTATCCGGTAACGAGGCCGGTGTCGGTGCCGTCCGTCGTGCTGAGTTGATGCGGAAGCAGCCAGCGCTCGAAGAAGGCGCGCGCCGCTGCATCGTCTTGCGGTGTTTGCTTTGACGCGGCTTCGCACACGGCTGTCCATAAAGCTTGTTTTTTCAATGGCCCGCAACTCGCGAGAAATGCCGGCCAGGCAGCCAGCGCATCATTCTCTCCCCAGCCCGGCAACTGCGCCCAGTCCGCGGGTTTCAAGACCGCGCCCGGTGGCGGGGCTGGGATCGGCGGGGTGACGGGGGAGACGGGCGGCGGTGGGATGACAGGGGGTGTGGGTGCGGTGGCGCAGCCGCCGATTAGAACGAGTATGGAAAGGGCAAGCCAGCGGAAACGCGTGAACATGGAAGAAAAGTCTCGATATAAAGTTACGTTAGTATAGCGATGGCGCCCAAGCGCCATTTTTCAATTTACGATGAAACGGTGGAAATGATGGGTTGGTTATTACTAGAAGCGGGCGTAGCACTTTTTTTGCTGATACTGATTGTGTGGTTCACGCTGCCGAAGAAAACCAAGAAAGACGACGAGCAAAAATAACGCTGCGCGCCATCCAATTAGATCAGTGCAGCACCCGCGGCATGCTGAGGGTAAATTCGGGAATCTCCGCATCGAATTTGGTGCCGTCTTCCGCCACCATTTGATAGGCGCCCTTCATGGTGCCCACCGGCGTGGCGATGGCCGATCCGCTGGTGTATTCAAAGCTCTCGCCCGGTTTTAACAGCGGCTGCTCGCCCACTACCCCAAGGCCACGCACTTCCTGCACGCTGTTAGCGGCATCGGTGATGATCCAATGGCGGCTGATCAATTGCGCCGGGATCGAGCCGGTATTGGAAATGGTGATGGTGTAGGCGAACACATAGCGATCTTGCTCCTCGCTCGATTGTTCGGGGATGTATTCCACCTGGGTGGTCACTTGAATTTCGTATTTTTTGCTGTCGGCCATCCCGCTATTGCACCTCAATTTACGCGCATAGGCAAGGAAAGCAGTTTGCGGGTAAAATGCAAGGCTTTGTTTGGGATGAAGGAATCGTCATGGGAAGCAACTACCGTATCGCGCCGAGCATTCTCTCGGCGAATTTCGCCAAGCTAGGCGAAGAAATCACCAACGTCATCGCCGCCGGCGCGGACATTGTCCATTTCGACGTAATGGATAACCATTATGTGCCTAACTTAACCATCGGCCCCTTGATCTGCGAAGCGATTCGCCCGCTGACCGACGCCATTATCGACGTGCACCTGATGGTGAAACCGGTGGATCGCATCATCCCCGATTTTGCCAAGGCCGGCGCCAACATCATCACCTTTCACCCGGAAGCTTCCGAGCACATCGATCGTACCCTGGCGCTGATCAAGGAAAACGGTTGCCAAGCGGGCCTCGTATTCAACCCGGCGACTCCGCTCGATCTGATGGATCACGTGATGGATAAAATCGACATGATTCTGTTGATGAGCGTGAATCCGGGTTTCGGCGGGCAGAAATTCATCCCCGAAGCGCTGGCGAAGCTCAAGCTCGCGCGCCAGAAAATCGACGCCTATACGGCGAAGACCGGCAAGAAAATCTGGCTGGAGATTGATGGCGGCGTGAAAACCGACAACATCGCTGAAATCGCTCGTGCAGGCGCCGATACTTTCGTCGCCGGTTCCGCCGTGTTCGGCGCGGCTAAAGAGAGTGATGCACACCGCTACGACACGATCATCGGCGCGCTGCGCGCTGAGTTGGCGAAGGTTTAAGCTAAA
>JADMJT010000009.1 GCA_018781585.1 Burkholderiales bacterium
ACCTCACTCTATATTCTGTATCTGCTCGCGCATCTGATCGATCAGCACTTTCATATCCATCGAAGCTTGAGACATTTCCGCATCCACCGATTTTGAACCGAGGGTATTGGCTTCGCGGTTTAGTTCCTGCATCAGGAAATCGAGGCGCTTGCCGACGCCGCCGCCTTTGCCGAGGACGCGCTTTAATTCGGTCAGATGCGTAGTGAGGCGTTCCAACTCTTCATCCACGTCGATTTTCTGCGCGAACAATACGATTTCTTGGCGAATGCGCTCATCGTCGCCGCCTACCTCGGCCTCCTTGATCTTTTGGCGCAGCTTTTCCTGAAAATTGGCGACAATGGTGGCGGTTTTGGGTTTGATGCGGGCCACCAAGCCTTCCATTTGCGCCGCGCGGTCGAGGAGGATGTCCTTGAGTTTGGCGCCTTCGCGCGAACGGGTGGCGGCCAGATCGTCCAGCGCCTGGGTGAGTAGCGCCAGCACGGCGTCCTTTAATGCCTCTTTAGATAACTCTTCTGAGGCGATCACGCCGGGCCAGCGCAGGATCTCAGCCACGCTGAGCGGGGCGGCGTTCGGGGCGCGTTCTTGCACCAGCTGGTTCAGACTAAGTAGTTGATCAATCAGCCCTGAATTAACGCGGCTTAAGCTTTCCGCCGTTATAGCCGCTGAAAAGCCTAGGCGGCAATCGATTTTGCCACGTGCCAAACGCGCGCCAATCAACTCGCGCAGACTGGGCTCGAGTCCACGCAGCTCGTCCACGATGCGAAACTGGGTATCGAGATAACGGGAGTTAACCGACTTGATCTCTAGATTGAGCGTGCCCTGGGGCAATTCCTGGCTCAGGGCAGCATAGCCGGTCATGCTATAGATCATGATTTACTTTCAAATTGAGGCAAGGCTTTACTTTATCGCAATAAATACCGAAAATAAAACAACATTTATGAAAATCCCAGATGCCCAGCCAAGCTAATCGCGCGCTCCCCAAGGCCTATCAACTCCAAAACTATAAGATAGCCAAACAGTTGTCGGGAGGCGGCTTTAGCATCGTTTATCTCGCGCATGACGAAAATGGGGTGCCGGTCGCCATCAAAGAGTACCTGCCGAGTCAACTCGTATTGCGCGAGGAAGGCTCGCTGGTGCAAGCCACCACGGCGGAAAATCTGGCGACTTTCCGCTATGGCATGAAGTGCTTTTTCGAGGAAGGCCGTGCGCTGGCCAAAATCAATCACCCCAACGTGGTGCGCGTCACCAATTTTTTCCGCGCCAATGAAACGGTGTATATGGTCATGCGCTACGAGCGCGGCAAGACCATGCAAGATGAGATTCAATCGCGCAAGCGCGTGATTCGTGAAAGCTTTATCCGCCGCGTATTCGCCGAGCTGTTGAATGGCTTGCGCGAAGTGCATACGCACAAAATTCTGCATCTCGATATCAAACCGGCGAATATCTATATCCGCCTGGACGGCTCACCGGTGCTGCTCGATTTCGGCGCCGCACGGCAGACGCTGACCTTGGAAAAAACCAAGTTATCCCCCATGTACACACCCGGTTTTGCCTCCCCCGAACAGTATAAAAACCGCGACTTGCTCGGCCCTTGGACAGATATTTATAGCGTAGGCGCGACCATGTTTTCTTGCCTCGCCGGTTTTGCGCCGCAAGCCGCCGACCAGCGCTTGCAGAATGACAAACTCGTATCGGCAAAAAAATTATGGGGCGGCCAGTATTCAGATCAACTCTTGGAAATCATCGACTGGTGCTTGCAGCTCAATTATATGGATCGGCCGCAAAGCGTGTTCCAGTTGCAAAAAGCCATTCTGGAAAAATTCCCCGAGCTGCCGCCGAAAAAACCCAAGCTGTTTGACACCATTCGTCAAACCCTGACCAAAGAAATATTTTAGAGTGCCTCGATGAAATTCGCCGTTTTCCAACAAAGCCGCCAAGGCGGACGCAAATACAACCAAGACCGCGTCGCGTATTCTTATAGCAAGGACGCGGTGTTGCTAGTCGTCGCGGATGGCATGGGCGGGCATTACCATGGCGAAGTCGCCGCGCAAATTACCGTGCAAATGATCGCCGACATGTTCCAAAAACACGCGCGGCCGCACATCAAAGATCCGCATCGCTTTCTTTCCGCTGCCATGATCAGCGGTCACGAAGCAATTTTGGACTACACCACCAAGCATAATCTGATGGAATCGCCCCGCACCACTTGCGTGGCCGCCATCGTGCAGCAAGACCATGCATACTGGGCGCATGTGGGCGACTCGCGCCTGTATATGTTCCGCGGCATGCGCATGGTGACCCGCACCAAGGATCATTCCAAAGTGCAGCAGATGTTCGATGAGGGCAAAATTTCCGAAGCGGAGATGTATACCCACCCCGAACGCAACAAAATCTACAACTGCTTAGGCGGTTTTCTGCCGCCGGACGTGGAGCTCGGCAAGCGCATGCCGATTCGCGACGGCGACACGCTCATGCTGTGCTCCGATGGCGTATGGAGCGTGCTGTCGGTGGCGGAGATCGCCTCCATTATCGATACCTACACCATCACGCGCGCGATCCCTGAGCTGCTCGATCATGCCGAATTTCGCGGGGGTGAAGACGGCGATAACCTCTCCGCCGTCGGTCTGACCTGGGGCGAGGCGCAAAAGCGTGGCTTGCATCACGACACGGTCTCCACCGCGCAAATGCCACTGGAAGACGTCACCACCCGCCTCGATCCCTTCAGCGTGCAACGCGACCCCGCCGCACGCCAACCCGTGACCGAGGACGACATCGAGCGCACCATCGCTGAAATTCAAACGGCGATTAAGAAATATTCTAAGTAGGGGTCGGGATTCAGGGAAAACCTGGTTGGGCTATAATTCGCAGCTTGCTGCACAACCTCCCTGAATCCCGACTACTGAATCCTAAAACCATGCGCCCCAGCCAACGCCAAGCCGACCAACTGCGCACCGTGCGCATTACCCGCAACTACACCAAGCACGCCGAAGGTTCCGTGCTGATCGAATGCGGCGACACCAAAGTCATCTGTACCGCCAGCATCGTGGACAAAGTGCCGGGCTTTCTCAAAGGCAAGAACCAAGGCTGGCTCACCGCCGAATACGGCATGCTGCCGCGCTCCACCAACACCCGCATCGACCGCGAAGCCGCGCGCGGCAAGCAATCCGGCCGCACACAGGAAATTCAGCGCCTGATCGGGCGTAGCTTGCGCGCCGTGGTGGATCTGGCCAAACTCGGCGAGCGCACTCTGCATATCGACTGCGATGTGATCCAGGCCGATGGCGGCACACGTACCGCCAGCATCACCGGCGCTTTTGTCGCCGTGCAGGATGCGGTGTCCTATCTGCTCAAGCAAAAGCTACTCGCCGAATCGCCGATCCGCGATCACGTCGCCGCGATTTCGGTCGGCATCTCCGAAGGCACGCCAGTGCTCGATCTCGATTACATCGAGGATTCCAACTGCGACACCGACATGAATATCGTCATGACCGGCAGCGGTGGTTTCGTCGAGATTCAAGGCACGGCCGAAGGCGCGACCTTCTCGCATGCCGAGATGAATAGCTTGATCGCGCTGGCGGATAAAGGCATCCGTGAATTGGTCGCGGCGCAAAAAACGGCTTTAGCGAGTTAACGATTTTATGAAAAAACTGGTCATCGCTAGCAACAACCCCGGCAAGCTGCGCGAGATCGACCGCATCTTGCAGCCCTTGGGCCTGGAAGTCCTGCCGCAATCCGCGTTCAATATTCCGGAGGCGGAAGAGCCTTATTGCACCTTCATCGAAAATTGTTTGGCGAAAGCGCGCCATGCCTCCGAGCTCGCCGGCCTGCCCGCGCTGGCCGACGATTCAGGCATCTGCGTCGATGCCTTGAACGGCGCGCCGGGGGTGTATTCCGCGCGCTTTGCCGGCGAGCCAAAATCGGATCAGCGCAATAATGAAAAGCTGATCGAGTTGTTGACGCACGAAACCAACCGCCACGCGCATTACTACTGCGTGATCGTGCTGGTGCGCCATCCGCACGACCCGCAGCCGATCATCGCCGAAGGATCATGGCATGGCGAAATCATCGATACACCGCGCGGTGACGGCGGCTTCGGCTATGACCCGTATTTTCTGGTGCCCGGGTTGGGCAAAACCGGCGCTGAACTGCCAGCGGATGTGAAAAATGGCATGAGCCATCGTGGCAAGGCGCTGGCTGAGTTGGTCGCAAAGCTTAAGCTCGCGAATTTGATTCAAATGTAACCACGGATGAACACGGATACACACGGATAAGAACCTTGGTAGGTTTTTCGCATTTCATCTGTGTTCATCCGTGTGCATCCGTGGTTCCAAAAGCAGCAAATCCCATGCAAATCCCCCCACCCCAATCGCAGCACACACCTCACTTCGACGCCCCGCCGCCGCTTGCGCTGTATGTGCATATTCCGTGGTGCGTGCGCAAATGCCCCTACTGCGATTTTAATTCACACGAGGCACGCGAAGGCATTCCCGAGGACGCTTATATCGACGCGTTAACGCGTGACTTAGAAGCCACGCTGCCCGATGTGTGGGGACGGCGTGTGCAGAGCATCTTCTTTGGTGGCGGGACGCCCAGCCTATTCTCAGCCGCCGCTTTGGATCGGCTGATTACGATGCTGCGTACGCTGCTGCCGGTGGAGCCGCTGGCGGAAATTACGCTGGAAGCCAACCCCGGCACGTTTGAAATCGAAAAATTTCGCGGCTTCCGCGCGGCGGGGGTGAACCGGCTGTCGATCGGCATTCAAAGCTTCAACTCGACGCATCTTAAAAGTTTAGGGCGTATTCATGATGATAATGAAGCGCGGCATGCGGTGGATATTGCGCTGGAGACTTTCGATAATGTGAACCTGGATTTGATGTATGCCTTGCCGGATCAAACTATCAAACAAGCCATAGCCGACATTGATATCGCGCGTGGCTACGGAGCGCAGCATCTCTCTGCCTATCACTTAACACTCGAACCCAATACCCTGTTTCACGCCCACCCACCGCCACTACCCGATGACGACATCGCCGCCACCATGCAAATCGAGATCGAGGCGCGGCTGGCAGATAGCGGCTACGAACACTATGAAACCTCGGCCTTTGCCCAGAAACATCACGCCTGCCTGCACAACCTCAACTACTGGCATTTCGGCGACTATCTCGGCATCGGCGCCGGCGCGCACAGCAAGCTCACCGCCACGGATCGCGTGACTCGCAGCATGCGCTTCAAGCAACCCAAGTCCTACATGACGCAAGCGCTGGCGGGCAACGCAGTACAGGAAAAGCACGAGATTGCCGCGCAAGAGATGGGATTTGAATTCATGATGAATGCGCTGCGCTTGAACGCCGGGTTTCCGTTGGCGCTGTTTCAGACCCGTACCGGCTTGCCGCTTAATGTTATCGAACGTCCGCTGCAAGCGGCGGAAGCACGCGGCCTGATTGCGCGCGATCTGACGCATATCCTTCCCACGCCGCTCGGACAGCGATTTCTCAACGACCTGCTCGAAATATTTTTGCAGTCGCCCAAGTAAACGCCTTTATAGCGCCGGCATCTTGCCGGCTGCCGGCAGGATGCCGGCGCTACATTTTAATATTGTCGCGAATCCAGGCCAGCACCACTTCCACTGATCTTTCGGGTGCATTCATATGCTCGGCCTCGATCTCAACTTTCTTGAACTTAACCGTTGCCGGCATTGACGCCGCAGCGCGTACCGTCAGCCCTTTCAATCCGGCCTCTTCGCCCGTGGGCGTAACCCAGAGGACATGCGTGCCGGGGAGAACCTTGGTGACATTGGCGGTGAAATTCATCGGCCCATTCGGGTCGAAAAAATCCAGGTAAACCTTCGCCGCCATTCTGATCTGTTTGGTGCGATTACCCGTATTGAAGTCGTCAAACCCGGATTTCTCGTCGCCTTCACCCTTGGCCACCATTGCCTTTGCTTTGGCGACGCTAGCCGCGAACATCGTTGCCAGGCGTTCACCTTCCGGCGCATGGCCGGGTGCGATCGCGATGAAGCCATCGGCCGGCTTACGCGTCACATAGTGCAAGCCACCCGCCGCGCCCAGGCTGTGGCCGATCAGGACAATTTTAGTGGCGCCCTTGTCTTTGAGCGCCAGGATCGCGGCATCGATCTCGACAACAAACCCATCCGCGCCCGTATCGTAAGCACGGCGGCCAGACCAGGGCATTTCAATGTTCGCGGTAAGGTAGCCACTCGCCTCCATGCTGTTGGCAAAACCACTCAACTGACCAGGGTTGCCCCATTTGCCATGCATCACCACCACACCAATCTTGGGCTCGGCTGCAACGGCACACACCAAACCCAGCCACAACGCCATGCCCGACAACCCTACTGCCACAATGCGCTGCATAGTCTTCTCCTTTTTTGGCAACCGAGTGGTAGCGCCGGCATCTTGCCGGCATGCAAGCAGGATGCTTGCGCTGCATTTTACTCGCCTCGCTGCGCTCACCTTGGCCCGCGAAAAACAATCCAAAAAAATCCGTGGCAGGATTAACATGAGTGAATCCATTTTGCGCGAGACTCATCATGAACGCTACACCCGTTCCTTGTGTCCTTGATCATCCCCCGCCCGGCGCTAAACGCGAAGGCATCGGCATTCCCCAAGTCGCGCCGTTCAATCCCGCTGCGTTCGAACAAGCTGTCACCGATCTGCTGCGCGCATCCGGTGTGTCGCCGGACAGCGTGCATACCGGCAAGACCGCCAAGCGCGTGCGCGAGTTATGGGAAAAGCGCTTACTCGGCGGCTATGCCATCGACCCCGCCGACGCGCTGGGAGAAGGCTTTGAAGATGATCGCGAAGACATGGTGGTGGTGCGCGGCATCGCTATCCACGGCGTGTGCCCGCATCACCTCGTCCCTTTTCGCGGCATCGCCCACGTCGCCTATATCCCCGGTGGACGACTACACGGCTTCGGCCGCATCGCGCGCATGGTGGATGCCATCGGCCACCGCTTCACCTATCAAGAATGGATGACGCGCGATATCAGTGAGGCGCTCATCACCCACGGCAAAGCGCTGGGCGCAGCCTGCGTGATCGAGGCGGAGCAGTTGTGTTTACTGCTGGGCGAAGACCGGCGCGGCGATGAGCGGGTGTATACGCAGGCCTTTGCGGGCTTGCTGCAGGATGATGCAGCAAAGCGCGGGGAGTTTTTGCAGGCGATTAATCGGCGGGGGCCGTAAGCAATACGGGGCGCGCGCAGGCACTGCTGCACCCATTCATGCGGCGTGTGTATAATCGAATTACACCCTACGGGACAACAACCATGAGCTATTCAGACCGCATCACCATCGAACCCGACAAACGCGGCGGCAAGCCGTGCATCCGTTCTATGCGCATCAGTGTGTACGACGTGCTGGGCTGGCTCGCATCCGGCATGAGCGAGGAACAAATCCTAGATGACTACCCCGAGTTGGAACGGGAAGATATTCGCGCTTGCCTCGAATTCGCCGCCGATCGCGAACACCGCCTGCTGCCCATTCGCGCCGCTTGAAACTCCTGCTCGACCAAAACCTTTCCTACAAACTTGTCGCTGAGTTAGAGCGAGCTTTCCTTGGCACAGCCCAGGCGCCTCCTCGGCATGGCTCAGGCCACCGACACCGCCATCTGGCAATACGCGGCTGACAACGGCTTCACCATCGTCACGAAGGATTCAGATTTCTACGAACGCAGCCTGATTTACGGCTTTCCGCCGAAAGTCATTTGGCTGCAATGCGGCAACACCTGTACCGAATTCGTCGCCAATTTATTGCTTGCCCATGAGGCCGTCATCAAGGCCTTCATTCAAGACGCGGATAGCGCCTGTCTCGAACTCTACTAGCGGAGCAAATCTGTTTACTGCTAGGGGAAGACCGGCGCGGCGACGAGCGGGTGTATACGCAAGCCTTTGCGGGCTTGCCGCAAGATGACGCGGCGAAGCGGGGGGGTTGCAGGCAATTAACCGACGGGGGCCGTAAAGAATACTGAGCTTTGCGCGCCAGCCACAGGGTCGACAAAATAAAGAAAATCTAGATGACACAACCATCGCCCCAACGAGTGTTGACGCTGATCCATGGCACCTTCTCTCCCCATGCGGCTTGGACGCAAGCCGACTCGAGATTTTTCCAAGCACTCAAACAAAGACTGGGAGGCGAGACCATTCATCGACGCATCACTTGGCCGGGATTGTTTGGTAGCCTCGCTAATAACGGCCATGACTATCGGCTTGCGGGCGCGAAAACGCTGGTGCAGTCACTTAAAGAATCCTTTGCTGAATTTCCCGATGCCGAACACTGGGTAATCGCCCACAGCCACGGCGGCAACGTCGCCTTATATGCGCTGCGCGATCCCGAGGTGGCGCAGCGCCTGGATGGGATCGTGACCATGGCCGCACCGTTTATCCAATGCAAACCGCGCAGCTACGCCGCAGATGTCATCACCATCTGGCCGCTGTTGTTTATGTCGATCGGCATGGTGCTCATGCTGGTTTTATTCGCCGCGCTAGCGCTCTACGTGTTACATCTCAAAGGCGACGCCGCAGCGCTTTTCACGATTGCTGGCACACTCGCAGGCGAAATCCCCTTATTCATTCTCTGGTTAAAAAAAGATCAGCTGCCGGCAAAATTTGCAGCATGGCAGAAAGCCACCCTCGATAAGCTCACCCTCCCTACTTCGATACGTCAGCGCATGCTGTGCTTGAGTATTCGGCGCGATGAAGCAGGCGGCCTATTGAAGGGGATGCACAGCGTCGCCGCCTGGCCGCATTGGTTGTGGGATGGCTTACTCTATCTGCCGCTCATGTTGTTCATCTTTCTGGCCGCGCTTATTTTTGGCGATGCTTTCCTCTCGCAAATGAGCGGGAAAGTGGGTTGGGATAAAATCACCGGCGCCTTCAACGCAGCGCTCGGTTGGGGCATCCTGATCGGCTTCGTGCACCTACTGGTCATGGCGATTCTGCCGAGATTCACGCGTGCGCTCAGCATTGGCTTCGGTCAGGAATCGATTGTCGATAACTTGCTGGTCGACATCCGCTCCGACCCCGCCCCAGCGGATATTCCCGGGCTGATCCATCAGCAGTACGTGATCGATAGCGGCGGGCTGTTGGCGCATTCGCGCTTATATCAAAGCGATGAGGTGATTTCCGATATTGCGGCGTTTATACAGGGTCAGCCGATCACGGCTGGCTAGGGGGTGACCCATGTATATTTTGGCTTCGCCGGCTTCCCCTGAAAATCCTTAGGTCGTTTTGCGACGGCGCCTAATCATTGCGAGGGCACCCAAGCCGCCGACCATTAGCGCATAGGTCTCCGGTTCCGGCACCGCTGTAGCGTTGAATCCGACTTCACTGAGAAACACCCATTGGTTCTTGCGGTTGAGCGTGACTACGAGGTCGTTGCCGGTAAACGAAAAACCGTTGGCGGCGAAGGCGAAGGGTGCTGAGCCTGCGGGCTCGGCAATCGTGAACAGGTTGCCATCGACGATAACGCCCGCCGGCGCGCTAACGCCGCCGGCGCCGTTGGCGTCATCAAGGTAGAAGGTCACCGCGTTGATGGTGACGGTTGTGTTCCAGTGGAAGGTGATGGTCGGGTCCAGCGTCCAGCCGACATACGGGCCGTTGCCGGCAGGCGCTTCGGTGACGAACCAATTGTCAGGGGCGATGATGCCGTCGGTCAGGTCGCCCTTGCCGCCGGTGAGGCTCGCGTTGTTGCAGGTCACGCATCCGCTTCCTGTGTAGGTCTGGTCCCAGTAATTGTAGGAGCCAGTATTGCCGTTCAACATGCTGTAGCTGTCGGGCATCAAAGCTGCGCTCGCGGTACTGCTGGCCAAACAAGCCACCAACGCGGCTGTCAATAGGGTCATTCTCATCTGTTATCTCCACGGACGATCGCCGCCCGAAATATTAGGGTCAAAAAGCTCAAACACAATTACTGCATTTCCCAAATTACTATCGCTTACGCTTACTGTTAAGCATCACTCATGCCAGCAGAGAATATAAAATTTAATTCGTTTTAATACAGCATGTTAAATGCTGACGGTTGTGCCATAGCGGTGCGTTTGAAAAATTTCAAAGCAAGTCTGTAAAAATATGCGACATTCGGTGGCTATGCTTCTGACTTATCGAAGATGTGAATCATCATGGGCTTCGCGCTGCTCAGCCACATCGCACGAATATTGGTTTGAATTCGTGGCTAAACCGTTTTAGCTTTTTGCCACGCCACTAACCCCGCCACCATCGCTTCATCCCCCGCCTCCGTCACAACCACCTGCTGCAAACCCATCTCGCGTGCCGCTTCGGCGATGCGCTCATGCGGTACGAACACGGGGGTTTTTTTGAGCCACTGCTGCCCGAGTTTGCCGACTAGGTCGAACAGGTTGTGCAGTGCTTCGCTGCTGGTGACGGTGATGGCGTGCAATTCGTTGCGCGCCCAGAGGTAAAGCAGTTTGCCGTTGTCGGCTTGCGGCTTTTGGCGCCGGTAGCATTCGGCATATTCATGCTGCGCGCCGCGCTGAGCCAATTCGTCACCCAGCAGCTCGCGCCCGCCGTCGCCGCGAAAGATCACGATGCGCTTGCCGGCCATGGCTTGCATCTCCGGCAATTCGAGCAAGGCCTCGCTATCGAATCGTTGTTTGGGCGTGATCACGTCTTTGACCCCGTATTGCGCCAGCACTTTGGCGCTGCCTTTGCCGATGGCGGCGATTTGCAGGCTGGCAGGCAAGGTGCGCCGGGCGCGTATCAAGTTCATCGCTTTGTTCACGGCGTTGGGGCTGATGAAGATGGCGAGATCGAATTGATCCAGCCGGTCGATGAGGGAATTGAGCGGCTGGAGATCGGGTATATCCACGATCTCCAGCGCGGGAAACAGAATGGGGTTGCCACCGGCTTGGCGGATCAGGTTGGCGAGGTGTTCGGATTGATGCGCCGGGCGAGTAACGAGGATGCCTAAACCCGCGAGCGGGGCATCTTTCACACCAACACTCCGAGTTCGGCGAGGATTTTGCCCGCACCTTGCGCGAGCAGTTCTTCGGCCAGGGCGACGCCAATTTTTTCGGCATCCGCCGGAGAACCTGCAAGCGTAGCTTGCACGAAACGCGTGCCTTCGAGATCGGCGACGAAACCGGTAAGGCTGAGTTGCCCATTGAGTATTTGTGCATAGCCGCCCAGCGGGGTTTGGCAGCTGCCGGCCAGACGGCGGCTCATGGCGCGCTCGGCGCTGACGCAGGCGGCGGTGTCGGGGTGATTGAGCGGGGCCATGAGTTCGATTAAATCCGCGCGTTTCGCTAGGCACTCGATGCCGATTGCGCCTTGGCCCACCGCAGGCAGGCTCTCGCTCGGCGCCAAGGTGGAGGCGATACGTGCGCTAAGTTCCAAGCGCTTTAATCCCGCGGCCGCGAGCACGATGGCGGCGAATTGGCCTTCGTCCAATTTGCGCAGCCGGGTTTGCACGTTGCCACGCAGGGGGGCAATCACCAAATGCGGGTAATGCGCCTTGAGCAGCGCCTGACGGCGCAGGCTGGAGGTGCCCACCACTGCACCCACGGGCAGATCGGCAAGTTGCTTATAATCGTTAGAAACCAGCGCATCGCGCGGATCTTCGCGCTCGCCGATGGCGGCCAGGGTAAAGCCCTCTGGCAGATTCATTGGTACGTCTTTCATGGAGTGCACGGCGATATCGGCGCGTCCTTCCTGCATGGCGACTTCCAACTCTTTCACGAACAGGCCCTTGCCGCCGATTTTGGCCAGGGGTGTATCCAAAATTTGGTCGCCAGTGGTGGTCATGCCTAGGATGGAAACCGCCAGCTCCGGGTATAATGCGCGGGTTTTAGCCTGGATGTGCCGCGCCTGCCATAGGGCGAGTAGGCTTTCACGCGAGGCAATGACGAGTTTGGATGAATGGTTGGAACTCACGGGCAACCTGCTGTCTTAATTGATGGTTTGTTAAAATTTGGTCAAGCATGGCCGCATGCGCGGCGGAGTTAAAAAATGAATCGACTGAAGTACAGAATTGGCTTTTTCGCGGTTATTTTAGCATGCTTGGCACTCACGTCCGCGCACGCGGTGGAGCGCGGGAAACTGCCATTTGCCACGGATTTAAACAAGGATGCCAAGCTGGCGCGGGAAAAACAGATACCGATTTTGATCCTGTTTTCCATGCAGGGTTGCGGCTATTGCAAGCGGGTGCGCGAGGAAATTTTGATCCCCACCACGCTGAATGCCGATTACGACAATAAAGTGATTCTGCTGGAAGTCGATTCCAGCAACTACGCCAAGTTAATCGATTTCGAGGGCAATGTTACGACCCAAGCTGCGTTTGTTGCTAAAAGCCGGGTCGGGCTGACCCCAACAGTGAAATTTTTCGATCCCCAAGGGCGCGAAGTAGCCGATCCGATTGTGGGCCTGGTGACGGTGGATTACTACGGCGGGTTTCTCGATCAAGCGATCGATACTTCGATTGCGAAAATACGGAGCGCACCGGCTACGAACTAATTCCGGGCCGGTGGTACTTCACATTACCGTTTAAATTCCTTGATGATGTGCTGCTGACGCCGGCTCACCGGTAGCCGCTCTGCCATTCCTCTTATTCGCGCCACCCAGCCGCTGCCGGCGCCTTCACCCTCTTCCGGATCGTGCTCAACGTGCTCGAAGCCCTCGATGTAAGCCCGGGCGAGCAGGCAGTTGCGGTGGATGCGCACGAAGCAATCCGCAAATTCTTGTTCCAATTTCACCAGCGATTCTTCCAGTAAATATTCTTTCTCCAGCGTACGCACGGTGACGTATTTCAACTCGGCTTTTAAAAACACGACATCGGCCAGTGGCACCAGCAGGATGCGCCCCCGGTCGCCGATGGAAATGTGGGTGCGCGCCTTGCCCGCCGCGCTTTTCAGCGCCTCCATGCGGGTATGGGTAATGGCGCGGGCTTTTTGCAGCGCGGCGATCAGACGTTCGGGGCGAATCGGCTTGAGCAGATAGTCGATGGCGTTGACTTCGAATGCTTGAATGGCGTAATCGTCATAGGCGGTGGTGAAAATCACCGCCGGGGCCGGTTCCAGCTTGAGCAGATGCTCGGCGGTTTCGATGCCGTCCATGATCGGCATGCGAATATCGAGCAGCAGCACGTGCGGCTTGCTGGCTTCGAGTAAAGCGATTGCTTCTTTACCGTTGGCCGCCTCACCCACCACGCTGAGCGGCAATGCGGCGCTGCTGTCGGACAGCACATCGCGCAGGCGGCGGCGCGCTGGCGCTTCGTCGTCCACGATCAAAATGCGCAACGGTGACTCGCTCATGGCGCCTCCGCTTTCACATAGGGCAGCGTGATATGCACGAGATAATAGTTACCTTGCACTTCACATTTCAGCCGCGCCTCGGCATCGAAATGCAGTTGCAGCCGCTCGCGGATATTTTGCATCGCCATTTTGTTGCCGGCGTGGTGTGAGCCTTCTTTCAGGTAGGGATTTTTGATCACCAGATTGACCTGGTCGCGGCTGTGAAAGATATTGACCGAAATCTCACCCGGCTCGGCCGCCGGCTCGATGCCGTGGTACACCGCATTTTCCAACAGCGGTTGCAGGATCAAGGGCGGCACCATGGCGTCTTTCGGCATCCTATCGATGTGCCAGGCTATTTGCAGGCGATCGCCCAGGCGCAGATTTTCCAGTTCTAGATACTGCCAGCAGAGATTGACTTCATCTTCCAGCCGCACCAATTCGCGGTTTTCCTTCATCAGCACCCGAAATAAATCCGCCAAATCCTGCAAGGCGCGTTCGGCGCGTTGCGGCTCGCTGCGCACCAGGCTCATCACGGCGTTGATGCTATTGAACAGGAAATGCGGACGGATGCGCGCTTGCAGGGCTTGCAGCCGCGCCTCACCGATGGCCGGAGAAAGGATGCGGCTGCGCATATTGAAATACACCAGCAACGTGGCGGTCGTTAACGCGGTCAGCAACCAGGCGTGGTCAAGCCGGCCCGCGCCTTCAAAAATGAAAATTCGGTTCAACAGCAACGTATGCACCGCCGTAACGCAGATCAGCGCAAGGGTCAGCACCGCCGCCACACCGTACGGGTAAGGCAGCCGCAGCAGTGGTTTCTTAAGCAAGCATAGGAGGGCGAGGCATAGAAGCAGCGCGGGTTGCATCATGAGCGAGACCTGTTGCAACTCTCCCCACACGGCGGCATAGCCATGCACTCGCACGAGGGCGGCGGCCAGACCCATGAGATTGACGATCACCAGCACGCGCAGCATCACGCCCAAATTGCAGAAGTCCGGCAGCGTGACGGGGTAGGCATTATTTTGATTTATACTTGGCATCTATCTATTGTGGTTAAGGCCTATTCCCGATGCAAGAAAAACAAAGCGGCGGCGCGTGGTCCGGGCGGTTTAGCGAGCCGGTGGACGAGTTGGTGAAACGCTTCACTGCGTCCGTCACTTTTGATAAACGGTTGGCGCTGTTTGACATCCAAGGCTCCCTCGCCCACGCGCAAATGCTGTTCGAAGTGGGACTGTTGTCGGAAACCGATCTCGGCAATATCCGGCTCGGCATGGAGCGTATCCGGGGCGAGATCGAGTCCGGCAAATTCCATTGGTCGGTCGATCTGGAGGATGTTCACATGAATATCGAGCGCCGGCTGACCGAGCTGGCGGGCGATGCGGGTAAGCGCCTGCACACCGCCAGATCCCGCAACGATCAGGTGGCGACCGATATCCGGCTTTACTTACGCGACGCGATCGATCGTCTGCTGGAGCGCATCCGCAGACTTCAGCTTGCCCTGCTCGACCTGGCCGAAACCCATGCCGAAACCGTGATGCCCGGCTTCACCCATCTGCAAGTGGCGCAGCCGGTCACCTTCGGCCATCACCTCATGGCCTATTTCGAGATGTTGAAGCGCGACGCGGCCAGGCTGGCTGATGCACGCAAACGCGTGAACCAACTGCCCTTGGGCAGCGCGGCCTTGGCCGGCACCAGCTACCCGATTCAGCGCGAGCGGGTGGCGGCCTTGCTCGGCTTCGACGGCATATGCGAAAACTCGCTCGACGCCGTATCCGACCGCGATTTTGCGATCGAGACGAGCCATGCCTGCGCCTTGATCATGGTTCACCTCTCACGCTTTTCCGAAGAGCTGATTTTATGGATGAGCCCGCGTTATGGCTTTATCCGGCTCGCCGACCGCTTTTGCACCGGCTCTTCCATCATGCCGCAGAAGCGCAATCCGGATGTGCCGGAACTGGTGCGCGGTAAAACCGGGCGCGTGATCGGCCATTTGATGGGTTTATTTACCCTGATGAAAGGCCAGCCGCTGGCCTACAATAAGGATAATCAAGAGGACAAAGAGCCGCTGTTCGATACCGTGGATACGGTGCTGGATAGCTTGACGCTGTACGCCGACATGATGGGCGGGCTCACGGTTAACGCGGAGGCGATGCGCGCCGCGGCACGCGAAGGCTTCGCCACCGCGACTGACTTGGCCGATTATCTGGTGAAAAAAGGCCTGCCGTTCCGCGATGCGCACGAGGCAGTGGCGCGCGCCGTGCGCCATGCGGAGGAACAGCGCTGCGATTTGGCGGATCTACCCTTGGAGACGCTCAAGCAATTCTCTGATTTGGTCGGACCGGACGTATTTGAAGTGTTAACCCTGGAAGGTTCGCTGGCAAGCCGCAGCCATATTGGCGGCACCGCACCCGCGGCGGTGCGCGCCGCCATTCAGCGTGCTCGGGAGTTGCTCCCGTAAAGGACAACGATGGAATTTTTTACCCAAGCATGGGTTGAAGGCTTCGCCCAGAAATGGAACGCCGACACACAGATGGTCAAGCCTTTGGCGGAGACTAGCTTCTCCGCCGTGATCGCTTTTGGCTACCCTGGGCAAGCAATGCCCAGCGTGTTACTGGATGTCGTAAAGGGCAAAGTGGCGCGCGCCGGTCTGGTGAATAAGGTCGCCCAGCTACCCGCCATCGATTGGGATCTGCGCGCCCTGCCCGAACAATGGCTGATGTGGCGCACCAAACCGCTCACGCTCTCTAGCCTGGGGGTAGCGGTGCAAAATGGCCAATTGCTATTCAAGACCGGGGATTACCGCAAGATGATCCGGACCCCGAGCTTGGCCAATCCTTTTTTGCGGTTTTTTAATCTGTTATAGCCGCTACTGCGGCGTGTGTAGCCGGCAAATCTGCCGCGTCTCCGGCACCGCCAGCCGATCATTCGTCAGCCCACAGTTGTAAATGCGCGCGCTCTCGCGCTGTAAATGGACGCATGTATTACACACACCAAAGGGGCGTTCATTTTGCATGGCTTGTAGATTGCGCAGCGTTTCCAGCAGCACCAGCACCGTGGTTTTGACCCGCGCCGGGCTCACATTTGCGGCGGCGGTTTGCCAGACCGGGGCCAATTGGGCGTCCTTCATCAGCCGTTTGCCGGCGGCGGAGAGTTTGAGCCGCACCACCCGCTTATCCGCTTCATCCACATAGCGCGCGACTAAGCCTTTCCGGTACAACAACAACAGACTTTGCGATACCGTGCCCTTGGTCAGGCCCAGATATTCGGTCAGCGCCTGAGGGGTATTACTGTAACGGTTAGCTTGTTTCAGATAGCTCAAAGCTTGTAGATGCACCGGGTGCAGCCGGTACGTGCTACCCACGCGGCGCATCTCGGCGCGGATCACGTTGCCTAAACGTTCGGTTAATTCCAGCAGGGTGAAAGCGTTCTTGCGCATAAAACCCTCCAAAAGCCCAGCCAGACGCGGCCGGATCAAAAATCGGTTTCGTTACGATACCATAGCGAATCGAAACCTGGATAGGCGTCAGGGGCCGGGATTCGGTGAGGATTAGCCCAGCTTTATTTCTTCACCTGCTTGCTGACTGGCATAGGCGGAGAGCGATTGGAATAATTCCGAACCATCGCGGGTGTTAAGCCAGGCGGCGCCGTCCCAACGGTAGTGGTAACCGCCCGATTTGGCGGCGACCCAAATTTCTTGCGTGGGACCTTGGCGATTGATGATGATTTTGCTGCCATCCTCGAATTCGAGGCTGAGGATGCCGCCTGCGGTTTCATAGTCAAGGTCAGCATCGCTCGCATCGAGCGCGGCCTCGATTTTGAGGAAGGTGGCATCGACTAGCTGGTTGAACTCGGTTTCGGTCATGATTTTTCCCTGATAAGATGCGGGTTCATTTTGATTGTCGTGAACCCGATGCGCACTCCTCTCATCATATTGGCCCTTGGCCTTGGGCTGCAAGCTTGCGGTTTCAAAGGCCCGCTGGTGCTCCCCGCCCCCGCCGTGCAAACCGCTCCTAGCGGCCCAATTACCCCCAGCACCCCGTCTGCGCCCGCTCAGGATATAAAGAAGTGAACCCGTTCGAGTACCGCGCGGGACGCCTCTACGCAGAGGATGTCCCCTTAAGCGATATCGCCCAGGCGATCGGGACCCCGGCCTATGTCTATTCACGTCGTGCGCTGACCGAGGCGTTCCAGCGCTTCGATACAGCCTTCAAAGGGCAGCCGCATTTACTGTGCTATGCGGCCAAGGCGAATTCCAACTTGGCTATTCTCAACTTGTTCGCCCGCTTAGGGTCAGGGTTCGATATCGTCTCCGGCGGCGAATTGCGGCGCGTGCTGGCGGCGGGCGGCCAGGCGAATAAAGTGGTGTTCTCCGGCGTGGGCAAGACCGCGGCCGAAATGAAGCAAGCACTGGAAGCGGGCATTCTGTGCTTCAACGTCGAATCGGAAGCGGAGTTGGAGCGGCTGAATCTTGTCGCGGGCGAGGTTGGCCGGCGCGCGCCGGTCTCGCTACGCGTCAATCCCAATGTTGATCCGAAGACGCATCCGTATATTTCCACCGGTCTCAAAGAGAGCAAGTTTGGGGTTGAGTACGGTGCGGCATTTGATCTTTACCGCCGCGCGGCCGCAATGTCCCATATCAGCGTGACGGGCATCGACTGCCATATCGGCTCCCAGATTACCGAAGTGGAACCCTTCATCGACGCCTTGGACAAAGTGCTGGCCTTGGTGGATCGGCTGGCGGAAGTGGGCATCACGCTTGCGCACTTGGATCTGGGCGGCGGCGTGGGCATCCGCTACCGGGACGAGACGCCCATTGCGCTCGATCATTACGCCCAAGCAATCCAGTCGCGTTTAGCCGGTCGCAGTTTAAAGCTCCTGCTCGAGCCCGGTCGTGCGCTGGTCGGCAATGCTGCCTTGTTGTTGACCCAGGTCGAATACCTCAAGCCGGGTGAAGGCAAAAGCTTCGCCATCGTCGATGCCGCGATGAACGATCTGATGCGTCCCGCGTTGTACGACGCCTACCACGACATCCTGCCGGTGGCGCCGCATTCCGGCATTCAGCGCGCATATGAAGTAGTGGGCCCAGTGTGCGAAAGTGGTGATTTTCTCGGGAAAAACCGCTATTTGGTGCTGGAAGCAGGTGACTTGCTGGCGGTGATGTCGACCGGCGCCTACGGCATGAGCATGAGTTCCAACTACAACACCCGGCCGCGCGCAGCGGAGGTGATGGTGGACGGCGAGCAGCTATTTTTGGTGCGCCGACGGGAAGAAATCGACCAGCTGTACGCTTTGGAAGGTGTTTTACCCTCCGCTTCGTGAGAAAAATGTCGCATTCCCGCGACAAATTTATTTTTTCATTGTCGATCAGTATCGACTCAAAACGATCTCTCGAAACCCGCGCTGGATGGGCTATTCGAGACGACGCCCCCTCAAAACAATTGGTTTCGTGTCAATACTAAAGTTTTTAAGTTCTTGTCCGATAACAAAAATGTGCAAGGTATCGCACAAAAGCACTTGTGCGTGATTACGGTGTGCAATACATTTCGCGTCACCAAGTGGCATTGCTCTCAATTGAGTCACGAAAAGTAAGAGTTGCGCGTGAGTCAATTGCGGGTCAAAAGCAGTTTTTAGGGTGCCACTGCGGGAGTGCAGACCTTGTGGTTGTGCGCATTAATTGCTTCTCGTCACTAACTGAAAAGGAGTTTTACCATGGCAACAGCAAAACCAGCAGCCAAGAAGAAACCGGCTGCTAAAAAAGCGGCAGCTAAGAAACCAGCTGCTAAAAAGAAGCCCGTAGCCAAAAAAGCGGCTGCTAAGAAGCCCGTAGCCAAAAAAGCGGCTGCTAAGAAGAAACCCGCTGCCAAGAAGAAGCCGGCTGCTAAAAAAGCGGCTGCTAAGAAGCCTGCTGCTAAAAAAGCGGTTGCTAAGAAGCCTGCTGCTAAGAAGAAGCCTGCTGCTAAAAAGGCTGCGCCTAAGAAGAAGCCTGCTGCTAAAAAGGCTGCTGCTAAGAAGCCCGCTGCTAAGAAGAAGCCTGCTGCTAAAAAGGCTGCTGCTAAGAAGCCCGCTGCTAAAAAAGCGCCTGCTAGGAAGCCTGCCGTTAAAAAGGCTGCTGCGAAAAAGCCCGCAGCAAAAAAGCCCGCTAAGAAGGCCGCCGCTAAGAAGCCTGCTGCTAAAAAAGCTGCGCCGAAAATGGCGGCACCCGCTCCGGCTCCTATCGCTCCGGTTATTCCGAAGCCGATGGCAACCGTGGCCTCTCTGCTTAAGTAATACTAAGCGGGTTCAAGCCTTCGGGCGGATGGGGGAACCCATCCGCTTTTTTCATTTGTGCGAGGCTAAATTGACAGGCGTGATTGGTGCAGGGGGCGGCGCCACGCGCTTTCGGGCTTGCAGCCATAGGGTGAGCCGGTATCCCAACAAGAGCGCCAGCACTAGCGCATACAGCGCAGGCTGCGTGATGTCCTTTTTCACCAACCACCAGTAATGCACCACTCCGCCGATCCCAATTAGGTATACCAGCCGATGCAGTTGCTGCCAGCGCCGCCCCAGGCGCCGCATCATGGCGTTGGTCGAAGTTAGCGCGAGCGGTATGAGCAACACAAAACTCGCGAAGCCCACCGTGATAAAGGGGCGTTTCTTGATATCTTTCAAAATCGACGCCCACTCGAAAAACTGATCTAACCAAATATAAGTCGTGAAGTGGAGGCAGACGTAGAAGAAGGCGAATAGCCCGAGCATACGCCGCACCCGAATCAGGGCGTTATACCCTGTGAGCTTTCTCAGCGGGGTGATCGATAGCGTGACCAGCAACAAAACCAGGGTCCAGGTGCCGGTGGAGCGCGTGATGAATTCGATCGGATTCGCGCCCAGCCCACCGTTGAAGGCAAGCCAAACGAGGCGGCCGAGGGGGATCAGACAAACAAAGAATAAAGCGGCTTTAGCCACGTGCGTACCTGGGGCTAAAAGAATTTCCGCAAATCCATCCCCGCATACATCGCCGCCACTTGCGCGCCGTAGCCATTAAAAGGGAGCGTTTTGCGCTTCAGGAATTCGCCGATGCGCCGTTCCTTGGATTGGCTCCAACGCGGGTGATCGACATCCGGGTTCACGTTGGAGAAGAAACCATATTCGTTCGGCGTGGCACGCATCCAGGATGAGATCGGCGCTTTTTCCACCAGGCGAATGCGCACGATGGATTTCGCACTTTTGAATCCGTATTTCCAGGGCACCGCCAAGCGCAGTGGCGCACCATTTTGGTTCGGTAGCACTTCCCCATACAAACCCACCACCATCAGCGTCAAGGGATGCTGCGCCTCGTCCAAGCGCAAGCCTTCCACATACGGCCAATCCAACACGGGGGAGCGCTGCCCAGGCATACGCTTGGGATCATTGAGTGAGGTGAATTCAACAAACTTGGCGCTGCCGGTCGGCTCCACGCGCTTCAAGATTTCATTCAATGGAAATCCCGTCCAAGGAATCACCATCGACCAGCCTTCGACGCAGCGCAGGCGGTATACACGCTCTTCCAATGGCCACTTCATCAGGTCATCTATGTCGAAGGTCATTGGGCGCTTAACCATCCCCTCCACCGTCACCGTCCAGGGACGGGGCACGAAATTACGTGCCTGGATCGCTGGGCTTGCCTTGTCGGTACCAAATTCGTAAAAGTTGTTGTAAGTCGTGATGTCGTTAAAGGGCGTGAGTACTTCGTCTACGGTGTAGGTGGATTTTTTCACACCCGATAGCTTGGTAGCGGCATCCGCACGCAGCGGGAGCGCAGCAAGCGCACTTATCGCCGCTGCGCCTTTAATGAATTCGCGCCGCTGGCGATAAATCAGGGGGTCGGTGATTTCTGATGATTTGATGTCGGCAGGTCGGCGGATCAGCATGGGTGGCTCCTTTTCCGATTAGTCGGGGATGCGGGGGAAATCTTACAGGGTTGGAGTGCGGGATCGGAAAGGAAGTTCGGCGCGGCGTGTCAGTAGGGGCGAGACATGCCTCGCGCGGTATCGAAAGCGGGCCGGGCATGCCCGGCCCCTACAAGTGGTTCAAGGGCTTTTTCTAGGATTAAGGATTCAATTGCCGGTACACCGTCTCCGCCACTTTGAGCAAATCCCCCTTGGGTAAGTCACCGGACAGCGCATAGCCAAAATCGCGGTCGATCCAGTAAAACACACTGACGCCATTTTCTTTGGCAAAACGGAATGCCGTTTCAGAAGCGCGCGCCTGCTCGCGTTTTACATACAGGGTCAAACGTTGGCCGCGATGGTCCTGGTACATGAACTGCGCCGCCGGCCCAGCTTCACCGGGTAGTAGGCGTCCACCCATCAGATCAAATCCCGCGCTGGATAAATGCGGGGCCCGTACATCGCCGCCTAGACGTTTCGACAGCCAATTGACCAAGTGAGCCTCTTGCTTTGCGCTCACTTCGACTGGGTGCAACACTTCCGGCACAAAGGCCACATGCGCAAAGGCGGCTTGCTTGGACAGCGCCATCGGGCCCAGCGCGGGCGCGGTCACGCCGCGCAGCCCAAAACCCAACACCAAACCCAGCGCCAAGATGCCAACCATCGCCGCATAGCGCTGCCATTGCGGGCGGGGGCGATGCCGACGCTGCAACGCGCCGGACAAGGGCTCATCCAGCGTTGGATCGAACAAGGCGTGCAGTGTCTGGTTCTGTTTGCGATAGGCTTCCACGCGCATTGCATCCTGCGGGTTATCGGCAAGGTGAGTCTCAATCTCGGCCACGCGCGCCGGATCGATCTGCCCATCCACATAGGCTTGTAAATCGTGTTCGCTGATACTCATTTCACTCTCCGCAGCGCAGTTTGCGCGGTGCCGGATAACACCAGCCGCAAGCGTTCGCGCCCACGCGCCAAGCGCGACATCACGGTGCCGATGGGAATATTCAACACCTTGGCTACCTCTTCATATTTTAATTCTTCCAAACCCACTAACAGCAGCACTTCGCGATACTCCGTCGGCAGTTGCGCCAACGCACTAGCCAGATCACGCACCTCCAACTGGCGCTCATGATGCCCCGCCACCGCAATCTCGAGCGGTTCATCCGGCATCGGCTCTTCCTTACGCCGGGCGCGATAGTCGAGCTGGTTAATATGCACGTTGTGCATGATAGAAAACAACCAAGCGCGCAAATCCGACCCGCGCCGCCACAGCGTGAATTTTGTCCAGGCGCGCTCCAAGGTATCCTGCACCAAATCATCGGCGCGATTCGTGTCGCCCGTCAGCGCGCGGGCGTAGCGGCGCAGGCGGGGGATGTGGGTTTCGATTTGGTGGTCGGTGGTCATGGATCCGGGGTAAAACCAAGAAGCTTCGGGTAACTCATAGCAAATTTGACTCGCGCAGATGTACCGCCGGTGTTGACTTGCGGGGCCCCTGTGCACCGCCGAGTAGCGCAGCCATGCCGGGGGAAGTCGGCGAGCACTTGTTCGAGCAAGGCTCCGCGAAGCGGAACGTGCGAGTTGCGCAGCCGCCCGGCATGGCGAGCAACGCAGGGAACCCCCAGCGTTTTTTGCTGGGGGCGGTAAGCGGGGTGTCTTTCTTTTTGGTTACTTTTGCTTGGACAAGCAAGAAAAAGTAACTGCCCCGCCGGGGCATAACCGGCCCTAAATAAAATACGCGCAGCGTACATTAAACGAATACTTTCATAAAAAATGGGTCCTACGTAGGAGTAAACAGCTTGGCTGGTGCGTTTATTCCCTGAGAAATGAAATATGGTAATGCGGCACAGACTGTTCTTACATACAGAACATCCGGCGCAATGCGCTTCGCTTACTGCACCCTACGCGAGCTGGGTCGAAGAGGTAGATGTAGCGTTGCGATTTAGGCGAACAAGCATACATTTCGGTTCATCCGGGCAAGGAGCAAGATCAATAGATGCAATTGTTTTCTTATTGATCAAGCAAAACTCTCTCGCCCGAGCTGCATTTAGGGCAAAAATATACCGGTAAATCACCCCGATCAATTCCCATGCCACTGCTGTCCAATATTGAAATGAACTTAGAAGTCCCCGTTTTGTTGCCAGCACATCGAGCCACTTGTTTCGCGCTATAGAGCGGTCGAGGGCCAGGGCATCATTACGTCTCAGCTTTAAAACAAGAAATCCATCGGCTTCGAACCGCTCATTCATGAGACGCCAAATTTCAGTTTCTGGATAGAAAATTTGATTTTCGTTCATTGGGTGTTTGGCACGGACAGAGCACAATCTAACTACTGCTGATCACCTGCTG
>JADMJT010000013.1:0-8741 GCA_018781585.1 Burkholderiales bacterium
ATCAAATGGCGCGAAGCGCACCCCAATTTGGCCAAACTCGCTGATCGTTTAAACGGGCTTGAACCGTTCAAGGATACCGCACCCAAAGTATAAGCAGGGCTATTTCACCTCGAATCCGGTATAATGGCCGGCTTTTTCGCCGAAACTCCCGGGTGCTCCTGTGATTCAAAATCTCCGTAATATCGCTATTATCGCGCACGTCGACCACGGCAAAACCACGCTGGTCGATAAGCTCCTGCAACAATCCGGCACCTTTGCCGCGCACCAGCAGATGGGGACGCGGGTCATGGACTCCAACGACCTGGAGCGTGAGCGCGGCATTACCATTCTGGCCAAAAATACGGCGCTGCGCTGGAAGCAGGGCGATACCGAATACCGCATCAATATCATCGACACCCCCGGCCACGCCGATTTCGGCGGCGAAGTAGAGCGTGTGTTGTCCATGGTGGATTCCGTGTTGCTGCTGGTAGATGCGATGGATGGCCCGATGCCGCAAACCCGCTTCGTGACGCGCAAAGCGTTTGCGCAAGGGTTGAATCCGATTGTGGTCATCAACAAAGTCGACCGCCCCGGCGCGCGTCCGAGTTGGGTGTTGGATCAAACTTTCGATTTATTTTATAAACTCGGCGCGAACGAAGCACAACTCGATTTCCCTGTGGTGTACGCCTCGGCCTTGAACGGTTACGCCAGCCTCGATTCAGAAGTGCGCGAGGGCGACATGACGCCGCTGTTCGACACGATTATTAAAAATGTGCCGGCGCCGGATGTGGACCTCGATGGCCCGTTACAGATGCAGGTGTCAAGCCTAGCGTACTCCAGCTATGTCGGCACCATCGCGGTGGGCCGCATCAAGCGCGGCCGCATCAAGCCGGGCCAAATCGTGGCGGTGGTGGAAGGTTCAGGCAAGCAACGTTCAGGCAAGATCTTGCAAGTGCTGGGTTTCCACGGTCTGGATCGGATTGAAGTGGCCGAAGCCAGTGCTGGCGATATTGTCGCCATTACCGGTATCGAAGCGCCGCATATTTCCGACACCTTTTGCGATCCCGCCGCCCCCGAAGCGCTGCCGCCTTTATCCGTGGACGAGCCCACCGTTACGATGTCGTTTGAAGTGAATAACTCGCCTTTCGCCGGGCGCGACGGCAAATTCGTCACCAGCCGCCAGATTCGTGAGCGGCTCGATCGCGAATTACTCTCCAATGTGGCGCTGCGGGTGGAAGATACCGATAGCCCGGATAAATTCCGCGTCTCCGGCCGGGGCGAATTGCATCTATCGATTTTGATCGAAAACATGCGGCGCGAAGGTTTCGAACTGGGCGTGTCGCGTCCGCAGGTGATCATCAAGGAAGTAAACGGCGAGAGGCAAGAGCCGTATGAAATGCTCACCGTGGATGTAGAGAGCGTGAATCAAGGCACGATCATGGAAAAGCTCGGCATGCGCCGCGGCGATCTATTGAATATGGAGCCGGACGGCAAAGGCCGGGTGCGCTTGGAGTACATGATTCCCGCGCGCGGTTTGATCGGTTTTCAAACCGAGTTTCTCACCGCGACCTCGGGCAGCGGCTTGCTCTATCACGTGTTCGATCACTACGGTCCGATAAAAGGCGGCGACCTCAAGGGCCGCGCGAATGGCGTATTAATTTCCAATGGCATGGGTAAGACCGTGGCCTACGCCTTATTTAACTTGCAAGATCGCGGCCGCATGATCGTCAGCCCCGGCGATGAATTGTACGAAGGCATGATTATCGGCATACACACCCGCGACAATGACTTGGTAGTGAACCCACTCAAAGGCAAGCAATTGACCAACGTGCGCGCCTCCGGTACGGATGAGGCGGTGACCCTGGTGCCGCCGATTGAGATGAACCTGGAGCGTGCCTTGGAGTTTATTGAAGACGACGAGCTGGTGGAAGTCACGCCGCATTTCATTCGGGTGCGCAAGCGTTTTCTCAAGGAAATCGATCGCAAACGCGGTACCCGCGCCACGGCTTAAGGCTGGCGCGCTTGCCCGAAAAAACCGGCCTCGTCTCGCGACGTTGCCGGTTTTTTTGCTTGAAATCGCGCGGTAAGCAGCCGTTCGTCCCGCGCGCCTAGCCGCTTATAGGACAGGCGACTAAGCATGGCTTGTCAATCCCCCTGGGTTTGGCTAATCTCTTCTTCCCGGTGAAAAACCGTGTGCGGCAATCCGGGTCAGGGCGAAGCTCCAAGTGCCCTCGATAAGCTACAAGCGCCGCATCAATACAAAAGGAGGAGTCCATGTCCGGCGCAGTCAACGTGTTGCGGGGTATCGTGGAGGGCAGCGGGGTGAAGTGCCTGGTTGAGCTGCCTGGCGGAGCATTTCATCAATTCGGCGGGGATGCGCCGGATTTCAAGGTCAAATTTCACGATGCTCGCCTGCTGAGCCGCAGCTTCGACGAGCTGGGCTTTGCCGAGGCCTATATCAACGGCGAAATCGATATCGAAGGCGATATTCGTGAAGTGTTCAAACTCAGGCAGCGCATCCGCGACCGGATTCCCTTGCCCCTCTGGCTGCAATTTATCTCCAATCTGCTGCGCGGCGAGACCCGTGTCAACCAGGCGGCGATCCGCGCCCACTACCAGTATGGTGACGATTTCTATTTGTCCTTTATGGACAAAAATTATCGCTTCTACTCCCACGGCATTTACCACCACGAAAATGAAACGCTGGAAGAAGGCGCCGAGCACAAAGTTGAAAACATGTTTAACAAGCTCGGCCTCAAACCCGGCATGCGCCTGCTGGATATCGGGGCGGGCTGGGGCGCGGTGGAGCAATATTGCGGCAGCCGTGGCGTGCAGGTCACCGGACTCACCATCGGCGACGATTCCAAGCGCTTCATCGACGAGCTGATTCGGGTGCAGCAACTGCCCTGCCGAGTATTACAGGAAGATTTTCTGGAACACAGGCCGGACGCGCCCTACGACGCAATCGTGATTTTCGGCGTGATCGAACACATCCCGAATTACCGAAAATTCAGCTCACAGGTCTGGCATTGCCTGAAACCGGGCGGCTTGCTCTATCTGGATGCATCCGCGTCGGTAGAAAAATTCGATGTCAGCCCTTTTGCCCGCAAATACATCTGGCCCGGCACCCACACCTATTTATGCCTCCAAGACTTGGTTCGGGAGCTGCTTTACCGCGGGTTGGAAGTAATGGAAGTGGAAAATGAAAGCGCGCACTATGGGCGTACCATGTATCTCTGGGCGGAACGCCTGGAGGAGAACAAAGAGATGATCGTCGCGCGCTGGGGCGAAAAGCTATTCCGGACCTTCCAGTTGTATTTGTGGGGCGGCGCCGAGACTTTCCCGGAGATGCTGCAAGCCTATCACCTGGTGGCGCGGCGTGGCGCCACGCCGCGCGCACGGCCAGGCTGGTTGCGGCGCAGCTTGGCCTGGATAGACCGATGACTTGCTGCACTAAAATTAAGCTGGCTGGGTCGACGCGATGAACTTACTGGCGCAAGTCATCGAAGCCTTGTCCCTGGAGATGGACTTCGAGAAAGTCTGCCGCCGCGCTACGCAAATTGCGATGGAGATGATCGGCGCCGATGTGAGCGCGCTCGCTTTGCCCGCCGGCGCGGACACGCTGACTTACCAGTATTTCTGGGGCCTGCCGGAAGGCGCCGATGTGGAGAGCATGTCGCGTCCGGTGGGATTGGGTGCTGCGCGCCACGTGTTTGGCAGCGGCCAGCCGATCCATGTGCCGGATTATCCCAATTACCAATATGCTTTTCCGCCCTTCGTCAAACTGGGGCTGGATTCTGGCCTTGCGGTGCCGGTCATGATCGGCGAGGACATCGCCGGCGTGTTTTCGCTGGGCTGGCTACGACCGGTTGCCCCCCCAACGGAAGAGCAAATGGCGCTGATCGAGGTGATCGCGCGCCAGGTGGGCATCGCCTATCATCGTATGAATTTAATGCGGGAAGTATCGGATAGTCAGGTGCACACTGCCGCGCTGAATGAGCGCATGAGCCGGGTCATGGCGGTATCGCCCGCCATTATTTACAGTGTGACCGTGGATGTTAGCGGCCCGCAGCCTTGCTTGCGCAATCTGCTGGTGGGTGACAGCGTGGAATCGATATTGGGCTATTCCAAGGAGATGCTCTCGGCGCAGCCCAATGTCTGGTATCAACTAGTCCATCCTGAGGATTTACCGCAGATTACCTTGAGTAATAATCTTCATGTACTCGCGGAAGGCTATTTCAACCGCGTTTATCGCATGCGGCACAGCGCGGGGCACTACTTCTGGGTGCAGGACAATATACGCCTGTTTCCCGCCGGCAAAAATCAATACGAAGCGGTCGGGCTGATCATGGACATTACCGAACGCAAGGCGGCGGAAGCCGAATTGCGCCAACACCGCGATCATTTGGAGGAGCTGGTAGCGGAGCAGACCGAAGATCTGCGCAGTGCCAAGAACGCCGCCGAGCAGGCGATGTGGGAGGCAAAACAGGCCGAGGAGAAGCTGCGCCATTTGGCGCACATCGATGGCCTGACCGGTCTCGCCAACCGGGTGTTGATGACCGACCGCATGAGGCAGGCCATCGCTTATGCGGAGCGGCACAATCAAAAGCTGGCTCTACTGTTCATTGACCTGGACCGGTTCAAGAATATAAACGACTCCCTCGGCCATTCTATCGGCGACCGCTTACTCCAGGAAGTGGCGGCGCGCCTGCGCGACGGCGTGCGCCAAGCCGACACCATCGGGCGCCAGAGCGGCGACGAGTTCATCGTTTTGCTGTCAGCAATCGAGCAAGTTGAGGCGGTGGCGAGCATCGCCGAAAATCTGATCACTGCCATCGCCCAGCCGTATGCGATTGATGGTCACGAACTGGCGGTCACACTCAGCATGGGCATCAGCCTGTACCCAACCGACGGTGCGTCGCCGGAGGACTTGATTAAAAAAGCCGATACCGCGATGTATAAGGCGAAGGAAGCAGGGCGCAATAACTATCAGTTCTTCACCCAGCACATGGGCGACATGGCGCGCGACCGGTTAACGCTGGAAAACGATTTGCGCCGCGCGCTGGAGCGGCGGGAACTGGCACTTTACTATCAGCCACAAGTCGACGTTGCGACGGGCGACTTCATCGGCATGGAGGCCTTGTTGCGTTGGCGCCATCCAGAACGTGGCATGCTGTTGCCGCGAGACTTCATCGGGGTCGCGGAAGAAAGCGGCTTGATCATTCCCATCGGCAATTGGGTGCTGCGCGAAGCGTGCCGGCAGAACCGTGCTTGGCAAGCAGCTGGGCTGCCGGCCATCCCGGTCGCAGTCAATATTTCTCCGCTGCAATTTCGTCGTCTGGGTCTGTTGCAGGAGATCGGGTCGTTGTTGGAAAAAACCGGGCTCGCGCCACATCTGTTGAGTTTGGAATTGACTGAGGGTGTGGTGATGCATCATGCGGAGGCGACCATTGCTTCCCTGCGCGGCTTAAAGGAAATGGGCGTGCGGCTTTCCATCGACGATTTCGGCACGGGCTATTCGGGCCTGGGTTATTTGAAATCTTTTCCCATCGACGCGCTTAAAATTGACCAAACATTCATTGATGATCTGACCGATGACGCGAGCGATGCGGCGATCGTGCGCGCTATCATTGGCATGGGCCACAGCCTGGGTCTGAAGGTGATTGCGGAAGGCGTCAGCAACGAGCGGCAATTGGCGCGGCTACGCGAGTTGCGCTGCGACGCCGTCCAAGGCAATCATCATAGTCCGCCGCTGGAGGCTGACGCTTTCAGCCAACTATTGGCGCAACATCGCTGTGCAAGCGCCTCGTTGAACGCCGCGGCACGCTAAAGCGCTCCCGCTTCTCCCCATCCTTCGCATATCGCGCAGGGCTAACCGCGCTGTGCAGCTCCGAGAAATTCATTTCGCGACAGTCAGTCAATGATGCCGCCGCCGAGGCAGGTTTCGCCGTCATACATCACCACCGATTGGCCCGGTGTCACCGCCCATTGCGCGGCGTCGAATTTGAGTGCGAGTTGATCGTGCGCAAGCTGGGTAATATGACACGGCGCGTCCTGCTGGCGATAGCGGGTTTTGGCAGCATAAGGCCGCGTTGCGTCGGGCGCGCGGTGAGCGATCCAATTCAAGTCTTGTGCGACGAGTGTGTCATGCAGCAGCAAGGGATGTTCATGGCCTTGCACCACGATCAGCACATTGCGTTGCATGTCTTTGCCCGCTACGAACCACGGCTCGCCTTGGCCGCCGATGCCTAAGCCCTGGCGCTGGCCGAGGGTGTAATACATCAAGCCTTCATGTTGGCCGACACAGCGGCCATCGGGTGTTTCCATCTCGCCCGGCTGTTTCGGCAGATAGCGTGAGAGGAAGGCCCGAAAATCGCGCTCGCCGATGAAGCAGATGCCGGTGCTGTCTTTTTTGGCATGGGTCGGGAGATTGGCTGCGCGCGCGATTTCACGCACTTCGGGTTTGAGCAACTCGCCGAGGGGAAACAGGGTCTTCGAGAGCTGCATTTGGTTCAGGCGATACAGGAAATAAGTCTGATCCTTAGCGCTGTCTTGCGCCTTGAGCAAGGCGAATTCGCCCTGGCGCTCAGCGACCCGCGCGTAGTGGCCGGTGGCAATCTTACTCGCGCCCAAAGCCAGCGCGTGCTCGAGAAAAGCCTTGAATTTGATTTCGGAATTGCACAGCACATCCGGGTTGGGCGTGCGCCCGGCTTGGTATTCGCGCAGAAAATAGCTGAACACGCGCTCTTTGTATTCCTGGGCAAAATTCACTGCTTCGACTTCAATGCCGATCACTTCAGCCACGGCAAGTACATCCAGAAAATCCTGCTTAGCGGGGCACTCCGCATCGTCTTCCCAGTTGCGCATGAACAGGCCGATGACTTCATAACCTTGGCGCTTGAGCAGCAGGGCGGCGACCGAGGAATCGACGCCGCCAGAGAGGCCAACTACTACACGATCAGACATGGGGCTCCGCGCCTTTTAGCCATTCGCGAATGGGAAAGATTGCTGCCGGTTCGCCGTTATCGAAAAACCAGGAATCCACGGCATATTGTTCCCCGCTTTCGCTTTCTTGAATACGTGCGCTCCAATGGTCGTTCACCAAGAGCGGCGCGCGGCGCACCGGTTCCAGTACGCGGTGAAAGCTCAGCAGGCCGCGCGCTTCGATCAGTTTCAGATAAGCGGTGGTGGTGTGTGAATGATCGATGCAATCCATGCGGCCTTCCACGCCATCGTCTTTGTAATTTCCCCCTTTGTCGTTACGGATAGGCGTTTGCTTGCCGGCGACGCGATTCATGAAACCAATAGCGAGCTGAATCGAGCCGCGCTCTACCGCAGCATTGCCGACATCTTCGAACAGTTGGTCGAGTTGGGTCAGATCGTCGAGATCGACCGCGATTTTGGCTTGCACCGCGCAACCATAGTTGTAGCAGATTGTGACTTCCAGTGCCGAGGCGGGGAGGCTCGCGCAAGCCAATATCAGGAAAGACAGGAAACGCATATCAAGTAAAGTGAGTCAGTAAATCCAAAGCATAGCGCTTGCCGGCGAGATAGTCTTCCACGCAGCGCAAGACCAGCGGACTGCGATGGCGGGCGGTTTGGGCGCGCAACTCGTCCGGCGTGAGCCAAACCGCGCGCAGAATGCCCGTATCCAATGCCCGATTCGCGTCAAAGCCCAGCACGGCGCCGGAGAATGCAAAGCGCAGGTAGACAATATTCTTAGTAGGATGCGGCCAGCGATACACCCCGACCAGGAATGCGGGTTGGAAATGGTAGCCAGTCTCTTCCAATGCCTCGCGCGCGGCGGCGGCGGTCAAGGTTTCATCCGATTCCCAGTGCCCGGCGGGCTGGTTGAGGACGATGGATTGGTCGGCTTGCTCTTCCACGAACAGGAATTTGCCATCTCGTTCGATGACGGCGGCAACCGTGACGTGGGGGCGCCAGATTTCTGTCATGTTTGTCTCAAGAAATAAAAAAAGGCAGGGAATGTCCCTGCCTTTTTAAGTACTACCCAGCAATTACTTAGCAGCAGGAGCAGCGGCTTTGTCGTCTTTCTTGGCAGCAGCGGCAGGAGCAGCAGCTTTGTCGTCTTTCTTAGCGGCAGCGGCAGGAGCAGCGGCCTTGTCATCTTTCTTAGCGGCAGCAGGAGCAGCAGCTTTGTCGTCTTTCTTAGCATCTTTAGCAGCGGCCTTGTCGTCTTTTTTGGCGTCCTTGGCAGCAGCTTTGTCGTCCTTCTTGACTTCAGCAGCTTTAGCAGCGTCGGCCTTAGGAGCGGCAGCTTCAGCTTTTGCAGGTGCGGCACCGGAGTGCGCAGCGGCGAAAACATTCAGGCTGACAGCGGAGAAAGCAATAACGATCAGGGTGGATAACAGTTTGCTCATGTGTTTCATCCTCAAGGGTTGGTAAGTTGTGTTTTAGGGCACAAAATTTTGTGCCCGCGGATTTTAACGTAATTCTTAGGGTTTTGTTGACAAGATTGAAGCGAAATAGGGGAAATGCATTAAATATTGCTAATAAACTAATGTTTTTGCCAACAAAAAAGGCAGGGCGAACCCTGCCTTTTTTAGGCTTGCTTCAAATTACTTAGCAGCAGGAGCGGCGTCAGCCTTAGGAGCGTCAGCTTTCTTGGCTTTTTTAGCTTTTTTAGCTTTTTTGGCAGGCTTTGCTTCGTCTTTCTTCATTTCAGCGGCTGGAGCGGCTTTCTTGTCAGCGGCAGGAGCAGCAGCTTCGGTTTTAGCAGCAGGAGCGGCGCCGGAGTGAGC
>JADMJT010000013.1:8841-23508 GCA_018781585.1 Burkholderiales bacterium
CAGCGGCAGGAGCAGCAGCTTCGGTTTTAGCAGCAGGAGCGGCGCCGGAGTGAGCGGCAGCGAAAACATTCAGGCTGACAGCGGAGAAAGCAACGACGATCAAAGCGGATAACAGTTTGCTCATTTTATTTCCTTTTAGCTAAAAAGTTTTTAGGTGGATTCAACAACACAGTACAAAACCGTGCGTCGAGCCAATAACGCGGTAGTAGGGAGCGAGGTTGACAGCCAAGTACATAAATTTCGAGCTAGGTTGGGATAGTGGTGGATGGATGCTTGAAATCGGCAGGTTTATAGCTTCAACATATTGTTTATATTTAGTAATTTATTTTATTTGTTACGCGTTCTGGCGTCTTTGGCGAAATTGCCAGCACAACGCCAAATGGATATGATCCCTGCCCTTACCCAGCTACCTTCGTATTCTCCATGTTGCTTCGTTTTAAACTGTTTCTGACACTCGCTTGGCTGATCGCACACTCCGCCTACGCCGCGCCTTATGTACCCGCAAGCGATACGCAAGTGCTGGAGCGCTTGCCGTTCAAAGCCAATGATCCGGTGGCGCGCGAATTAGCGCAGCTACGCGCCGCTTTGCAGCGCAATCCCAGCGATGTCGGGGTGGCGGTGTCTTTGGGACGGCGCTACTTCGAATTGGTGGCGGCGGAGGGCGATCCGCGTTATATCGGCTATGCCCAAGCTGCGTTAGCACCCTGGTGGGATCTGCCGACCCCCCCACTCGAAGTGCAGGTGCTACGCGCAAGCCTGCGGCAATTCCGGCACGATTTTTTCGGCGCGCTGGGCGATTTGAACCAGGCGCTCACGCGCGATCCGCAGCATCCCCGTGCGCGTTCTTTGCGCGCCATCATTCATATCGTGCAGGCGCGCTATGCCGAGGCGCGATCCGATTGTCTCGCCTTGCGTGGCGTGGCCAATGAATTGATTGCGCTCGGTTGCGAGTCGATGGTGCAGGGGCTCACCGGGCGGGCGGGCGAGGCTTACGCCGCCTTGAGCCAAATGCAGGCGCGGCATCCCGACGCAGCGCGGGATGAGCGCCTATGGGTACTGACGCGGCTGGCGGAAATGGCACAACGCCTGGGGCGCCTGGGCGCCGCCGAAGCGCATTTTAAGCAAGCTCTGGCTTTGGATATTACCGATACGTTTTTGCTCGCGGCGTATGCGGATTTTTTGTTGGATCAAGGTCGCGCAAGCGAAGTGGTGGCGCTGCTCAAGGACAAAACTCGTTCGGATACCTTGCTCCTGCGTTTGGTGTTCGCAGAACACGCGCTCAAGCTGCCGACGGCCAAGACCAGCGCGGCGACGCTGGCGGATCGTTTCCACGCGGCGCAACTGCGCGGCGATACGGTGCATCAGCAGGAAGAAGCGCGCTTTGCGTTGCATGTGCAACACGACCCCAAGAAAGCGCTGGCGCTGGCTTTGGAGAACTGGAAAGTGCAACTCGAACCACGCGATGCGCGCATTGTGCTGGAAGCGGCGCTCGCAGCGAAAGAGCCGGCGGCCGCTCAGCCGGTGCTGCGTTGGCTAAGCGAGAGCGGTATCGAGGATGCCACTTTGCGCCGCTTGGCTGAACAATTGAAGGCGTTGTCATGATGCGCCTACTGTTTTTGGTCTGCGGCCTGTGCCTCTCATTCAGCGCGAGCGCGCACAAGCCGAGCGATAGCTATCTGACGCTGCGCGTAGCGGGCGAAGCGGTTAGCGGGCAATGGGACATCGCGCTGCGCGATCTGGATTTCGCCCTTGGCCTTGACGCCAATGGCGACGCGCAAATCACCTGGGGCGAAGTACGCGCGAAACAAAACGAGATCGCGGCGTATGCGCTATCGCGCCTCAGCCTAGCGGCGGCGGGGCAGGCGTGTCCGGCGCGGGTGACCGAGCATTTAATCGATGATCATACCGATGGCGCGTATGCGGTCATGCGCTTTACGGCGCTGTGCCCGGCGCCGGTGCAAACGCTGCAAGCGCGCTATGCGCTGTTTTTCGATATCGACCCGCAGCACAAGGGTTTGCTGCGCCTGGAATACGCCGGCCAATCCGTCACCGGGATTTTCAGCCCCGATAAAGCAGCTCAGGAATTCACCCTGGCGCGCCCAAACAAGCTGCGTCAATTCCTCGATTACGGGCATGAAGGGGTATGGCATATCTGGATCGGCTTCGATCACATTTTGTTTTTGCTGGCGCTGTTATTGCCCGCGGTAGTGCTGCGCCAAAATGAAAAATGGCAGGCGGTGGTAGCGTTCAAGCCGGCGTTCTGGCAAGTGTTCAAAATTGTCACGGCGTTTACCGTCGCGCATTCCATTACCTTGAGTTTGGCCACCCTGGGCGTGGTGAGCCTGCCCTCGCGCTGGGTGGAGGCGGCCATCGCCGCCTCGGTGGTGATCGCGGCTTTGAATAATGTATTTCCTTTGTTGCGCGAGCGGCGCTGGATGATGGCGTTCGCTTTTGGCTTGATTCATGGCTTCGGTTTCGCCAGCGTGCTACGTGATCTCGGTTTGCCGCAAGACGCGCTGGTATTGGCGCTGGTGGGATTTAATTTGGGGGTGGAGGCAGGGCAGCTCGTGATTGTTAGCGCCTTCCTACCCGTGGCGTATGCCTTGCGCCAGAGCTGGTTTTACCAGCGCCTCATTTTGTTGGGCGGCTCATTTTTGATCGCCGTGGTGGCGAGCGTTTGGCTGGTGGAGCGGGCGTTCGATTTGAAGCTGTTGTCGTTATAAATTCGTCGCGCCAAGCGCCGGGGGCTATGCTATCGAGCGTGTATGTGCCAATCGCATAGCGAATCAGGCGCAGCGTGGGGTGGCCGACTTTAGCCGTCATGCGCCGTACTTGGCGATTTTTACCCTCGGCAATGGTGAGTTTCAGCCAACGGGTGGGGATTTGTTGGCGCACCCGAATCGGCGGATTGCGCGGCCATAAGCCTACTGGTTCTTCGATCAACTGCACCTGTGCCGGGCGCGTGACAAAATCGCCTAAGTCGAGACCCTTCCGCAGTTGATCCAGCGCAGTCTGATCGGGTATGCCTTCGACTTGCACCCAATACGTCTTCGGCAGCTTGTGTTTAGGATCGCTAATCCGGTGCTGGAGCGGTCCGTCATCGGTTAAAATAAGCAGCCCTTCGCTGTCAGCGTCGAGCCGTCCGGCAGGGTAGACGTCCGGTACCGCGATAAAATCCTTGAGCGTGGTGTGCGTTCCCTCTGGGCTGAATTGGCAGAGTACGCCGTAGGGCTTGTTGAATAGGATGAGCCTGGGCATGTGAGAACGGACAGGATAGATGTGCGCCCATTATAGACGCCGCCTATCCTGTCAATTTTTTGTTTTTAGGGAGTCGTCATGTATCAACACATTCAAATTCCGGCGGGTGGCGAGCAGATTCGCGTCAACGCCGATGCCTCGCTCGCGGTGCCGGCGCACCCGATTATTCCCTTCATCGAAGGCGATGGCACCGGTGTGGATATCACCCCGGTGATGCGCAAAGTGGTCGATGCGGCAGTCGCGCAAGCCTATGGCGGTCGTCGCCAGATCGCGTGGATGGAAGTGTATGCGGGCGAGAAGGCGACTCAAGTGTACGGCGCCGATAGCTGGCTGCCGGATGAAACCGTGCAAGCGGTGCGCGAGTATGTGGTGTCGATCAAGGGGCCGCTTACCACGCCGACTTCCGGCGGCATGCGTTCGCTCAATGTGGCCTTGCGCCAACTGCTCGATCTGTATGTGTGTTTGCGCCCGGTGCGCTATTTCACCGGCGTGCCAAGCCCGGTGAAAGAGCCTCAAAAAACCGATATGGTGATCTTCCGTGAGAATACTGAAGATATTTACGCCGGCGTGGAGTGGGAAGCCGGCTCGGCCGAGGTGAAGAAAGTCATCGCCTTCCTGCAGCAGGAAATGGGCGTGAAAAAAATTCGCTTCCCCGACACTTCCGCCATCGGCATCAAGCCGGTGTCGGTCGAGGGCAGCGAGCGCCTGATCCGCAAAGCGATCCAATACGCCATCGACAATGGGCGCAAATCGGTGACCCTGGTGCACAAGGGCAACATCATGAAATTCACCGAGGGTGGTTTCAAGAAATGGGGCTACGAACTCGCCAAGCGCGAATTCGGTGGGGTGGAAATCGATGGCGGGCCGTGGCTCAAGCTGCCGAACGGCATCGTGATCAAAGATGTGATCGCGGATGCTTTCTTGCAGCAAATTTTGTTGCGCCCGGAAGACTACGACGTGATCGCTACGCTCAATCTCAATGGCGATTATGTCTCCGACGCACTCGCGGCGCAGGTGGGCGGCATCGGCATTGCGCCGGGCGCGAATCTTTCCGATTCGGTCGCTATGTTCGAAGCCACGCACGGCACCGCGCCTAAGTACGCCGGGCAGGATTATGTGAACCCCGGTTCCATCGTGCTGTCGGCGGAAATGATGTTGCGCCACTTGGGCTGGGTCGAAGCCGCTGATCTCATTATCCATGGCATGGAAAAAGCCATTCTGGCCCAGCAGGTCACGTACGATTTCGCGCGGCTGATGCCGGGTGCAACGCAAGTGACCTGCTCCGCCTTCGGACAGCGGATCATTGATCAAATGGGGGAGTAAATGGGCGCTTAATGCGCCGAGGAGCTGTGGTCTTGTGGCGGGGTGACGCCCGCTTGGCGCAACAGCTCGATCAACTCGTCGGCAATACTCCCTAGCTCTTCACGCAGGACTTCCAGCCCTTCGAGGAGATCGGCGGCTTCGTTTATGTCGGTAGTTGGCGGCAAGGCCGCCTGAGGGACATCGGGAACCATTTTGGCCTCGCAACCGGGGCATCGCTCTTGGAATGGGATTTGCGAAGCGATGCGCCCTTAGTCCAATCTAGCACAGCGTTTCAGTTTTTCCAGGTACTACGTCAGGGGACGGACGTTAACCTTATAAGCGCCTATGCTGAAAGCGTTTATGAACGATAATTGTGCTATCGTTTAACCCGCTGTAGTTTGTTTTTCGCAAATTTCAAGGTGAGGAAAGCGGTATGAACGCACCCAATGTCAAAATTCATCCGGCGGCGCAACCACAAGTGTCTGCTAAGCGCTACGCGATCGTACTTGCGGGCGGATCCGGCACGCGCTTATGGCCCTTGTCTCGTTCGTCGAAGCCGAAACAACTGCTGTGCCTGAATGGCGAAGAGAGTTTGCTGCAACAAACGGTGCGGCGCGTATTGCCAATGGTGGATGCATCGCATGTGGCCACCGTCACCTCGGCCGAATATCGATTCGAAGTCGCGGGCCAATTGCTGGCGTTGGACGCGGCCTTGGCGGGGGGCGTCCTGGCCGAGCCGATGGGCCGCAACACCTTGCCTGCGATTGCCTGGGCCGTGGCGCGCATTGCACGTGAAACACCGGATGCGCTGATCGGTGTGTTCTCCTCAGACCATGCGGTCGCCAATGACGAAGCTTTTTTGCGCGCCTGGCAGTCGGCCGAAGCGGCGGCAAAAGAAGGCTATGTCGCCTTGTTCGGTATGCAGCCCACCGAAGCTGCTACCGGCTATGGCTATATTCAAAGCGGCAAGCCGCTGGCCGGCGCGAATAGCGGCCCCTTGTCCGAAGTGCATCAAGCCGCGCGCTTCGTGGAGAAGCCCGATCTCGCGACGGCGCAAGGCTATCTCACCGAGGGCGGTTATTACTGGAATGGTGGCATGTTTGTGTTCCGTGCCGATCGTTTTATGGAGATGGTGAAACAGCATCAGCCGCAAATCTTTGCCGCGACGCAAGCCTTGGCGGAGAAAAACGAAGTCCAAGCCGCAGCCGATGTGTATGCAAGCATGCCCGATCTTTCTATCGACTACGGCTTATTGGAGTTGGCCGACAACGTCGCGGTCGTGCCGGTGGATATGGGTTGGAGCGATCTCGGTTCGTGGGAGTCGATCTACCAGCAGCGCGGCAAGGACGCGCAGGGCAATATGCTGGAGGGCGATGTCTTGGCGATCGACAGCCAAGACAATCTGTTGTGGAGCGAGCATGGTTTGGTGGCGACACTGGGTGTGGCCAATCTGGCGGTGGTACAAACGCGTGACGCGACCCTGATCTGTCCGCGTGAACGCGTGCAGGATTTGAAACAACTGGTCGCCGCCGTGAAAGAATCACATGCGCACCTGACTGAAATCCATCTCACCGTGACGCGCCCGTGGGGCAGTTACACCATTTTGGAAGAAGGCCCCGGCTATAAGATCAAACGCATCTTGGTGAATCCCGGCGCCAAGCTCTCGATGCAAATGCACTTTCATCGCTCCGAACATTGGGTGGTGATTGACGGCACCGCGCGTATCACCAACGGCGAGCAGGATATCTACCTGGAAGAAAACCAATCCACTTATATCCCCAAGACCAATCGCCACCGCCTGGAAAATCCGGGCAAGGTGGCGCTACAAATCATCGAAATCCAAAGCGGTCCGTATTTGGAAGAAGATGACATCGTGCGCTTCGATGATGTCTATGGACGTATTCCCGGCTAACAAAAATTGAACACTTCCCCGTTTGCCATCGTACCGGCTTGGCTCAAGGACTTTCGTGCCATCGCGGTCGCGTTGATTGCCGACGATGGCCGCATCGTGGAAGCGAACGAGGGTTTTCTGATGACCTTGGCCGGCATCACCGAAGGCTTTTCCACCTCCAATTTCATTGAACCCAGTTTCAATTTGCTGTGTCACAGTCCGCCCCAGGCGGATGGCCTGATTTATCACGGCTTGCTCACGCTCGGTGCACCGGAAGGTGCGCGGCGCGCCTTCTCCGGCCGCGTGTATCGCATGAATCAGATGCTGTTTATCGCGGCGGAAATGGATATTTCCGCTTTCGAACAAATGAATGACGAAATCGGCAAGCTGAAAAAGGAGCTGGATGATGTGCGGCGCCAGCTCTCGAAGCGCAATCACGCTTTGCAGTCGGCCTTGGAGGAGATGACTGAATTAAAGCGCCAAGATCCGACGACTGGGCTTGCCAACCGCGTCATCCTCGATCAGCGCATGGAAGAGGAAATCAAGCGTTGGGAGCGATCCCGCCGACCGCTGGCATTGCTGTTGATGGATATGGATGGGTTTACCAAAATCAACGCCGACTACGGGCGCGAGGTAGGCGATGAAGTGCTGAAACATGTCGCCACCGTGGTCATGCAAGCGGTGCGCGCGATCGATGTGGCGGTGCGCTATGGCGGTCAGGAGTTCGCCATCCTGTTGCCCGAGACCAACGAAATGGGCGCCCTGATCGTGGCCGAACGGTTGCGCATGGATTTGGAAGGCCAGATCATGCTGCCGGTGCTGGAGCCCGCGACCGCGAGTTTCGGCGTGGCAGTCTATCTTTCCGGTGAGCAACGCGAAGAATTGTATGCCCGCGCCTGGCGTGCGCTCAAACATGCCAAAACGCATGGCAAAAACGCCATCACCATGGCGGGCGTGGTGGGCGAGTGCGATCATCTCTATCAAAGCGGGTCGCTACAATCGATAGAGAGTCAATAACGGCCATGTATAAAACCATCGAGCAATTCGTCGGCAACACGCCGCTGGTCAAACTCAAACGCCTGCCGGGTGAGACCAGCAATACCGTGCTGGTAAAGCTCGAAGGCAATAACCCCGCCGGCTCGGTAAAAGACCGGCCGGCGCTGTCCATGATCCAGCATGCCGAGGCGCGCGGCGATATCCAGCCGGGCGACACGCTGATCGAAGCGACCAGCGGCAACACCGGCATCGCGCTGGCCATGGCGGCGGCGATGCGCGGCTACCGTATGATTCTGGTGATGCCGGAGCACATGAGCGTGGAGCGGCGCCAAGTGATGCGCGCATTCGGCGCGGAGATTGTGCTCACCTCCCAGGCGGGCAGCATGGAAGAAGCCATCGATATGGCGAACCGGATGCAGGCCGAGGGCCGTGGCCGCATCCTCGACCAATTTGGCAATACGGATAATCCGCAAGCGCATTACGAGGGCACCGGCCCCGAGATTTGGCGCGACACCGCCGGGCAAGTCACGCACTTCGTTTCCAGCATGGGCACCACCGGCACCATCATGGGCTGCTCGCGCTTTCTCAAGGAAAAAAACGCCGCCATCCAAGTCATCGGCGTGCAGCCGGAAGAAGGCTCGCAAATCCCCGGTATCCGCAAATGGCCGGAAGCCTATCTACCTAAAATCTATGACGCCAAGCGCGTGGACCGCATTCTTTACGTGACCCAAGCCGAAGCCGAGGAGACAACTCGGCGTCTGGCGCGCGAAGAAGGTATTTTTGCCGGTATCTCTTCCGGCGGCGCGCTTGCCGCGGCGCTCAAAGTGTCGGCAGAAGTGCAGCATGCCGTCATCGTTTCCATTGTGTGCGATCGTGGCGACCGCTATCTTTCGACCGGCGTATTTCCCGCTTAAGCCATTGCGCTTTTTTGGCGGTTTTTGCACGCTTGTTTTCTGCCTTGGCGCATCCGCGCAGGAATTGCGGCTCAGCATCGACGACATGGTGGGGCCTTCCATGAGTTTGCGTGGGATTTCGGCGCAACTCACCCTTTCCGCGCCGTCTAAGCTGGATATCACCATCGCCCAAGCAACGCTGCAAGGCCGCGAGTGGCGCAAGCTTGCACTCTATTGCCCGGATGCGCGTATCGAGCGCGATCTGATCGAATGCCGGCGCGGCCTACTGGATGTCGGCGAAAAATTCCCGCTGACCTTTCAATACCGTCCCGGCGCACGCAGTCTGGCGCTCACCTTGTTTCCAGAATCCACCGAACGCTGGCAGGCGCAGTTGTTATGGCGCGGCGACAATCTTGCTGCGAGTTTGGAGGTGAAAAACGGCAAGGCCGCTCGTTTGAATCCGTGGTTACCTGAGCAAAGTATTCGTTTCAATCAAGGCGTGATCGATCTGACGGGCAAGTTGGAATGGGGTGTGCAGGCGCGCGGCAAGCTTGATGTCTCGGCCACCCTGCGCAATGGTGGGTTCAGCGATGCGGCCGGCACCCGCGCCGGCGAGAAACTGGCCGGCACCCTAACGCTACAGGCCGTGCGCGCAGATACCTGGCGATGGAAAGTATCGACGGCCTGGCGCGAGGGTGAAGTGTTCTGGCAGCCCTTTTATATTGCGCCTGGCGAGCGGCGCTTATCGGCACAAGGATCGTGGCAGGATGCGCAAGCGGTGGTCGATCAAGCACAATTGGAATGGGCCGGTATCGGCACGGCGCAGTTGAGTGGCGCATGGAATCGCGCTGCGGGTCGCATCGAGCATTTGCAAGTGGCGGCCAAGTCTTTGGCATTGGATCCGCTCTACCGCACGTTTATGAAACCCTGGGCGCAGGATGGCGTGTTGAGCAAGCTGACGTTGAGTGGCGTAGCGGATGGCGCCATTACCTTCAAGCAAGGCGCCTTGGAAGAAGCGAATCTGGTGATTCGTCAGGGCGGGCTGAAACATGAAGAAAAAATGTTCGGCCTAGCGGGCATCGATGCGAGTTTGGCTTGGCAGCAAAATCAAGCGCGCGAAAATCGCATCAATGTGTCGAGCGGCTTCGTTGGCAAGCTGCCCTTGGGCGCCTTTAGCGTCCGCGCTACGCTGGCGCCGGATCGAGTTTCGGTGGCGCCGCTCACGCTTCCCATTTTGGATGGCGCACTCACGATGGAAGGGGTGGAAGCGCAGCGTGAAAATAACGATTGGCGCTGGTCATTAAGCGCTGCATTGCAGCCGATTTCCATGCAGCGTTTGTCGCAGGCTTTGCAACTGCCGGCAATGCACGGCACACTGTCCGCTGTTATCCCGCAGGTAATTTATGCGCGGCAGTCGTTGACGGTAGGCGGCGCGTTATTGTTTAAAGTATTCGACGGCGCTGTGGTAGTGACCGATCTGCGCGCGACCGATTTGCTCAGCCCAACACCGCATGGTTATGCCAATATCGATATGCGCAATTTGGATTTGGATTTGCTGACGCGAACCTTTTCCTTCGGCAATATACAAGGTCGTTTGGACGTAGCGGTCAATGCCTTGGAATTATTTGCTTGGCGCCCGGTCAAATTTGACGCAAAGGTGGCGAGCAGTCCAGGCGAGTACCCGCGAAAAATTTCGCAGCGTGCGGTGGAAAATATTACCTCGCTCGGCGGTGCGGGGGGAACGGCTGCGTTGCAAAGAAGTTTTTTACGATTTTTCGATCAATTCGGTTACGAGCGGATCGGTTTGTCGTGCCGGTTGGAACGCGGCATGTGTGAAATGGCGGGGATCGAAGATGTGCCGCAGGGTTATTTGATCGTGAAAGGCGGCGGGATACCGGCCTTGTCGGTGATCGGCTACAATCGCCGCGTGGGCTGGGAGGAATTGCTGGCGCGCATCCAGCGCGCTACCCAGGGTGGCAAACCAATCGTGCAATGAGGAGCAACATGCAAAAACGCGTCGTGGGAAGTGTCGGGGCAATCGGACTGCTGCTGGCCGGTTGCGTGACGATTAATATTTATTTTCCCGCCGCTGCGGCAGAAAAGGCGGCGGACAAAATTATCGATGAAGTCTGGCAATTGAAGCAGGAAGCTAAACCGGCCGCTCCGGCGGCGGAAACCAAAGGAGAGGCGAAATGAACAAGTGGATGAATTTATGCTTTATCGGCATGCTTGCATTCGCCAGCGCCGCCTTGGCGGCGGCCGATCTGGAAATCAACACCCCCGCCATCACCGCGCTTAAGAATACAATGCAAGCGCGCCATGGCCAGTTGGCGCCGCATTATGCCAGCGGGGCGGTGGGGCTGACGCGCGATGGCAACGTCGCGCTACGCGACGCAAGTTCAGTTCCGCTTGCCGCGCGTCAAAGCGTGAATGGCTTGGTGGCGGATGAGAATCGCGATCGGGCTGGCTTATACCGTGAAATCGCTCGCGCCAATGGCCATCCGGAATGGGAGGCGGAAGTGCGTTCCACCTTCGCCCAGCGCTGGATCGATAAAGCGGCTAGCGGCTGGTGGGTGCAGAACGCGGGTGGGGCGTGGGTCAGGAAGTAAGCTGCGCGGCATCTGCCGCTTGCGCCCAGATATCGGTAGCGGTGGACGAGACGCGTAGCGGATATTCCAGACGTAATACCTCGTTTAACAAGGTCAGCTCGAGCCATGTGTCGTCGGTAAACCCATGACGTTCGGCGCGGGTGGATTCTTTAAATAGTAGCGCATCGAGATATTCACGGGCTTGGCTGCCATCACGCCAAACTTCCGTGAGCTTGGTCGCTATATGGGGAAACCGCTGTTCCAGTGTACTTTGCATGCTATCCCTCGCTTTCCTGGGTCAAATCCAAATCCGTTGTCATATTTTTAAGTGTATTTTTCGCCGATTTATTAGGCGTGTCAACATAATTACAAATGGGTTAATTTATGATCCCTGTGCTCACATTCGATATTGAAACCATTCCGGATACCGATGGACTAGCCAAACTGTATGCGCTACCACCGGACACGCCTGCAGACGAAGTAGTGGAGATCGCTTTTCAACGACGGCGTATCGCGACCGGCAGCGATTTTCTCCAACACCATGTGCATCGGGTGCTGGTGATTTCCTGTGCGCTGCGTTCGGATGAAGGCTTCCATGTCTGGTCCTTATCAGGCGAGGATGAGGCGGCGAATGTGCAGCGCTTCTTCGATGGTATCGAGAAATATACCCCGCAGCTCGTGTCGTGGAACGGTGGCGGCTTCGATCTGCCGGTGCTGCACTACCGGTCCATGGTGCATGGCATTAGTGCACCGCGCTATTGGGATATGGGCGAGGATGACCGCGATTTCAAATGGAACAATTATCTTAGCCGCTACCACACGCGGCATTTAGATCTGATGGATTTGCTGGCGCTGTACCAGCCACGCGCCAATGTGGGGCTGGATGATTTATCCAAGCTCGTCGGCTTCCCCGGCAAGCTGGGTATGGATGGCGCGCAAGTGTGGCCGGCCTATCGGCGCGGGGAAATAGCCGCTATCCGGGATTACTGCGAAACCGACGCAGTGAATACCTATCTGCTGTTTCTGCGCTTCCAGTTATTGCGCGGCCAATTCACGCCCGAGCGCTATCGCCAGGAATGCGAGATTGTGCGCGCGCAATTGACGACATTGGATTTGCCGCATTGGCAGGAATTCCTGACGGCCTGGGCATGAAGCTGCGATATCACCGTACCTGGCTCGCCTTGGGCGGGCTGTGGATCGCCATTGTGATCATTTTTTCGCTCATGCCCAATCCGCCCGATCCACTGTCCTTCGAGCAGCGCGACAAGCTTTCACATTTTCTAGCCTACGGCTGGCTGATGTTGTGGTTCTGTCAGTTATATAGCGGCGCCGCGCGGCGTTGGGGCTTGGCGCTCGCCTTCGTCGCGCTGGGCATAGGGCTGGAATTTTTGCAGAGCCTGACCCCCGATCGCGCGTATGAAGTACTCGACATGGCCGCCAATGCCGGCGGCGTGCTGCTGGGCTGGTTGCTCGCGGCCACGCCCTTGGCGCAAGGCTTGCGCTTGATCGAAGCGCGCTACTTGATGCGGAGCGCATGATGCCGGTGATCATCGAATCGCTCGATCACGAAGGCCGCGGTGTCGCCCACTATGATGACAAGACGCTGTTCATCGAGGGCGCGTTACCCGGCGAGCAGGTGGAGTATTCGGTCTATCGCAAGAAACCAACTTTCGCTTTCGCACAGATGACGCGACTCGTGCGCGAAAGTTTTACCCGCGTGCAACCGCGCTGCCCGCATTTCGGCGTGTGCGGCGGATGCAACCTGCAACACATGGATGCCTCGGCCCAGGTCGCGGCTAAGCAACGCATTCTGGAAAATAATCTGTGGCATATCGGTCGCGTTAAGCCTACGCAATTGCTCGCACCGATCCATGGCCCGAGCTGGGGCTATCGCCACCGGGCGCGTCTATCGTCCAGGTATGTGGAGAAGAAGGGGGGCGTGCTAGTCGGGTTTCATGAACGTAAGAGCAGCTTCATCGCCGACATGCACCAATGCGAAGTCATGCCGCCACGCATGTCGCGCTTGATCGACCCGCTACGGGAATTGATTGGGCGCCTATCGCGGCCGGATCGCATCCCGCAAATCGAAATCGCCTTAAGCGACGATGTGGATGTACTGGTGCTGCGCGTTATGGAACCCTTGACGCCTACCGATGAGGACGCGTTGCGCGCCTTTGCCGATCAATACACCATCCAGTGGTGGCTGCAATCGAAGGGGCCGGATACGGTGCATCCGTTTTATCCGCTGACTAGCCCCGCCTTGTGTTACCGCTTGCCGGAATTCGCGATTGAAATGCCGTTTTCGCCCACCGAATTTACCCAAGTCAATCCGCTCGTTAACCAAGTGCTGGTGCGGCGAGCGCTCGGACTGCTCGACCCGCAGCCGAATGAGCGCATCGCGGATATGTTTTGTGGCCTGGGTAATTTCACCTTGCCGATCGCGCGCCGTGGCGCCGAAGTCGTGGGCTTCGAAGGCAGCGCGGCGCTGGTCGCGCGCGCCGCTGCGAATAGTGCGCACAACGGCTTGAGCCAGCGCACGCAGTTTCAAACTGCGAATTTGTTCGAGGTAACGGAAGAATCGTTTGCCGCGTGGGGTCGTTTCGATAAATTGCTGATCGACCCGCCGCGCGATGGCGCGATGGAACTCGTAAAATCGATCTCCGGCGAAATGCCGCAGCGCATTGTTTATATCTCTTGCAACCCGGCCACCCTGGCGCGTGATGCGAATGTATTGGTCCATACCAAAGGCTACCGGCTAGCGAGCGCGGGTATCGCCAATATGTTTCCGCATACGGCACATGTGGAGTCGATCGCATTATTCGAACGCTGAAAATAAAACGGGGCGGTGAAGCCGCCCCGTTTTATCAGATCATAAGAACGCTTAGTCGCGTTCGCCCATGAAAGCGCCGAGCAGGTGAAGCAGGCTGGTGAATAAATTGTAGATAGACACGTACAAGCCGATGGTGGCTAGGACATAGTTGGTTTCGCCGCCGTTAATGATTTCACCGGTTTGCCACAGAATCATGCCGCACATGAGGAAAGCAAACATGGCCGAGACCGTGAGCGCCAATGCAGGCATGGGGTAGCCCACCATTGCCGCCACCAGCGATACGATGCCGGCAACGAAGGCGATCAATACGCCGATCATCAGGAAGCTGCGCATAAAACTGAAGTCACGCCGGGAGACCAGGGCATAACCCGACAGACCGGCAAAAGCCACACCGGTAATGCCCAGTGCGAGCATGACGATTTGCGAACCGTTGGAAAAGCTCAGGTAGTGGGTAATCACCGGGCCCAGACCAAAGCCGAGCAACCCCGTAATGGCAAACACGGTAATAATCCCAGCGCTAGAATTTGCGGTACGCGGCATCACAAACCAGAGTAAACCCAGCGCGACGAGACTGGACACCAAGCTCACGCCGTAGGGAACGGCCAGCGCCATGGAAACGCCGGTCATGGCGGCGCTGAAAAGCAGGGTCATGGCGAGCAGCATATAAGTATTACGCAACACTTTCTGCGAATCTGAGGCAATGACCTGTCCACCGGCGGTGGTCGCGCCAAACTGATATTGATTTTGCGGTTGCATGAAGCCTCCTTAGGGTTAGCAAAAACTGCATGTAAGACTACCTAAGCCAGGTGAAAGTTTCAATAGCCCATTGGTTTCATGTCGCACCACGGGTTATTATGTAGGCCGTTGATTTTTGGGGGCTTGGTAGTAGTTGGAGCTAAAACCCGCCAA
>JADMJT010000119.1 GCA_018781585.1 Burkholderiales bacterium
TCTTGGCGCCCAGCGCTTTCAATATCCAGAATTGGCGCTTCGTGCTGGTGCGCGATGCGGCGTTGCGCGGCGCAATCCGCAAAGTAGCCTGGGATCAGGCGCAAGTCACCGACGCGTCATTGCTGATCGTGCTGTGCGCGGATCTGAAAGCCTGGGAACAAGAGCCGGCGCGCTACTGGAAAAACACGCCGCAGCCGGTGCAGGATTTCCTGGTCCCCGCCATCGGCCAATATTATCAAGGGCGCGAATCCGTGCAGCGCGACGAAGCCATGCGCTCGTGCGGCATCGCCGGCATGGCCCTCATGCTCGCCGCCAAGGAAATGGGTTATGACTCGTGCCCGATGGATGGCTTCGATTTCGACGCCGTGGGAAAACTCATCAAGCTACCCGCCGATCATGTCATTAGCTTCATGCTCGCCGTTGGTAAAGGCGTGCAAGAACCCTGGCCGCGCGGCGGGCAACTACCGTTGCAGGAAGTTGTGATCACCGACCGGTTCTAAACTGCCGCCACCGGCACTTCGGTTTGAATCTCGAACGCCAATAGCCGATGCGCCGCGCGCAGCGCTTGCTCTGCCGCTTGTGGGGTATCCGCTTGAGAAAAAATAAAACCGAGATAGCTCGCACCCTCCGGAGCGGGCAGCAGCAGTGCGCCAGCCTCGACGGTGATTTGAATCTCGGTGATATGCGGCAGCGCACGCGCCGCATCCAAATTTTGCACGCTTTGATATAGGCCGCGCTTGGGGATCGGGATCATCATCACCCCCGCCGTGCCGCGCGCCGTGACTTCGGGCAGCGTTTGATTCAAGGCATGACGCAGCAAAACCTCTTCCAAACTCATTCCGAGCGCATGGCGCAGCATGCGTCCGCACAAGCCGCCGATCGAGCGCGCCGCGACCTCTAATAGCCACACGCCTTGAGCGTTGATGCGCATTTCGGCGTGGACCGGGCCCGTGGTCAATCCAGCTAAGTGGCACGCCCGTGCCACCTGCTCCACGATCTGGGTTTGCAGCGCTTCGGGCAAGCGCGATGGCGTGACATAAATGGTTTCTTCAAAATAAGGGCCATCCAGTGGATCGGGCTTGTCGAACAGCGCCAGCACTTTCAACTCACCCTGGGTGAGCATGCCTTCCAGGGCGTATTCTTGGCCCGGAATAAAAGCTTCGACCACCAGCCCCAATTCGTGACTTTCGCGATCGACGCGTCCTTGAATCTCTCGCACCCGGTGTACCGCCGAGATAAATTCATGCGCATTATTCGCGCGCACCACGCCGCGGCTGGCGGAGAGGCGGCGCGCTTTCACCACGACCGGAAAACGCAAAGACGGTGCGAGTGCGGCCGGATCCGTATCGTGTGGCAAATGCCGAAAATCGGGGCAGTAAAAACCATGCGCTTCCAGCAAATGACGGAAGGCCAGTTTGTCGCGGGTGAGGCCCACCGCCCCCACGCTGTTACCGGGCAAACCCAGCTGCTCGCGCAACAGCGCTGCGACTTCCAAGCCATGATCATCCACCGCCAATACCGCATCCGGTGCAGTGGGTAAATGCGCCAGGATGGTTTGCGCGGCTTGCAAAGGCTGATCGAAATGCACCGCGGAGAGTGCATCCATGCCCCAGCCGGGTGCCAGTTGCGGGCAATAATCGGCGACCGGGATCACCTGTACGCCGAGCTTATCCGCCGCAGCGAGGAAATCATCGTTGCGATAGCTGGTGACGGGGAGGAGTAAAAGAATCGATTTCATTTTGTTTGGGACCAAGCCGGCAGGATGCCGGCGCTACAATGAACCAACTAAAACCCTTCCAGCTGCGCCTCGGTCGGCTCGGCGCAGCAATACCACGGCTCGGACATGTGCGGAATCGGCTGACCGAGATCGGTATTGGCCAATGAGGGCGCGGCCTTGCCTGCGGCCGCGTGCGCCATATCCCAGATGTGTTCGAAAATCTCACGGCGCGGAGTGTTGGCCTTTTCCGCTTGCGCCACATAGGTTTGAATCTCTCGCTGCAAGGCATCGACACGCGGATCGGGATTGTGCCAGGGGTAACCCAACAACTTCTGGTCGAATTCGCCAATCAAATCCTGAAAACCCGGCAAGTCCAACAGCTTGGAGCCACTCGGAATCAGCAGCCGAATCATGAGCTGCACCGGCGGTACGGCTTCGACCAAACGCAACTCGACCAGGCTCCTGAGCAAATCCAGATAGCTATCCAGCGTGCTCCAGGGGTGGAACGCCACCCAAGTCGGCGCGAGCGCGATACCGGCCTCGCGCACCAGACCCACTGCGCGGTAAAAATCGGCGCGCGTGTGGTGCTTGGCTAGGTAATCCAACACGCGATCATCCACCGATTCCACCGCGGCGATGATGAACAGGCAGCCGGTGCGCTTCAGTTCCGGCAACAGCTCAGCATGATCGATCAGGTGTTGAATCTTGATCGTGGCATCATAGGTAAGCTGCGGATAGCGCTCATGCAAGGCGCGCACCACGTTCAAGGCATGGGTGGGGCCATTCAGAAAATCATGGTCGCCGAATGAAATGTGCTGCGCGCCGGATTCGATTTGCTGCGCGATATCCGCCAGCACCACTTCAACCGGCACCACGCGAAATTTGCCCTCATACACCGGCACCACCGGGCAGTGGCGGCACAGGTGTTTGCAGCCGCGCGTGCTATCCACAAAGCCCGCAACGCGGGTTGTGCCATCCGGTAGCACCAAATGCGCGTAGCGCGTGAGTTGCGGCAGATCGCTGCGATCGGGCGTGAGAAATTCGATTTTGTCGTGGCGCACGATGGTTGCATGTTGTAGCGCCGAACGCTCGCCTGCACGCAGCGCATTCGCCCAAGCCACCAAATCCGGCTCCGACTCGCCCCCGAAAATCGCCGTTATCCCTAAGCCGCGCAGCAACGTTTCATTCATCGGCGCATATAAACCAAATGCCGCCAAAGCCGCTTTTGGCGCCAACTGGCGTAGGCGCGGCAAAGCTTCGAAAGCGATGCGCGTAGCCGTGTGCATGCCGAGATAAATCACGATAGCATCGGCCTCGGCCAATACCGCAGGTTCCAATTTTTGCAATGTCAAATCAAGGCAGCGCACCCCGAAACCGGCGCGCTTCAACCACGCCGAGGCTTGGGCTAAAGCGAACGGCTGCCGCCCGAGTTCGTAGGGGTTGATCAGCACCAGATTAAAACGATGCTTCATAATCGGTACAGGCGTGTCGCAACAAGAATGCCCCTGATCTGCATGGGGCTGAATATCATCCAACATGGGTTTTGCAGCGAGGGATAAAGGGGTTCAAGACTACCCGGATTGCGCAGGCGGTGCAAACCTCGGACGTCCGTAGCGCCGGCATCTTGCCGGCATGCAAGCAAGGATGCTTGCGCTACGAAAACCCGTACTGCTTTTGAATTCAGTTTTTGGTCAGCCCACGCAAAAACGCGAGAAAAGGCTTCGACCCCCAGTCACGCCCACCCAGCGCCTGATAGCGCAGCCGCCCCTGGGGATCGACGAAGAAAGTGGAGGGCAAGCCGCGCGGCTGCCAACGCGCTGTCACCTGGCCGTCACGATCCATGAACGTGGTGAGTTCAGGCGACACGCTGGCGAGAAAGGTAAACACCTCGTCGTCGCTCTCGGCGGTATTGACCAGTATTACGCTGAGTTGCTCGGGTGGAAAAGCATTGATCAACTTTGGCAAGGTGGGCATTTCGCGCCGGCACGGGCCGCACCAACTGGCCCAGAAATGCACTAATACCCAACGCCCTTTGAGTTGCGCGAGATCCACACTTTTGCCATCCATATCGGCAAGCTGCAAGGCCGGCGCGGGTCGACCATCCAGCTTCAGCAGGCCAGGTGGCGGCGCCACGGCGGCGGCTTGCGCCACGCCCAATGCTAGCGACAATAAAAACAGCACGATTGTTTTCATTTCACTGTTCCCTCGCGCGGGCAGGACAAGCTCGGCACGCTGATCTCAATTGGTTTCCCCATGCCCGCTGCACCGGTAGGAAAGCGCGCAGTCAAAGTGAATTCGCCCTGCTGAGGTACGACAGGAACATTGCCGCCGACCGTTTCATCCGGTTGCATATCACGGGTCTCGGGTAATTGCGTCCAGCCGAAGGTGGCTTGCGCGGCAAGCGGCACTTGCATGGCTTTCCAACGCGTTGTCCATTCCGGCAGCGAAACGCGCTTTATCTCACGCCCATTGACATCAGCAAATCGCCAAACGCCCAAATCCAGCCACACGGTATCGGCTCGCCGGTTATGCAGGCCCACGGTCAAGAAACAGGATTTCGCGATTTCTTGCACGACGATGAGCGGCAGGCCGCGCGCACTATAAAACGCGTTGGTTTGTTCTGGGGTGCGTACAGAGAGGTAAAAATCCAATCCCTCGCGCGTAATCCGCGTATCCGCCGCATATGAGAAAGGCGCCCAGCACATCAGAAAGAGTAGGTATTGGCGCATGGCGTAATCCTAGCACGATGCCCAATCGGTACTACCCCTGAATATTTATTGCGTGTTATCTGCTTTGATAATACGGAATTGCGTTGGCAAGTAGAACTTTTTCATCAGCGGGTAAAAATGGGTATTTGCAGGCGAGATATCCCCACCCAGATTGTGCAGCGCGGCCCGCACTTGGAGCATAAGCTGGGATAAAAATCCTGGATCGGGCGGCGGCGTGTAGACCAATTTTTCCAGCCATTCCGCATTCGGATAAATCTCTGTATTTTCCAGCATGGCCACTTCACTCGACAGTTGCAGCGAAGCATGCTGATAGAGGCCGAATTCGTCGGGCGTGAGTACGGTCAGATCACGAATCGTATGCGCCAGCTCGACTATTTGCCGCATATTGAGTTGTTTCAATCGCCGCTGGTCGTAATTCCATAACACATGATCCAAAGCGCGTGCGGTGTAATGGGCGGCGTCGCCGTTCAGCAAATTCAGCGTACGAAAGTCGCGAATCTGGCGCAGCAACTGTTTATCGCCGCCGCCGCGCACATGCACCAGCGCCGCAAAAACATCCGCGCCGACTTCGCCATGGTGGGAAAAATACGCCGAGCCGTACTTGATCACCTGCATGCCAATTTCGGTTTGCGACACTTGCATCAAGTCATAGCAATGAAAAATCTCATGGTTCAGCACATTTTCCAGCACCGCTTGTACGCTGATCGTCGGGGTGCGTCGCGCCAGCACCGATTGATGGATGCGCACACTGGTTAGCAATGAAACCACGTCTTTAAATTCGCTCAGATGGCTATCAGCCACCACGCAAGTATTGCCGGTCGTGGCGGTCTCGGAGGCATATACCGGATAGGCAAAACCGGCCTTAAAGTGTTTAAGTTTGTAGACCACGGTATCGACCGTGTCTTTGATCAATTCCTTGGACGCATTTGTCGATTGCAGGAATTGCCGTAATCCTTGCAGCCGCGCGGGGGTGGGATCGCCGGAATAGAGCAGGAAAATAGGGGAATACGCATCCTGCCCGGCTAACGGCGTTTCGGCGGCTAACACCCCGCTTGCGCCCAGCAGCAGGGCGACAAAACTGATGTATTCACGAAACCGCTTCATGCCCATTTCCTATTGCGTACCGAAGCCTCCGGCACTGACAGTATAGTTAACGACACAAATAGGGGTGAGCTTGAAAATGAAAAACGTAGCGGGATACGGGCTGGCCACCCCCGCTGAATAAAACGCGCCATGCCCGTTTCCCTCCCTCCTGCTCTTCACCCGCAAGGGGTACGCCGGTGGGTGCCCCGCTGCTGCGCAGCGACCCTTCCCAGTCCCGCAAGCGGGCGAGAGGGACTTAGGCTCGCTACGCGAGTTTCACTTTAAACGCCGGTCAGGGATAATCCAAACCATGAACGGTACCGAAATCCTGGGCTTAGTCGCCGGCCTATTCACCACCATCGCCTTCGTGCCCCAAGTCATCAAAACTTGGCAATCCAAGCACGCGCATGACATCTCGCTGGCCATGTTTTCTTTCTTCAGCTGCGGCGTGGCATTGTGGATCGTGTACGGATTGATCATCGGCTCGCTGCCGGTGATTCTGGCTAACGTCGTGACCCTGGTGCTGGCGCTCACCATTCTCGTTCTGAAGCTACGTTTCCGCGATTAGCCCCTTCGTTTCATTTCCAATTCGATCGTGAACGCGACGGCGGGGCGCAGACAGTACAAATAGTACGGCAAGGCCCGCCAACCAAGTGCACGATTGAATTGGGAATGGAATCAGGCTTGAAATAGGCCCCTAAGCAGCTTATGCTTGCCTGCAAAATTCAAAGGGGAGCAGCATGTCGCAACACCATCCGATCGTGGCCATTACCGGTTCGGCAGGCGCAGGCACCACCACCGTACGCCATGCTTTCAGCGATATTTTCCGCCGCCAGGGTATTGCAGCCCAATTCGTCAAAGGCGATAGCTTCTACCGCTATGGGCATGCCGAAATGGAACAACGCATCGCCGAATCCAGCCAACGCGGCCGCCCCATCAGCTACTTTGGCCCGGAAGCCAATCATTTCGATATGCTGGAAAACCTGTTCAAACAATACGCCAAGAGCGGCGATGGCGAGTTGCGCTGCTATATACGTGATGAGGCCGATGCCAAGCGCTTCGGCTTAGCCGTCGGGGGTTTCACTCCCTGGCGCAAGGTGGATAAAGGCACGGATCTTTTATTCTATGAAGGCATGCATGGTGGCGTGGCCGCCCACACCTGGACCCGGCGCAAAGCCAATCCAGCACACTTGCCACAAGGCAAGGAACGGCGCGGCAGTGGCGGCAAAGGTATCAATGCTGCGCAACATGTGGATTTACTGATCGGCGTGGTGCCGGCAGTAAACCTGGAATGGATTCAAAAAATCCACCGCGACTGCAGCCGCGATGGCTGCTCGGTGGAAGAAATTACTACCACTATCCTGCGTCGCATGCGCGACTACACTTATTACATCGCGCCGCAATTTGCGCTCACCGATATCAACTTTCAGCGCATGCCGCTGGTGGACACCTCACACCCCTTCATCGCGCGGGACATTCCTACGGCCGACGAGAGCATCGTCGTTATCCACTTCCGCGATCCGCATAAATTTAATTTCCCGAGCTTGCTCAAACGCCTCAGCGGTTCATTCATGTCGCGCCCCAATACGATGGTGGTGCCGGGCGGCAAAATGCGCCTCGCACTGGAAGAGGCCTGCACGCCCCTGATCAAGGAAATGATGACCAATAAAACCAAGAAAGTCCGCGCATGAAACAAGCGCTGGCGCTGACAATGGGTGCGCTACTGCTGAATGGCTGCGTGTCGTCCCTCCCCCGCTTGCCCGATCTCAGCCAAGAGTTATTGCTGAATAACCAAATCACGACCAAAACGATCGTCATCGGCGCGATCGTCCTCTACTACGCTAAAGACGGCTTTGTGTGGGAAGTAGAAGACCGCAATATCGGCGAAGACCTCTACCGCCTGACCGTCAAGCAGGGCAAACTGAAAACCACCGGCCAGGGCGAAGCCCGCATTTATTTCAATCGGCGCGCCGAGGAAATTGCCAGCATCCAGCAATGCAAAGGTTTCACGACGCTGGAATACAATGAATCGCTCATCTCTGATTTTTTCAATGTACCGCAGCGCGTGACCGAAGGCGTGATCCGCTGCGAGCGAACTGTCGCAAAACGCTAGTTTTTCCGGCGCAGCGCCCCCCGCATCGCGCCGCCTCTACTTCAGAACTCCACCCGGTCTGCCGTTAATACCCTTATCGGCTGCCCCCCCATTGTGATCGCTTAGCTTGAATACCGATTCCGCCATGCCATCCACCCACCGCATCAAACAAGGGTTCGCTATCCTATTGGTAGCCGGTTTGTACTTCGTCGCCGCGAAGCTAGGCCTGATGGTGGCGTTCGTCAATTCCAGTGTCACCACGGTATGGCCGCCTTCCGGCCTTGCTTTGGCCGTGTTGCTCGCGTTTGGTTGGCCCATGTTAATCGGCGTCGCCTTGGGAGCTTTTCTCGTTAACTTGTCCACTGGACTTCCGTTCTTGATTGCATTGGCCATTGCCTGCGGTAACACGCTGCAAGCCTACGTCGGCGCTTGGCTCCTCGCACAGGTGACTGATTTCCGTCGGGATCTCTCGCGTTTGCGCGATTTAGTCGCGCTCATCGTACTTGGCGCAATCGTCAGTACCCTCGTCGCCTCAACGATCGGCACGCTGGCGTTAGTGCAAGGCCAACAGGCGCCAACCGCATTGGCCGGTAGCGTGTGGCTCACCTGGTGGGCGGGCGATGCCATGGGCGTCATCATGATCGCGCCGCTTGTGCTCGCTTGGCTGGCGCGGCCGCAATGGGACTACTCCCGCCGACGCGGCCTGGAGTTGGGTCTGCTTTTCGCTACGCTGGTCGCGCTGAACCTAGCAGCCTTCCCCAACCCCTTGAGCACGCTCAGCACCCATCTACCCTTGGCTTATCTGCTCTTTCCTCCCTTGATATTGATTGCCATCCGTTTCGGCCTGCGCGAAACCGCACTCGGTCTGGCCGGCGTGGCCGCCATGACGGTATGGTATACCGCACAAGGTGTTGGTCCATTTGCTCGCGATTCGCTCAGCGAGAGTTTAATTTTGCTTCATGGTTTCCTGGTGGTGTTGTCGCTCACCTCGCTGCCGCTTGCTGCACGCACCTCCGAACAACGCCAGACGGAAGCGCGTTTACGGCTCTCTGCCAATGCCTTCGACAGCACCGCCGATGGCATTATGATCACCGACCCAAATAACCAGATGGTGTACGTGAACCAAGCGTTTACCCGCATTACCGGCTACTCGACGGCGGAAGCGCTTGGCCAAACCCCCAAGATGCTGCACTCGGGTCGACACGATTCGGCATTCTATTCAGCAATTTGGCGCACGTTAGATGAGCGTGGCCATTGGCAAGGCGAAATCTGGAATCGGCGCAAGAGCGGCGAAATCTACCCCGAATGGCTCAGCATCAGTGCGGTGCCGGATGAACGAGGCCAGCGTAGTAATTACGTGGGCGTATTTACCGACATCTCACAGCATAAGCAGACGCAGGATCGCCTCGATTTCTTGGCGAATCATGACGCGCTCACAAGCCTCGCCAACCGCATAGCGTTCCATGAGTTGGCGCATGAAGCGCTGCTGCGCGCGCACCGTAGCGGTCGAATCGTTGCCCTGCTATTCATCGATTTGGATAATTTCAAGACTATCAACGATACCCTGGGCCACCCCATGGGAGACAGCCTGATTCAAGCGGTAGCGCAGCGTTTATCCGAGAGCTTGCGTGAGAGCGATGTCGTGGCGCGATTGGGAGGAGACGAATTCACCGTGCTCATGGAGAATCTCGTCGAGGGTCAGGACGCGGCCATCCTGGCACAGAAAATCCTCGCCGTGCTCGAACACCCCTTTAATCTGGCTGACCAAACATTGTATATTTCTGCCAGCATCGGCATCAGCATCTATCCGGGGGATGGTAGCGAGGCGGAAACGCTACTCAAAAATGCCGACATGGCCATGTATCGCGCCAAAGCAGATGGACGCAATGCCTATCGCTTCTTTTCCACCGATTTGAATGCACAAGCGGTGGAAGCGATGCGACTCACCAACGCCTTACGCACTGCTTTGTTGAATGGCGAATTCTTTCTGAACTATCAACCCCGTCTCGCACTTCCATCAGCGCAAGTTGTCGGTGTGGAAGCCCTGTTACGCTGGCGGCATCCAGTGCTTGGCCTGGTATCGCCCGCGCAATTCATTCCCCTGGCGGAGCAAGCCGGCTTGATCGAACACATTGGCGAATGGGTGTTGCAAACCGCCTGCCGCCAGGCCCGCGAGTGGCAGGCGGCAGGCCTGGCGCCTTTCCGCATGGCGGTCAATCTCTCCGCACGCCAGCTGCGACAACCGGATTTGGTGGCACGCATCCGTGCCGCGCTCGAGGCTCACGCACTGGAACCACGCTGGCTGGAACTTGAAATCACTGAAAGTCTCATGGTGCAAAACCCCGAGCATACCGAACGCATCCTGCGTGAGCTAAAAACCATGGGCGTGCGCATCGCGGTGGACGACTTCGGCACGGGCTATTCTTCGCTCAGCTATCTCAAGCGCTTTTCACTCGACTATTTGAAAATCGACCAATCCTTTATCCGCGATATCCCCCATGATCCGGACAACATGGCGATCGCACGTGCGGTGATCGCTTTGGCGACCAGTCTCAAGCTACAAGTGGTTGGCGAAGGCGTTGAAACCGAAGCGCAACGCGCCTTCTTGGCGGCGGAAGGCTGCCACGAAGTCCAAGGCTTTTTCTACTGCAAGCCCCTGCCAGCGGAGGAACTCGTGGCCTATATCCACCAGCGCACGCTTCAAGCGCAAATTGCGGGTTAATTTATTCGGAGACTGGGGGCAGGTTCAGCACCTGTACCCAGCGTAGATTCAGTAAGCGACCCACTTCAGCATATCGAGATAAGCCGCCTCATCGCCGGGGACAAAACCTTTGACGCCAATCTCCTTCAGGATTTTTTGTCCTTCCTCTCCTTGATCCAGCTTGAGCAAGGCCTCGCGAATTTTGGCCACATCCTCCGCTGCCAGCTTGGGCGAGCCGATCACCGACCAGTAAGGTAGCTTTTTACTCTCCCACAGAAAACGATGGCCTTTGGCGGTCCAGTCCTTAGCGACTTTCGAATACGAAATCACCACGCCGACATCGGACAGCTTTTGCTCCACGGCATAGCCCACCGCTTCTTGCGAGCGGAAATTGCGGATATCCGCTTGGCCACGGCCAATGCCGATATCGCGCAGCATGGCCAAGCCAACCCAAGTCGGGTAGGCGATTTCATCCGGCATCACAATCGACTTACCCTTCAGATCGGACGGCTGCTTCAAGGGCGAGTCCTTGTGTACGATGAAGTGCGCGATGGCGTCGCCTTTGGCGGCGGCGACCAGCACGTATTTCTGATCGCGCATTGCCTTGGCCGAAATATGGCTCGGTCGCACGAGTATCAAGCCGTAGCGTGCGTTTTCCAGGCTTTTGGTGAGGTTTTTCAAATCCGAGGCTGATTCCAACGTTACGGGCCGCTTCAGTATCTTCGAAAGATAATCCGCGAGCGGCTTGTATTTTTCCTGGCGATCGCTGAAGCCAATACTGCCTGAGGTTCCTTCATTTACGCCAAATAGCAACGGTGTCGGCGCGGCGCCCGAGGCGGCGGCAACCCAGCTGAATAGACCCAACATGACTATCAAAACTCTGTACAACATCACGACTCCTTACTGAATTAAACGGTTAACGCGCTGTTTCAAACGATCTACGGCTATATCGGCTATTCTGGCCGGCGCTTGAGACCCGATCCGCACGCATGTTGGAAAGTAAATCCGCTATGATTGTGTTTAGAAATCTAGCCTGTATCAGGGTAGCAGAGCGTACTCAACGCGCCGGTTTAGGAACACGTTGCGTTGCGGCGGGCAGGATAGGGGTTTTACGCTTTGCGCGCGGTACTTGCGTTTGAACCGGGGTAGCCATAGGCGCACCAGGTTTTCCACGAAACACCATTTTTTGGCGGGTAGTCAGGGATTTATTGGCCATGGCGTCACTCTACCCCAATCCATACGTATTGCATCCAATTGAAAAGAGCATGTATTGAAACAGGCAATCCCCATTTTACCGATTGCGCCCACGCGTAGCCATTTTCCCGCAGACGAAGCGCGACAGCCTTGGCTAGCACTACTGCTTGATGTGCAGCAACTCACTGACCATGCGGTATCGGAAGGCATCCAACGCGAAACGCGCAAAGGAAAAACATTGGCCTGCGCGCGTGGCTGCGCCAGTTGCTGCCGCACCCACACCGATATCCCGGTGTATCCGCTGGAACTCATGGGTATCGCCTGGTATGCCACCGAAAAACTCGCCGCACCGCTACGTGCACATGTGCAAACGCAACTACAGCAACATGCGACACGCGATGCGTGCCCGTTTTTGGTGGATGAGGCTTGCGCCATCCACCCGCTGCGCCCGATGGCCTGCCGTCATTTCAATGTATTCGGCCGCCAATGTGCACCAGGCGAAGATGCCTTTCACAGCCGGCGTGAAGCTGTACTCACCCCGATCAAAGCGCTCAAGGACAAAGCCTTGCGCGTCATGCTGCGCCACCACGACATCAAAAGTGAAACCGAGCGCCGCCGCCAAGTCGAAACCGGCGAAGTTCACCGCTTAGCCCAAAGCTTGCGCGACCTGCGCTGGGAAACGCTCGCGGCGCGCATGGCTGCATTCGATAAAATACGCTGAACCCTAAGTTACCGATGGAGACTGCCATGATTTCACGCCTCACCCTCGTCCTTTTCATCGCACTATTGACACCATCCGCCAGCGCGGCTGATCAGTACACCATCGACCCCAACCATACTTATCCTTCATTTGAAATTGACCATATGGGCTACTCCACCACGCGCGGAAGATTCAATAGCGTGCAGGGAAAATTAAGCCTGGATCGAGACGCCAAAACCGGCAGTGTCGAAGTCATCATTGATGCCGCCTCCATCGATACCGGCTTGGCCAAACTAGAGGATGTGCTGCGTTCGGCTGATTACTTCGACGTCAAGCGGCATCCCACGCTCAACTTTCGCGGCAACCAATTTCGCTTCGACGATAGCCGCCTCAGCGCCGTGGAAGGTGAGCTAACCTTACTCGGCGTGACCCATCCCGTCACACTCGTGGTAACGCGATTTAAATGCGGCCTGAATCTGCTGCGCCTGCGACAAGCCTGTGGTGCCGATGCGAGCGCCACGATCAAACGCTCCGATTTCGGCCTGAGCAAGGGCCTACCATTAGTGGGCGATGAAGTGAAAATTCTGATTCAGATCGAAGCCGTGAAAGACTAGCGGAGCGGGATATATGCGCAACCGGCGCGATTTTTTACGATTGGTCTCCGGCCTCGGCGCAAGCCTTGCGCTGGGCCAAGCAAGCGCCGCGCCTCGCGCCGCGATCCAGCGCGCCATTCCCGCCAGCGGCGAGTTGCTGCCGGTGATCGGCCTAGGCACCTGGATTACCTTTGACATCGGCGACGACATCGATGCCCGGCCGCAGCGCTTGAAAGTGCTGCAAGCCTTCTTCGAGCACGGCGGTGGCTTGATCGACTCCTCGCCCATGTATGGCTCAGCCGAATATGTGCTGGGCGGCTTGTTGAGGAACATTCCCCGCACACAAACCCTGTTCGCCGCGACCAAAGTTTGGATCTGGGGCAAACAGCGCGGCATCGAACAGATGGAGGCGTCACGCAAACTGTGGGGCGTGCCGCGTTTTGATCTCATGCAGGTGCACAACCTGCTGGATTGGGAAGTGCATTTGGAGACACTCAAGGCCTGGAAACGTGAGGGCCGCATCCGCTACCTCGGCGTCACCACCTCGCATGGACGCCGCCACGACGAGCTGGAACGTATCATGACCAAAGCGCCGCTCGACTTCGTGCAATTCACCTACAACCTCGCCGACCGCGAAGCCGAGCAGCGCCTGTTTCCCCTCGCCCGCGAGCGCCGCATCGCCGTCATCGTCAATCGTCCGTTCCAACACGGCGACCTGTTCGACCGCGTCAAAGGCAAGCCGCTGCCCGATTGGGCGCGCGAATTCGATTGCGACAATTGGGCGCAGTTTTTTCTGAAATTTGTCGTTTCCCATCCCGCCGTCACCTGCGCCATCCCCGCCACCCGCCAGCCCGCGCACTTGATCGAGAACATGGGCGCCGGTGTCGGCCGTTTGCCCGATGCGGCGACCCGCCAGCGTATGATTCAGCATTTCGAAAAGCTTTGATCCATCCCATGTCTACCAACACGCTCGACAGCTACGACGACCTGCCCTACGAAAGCCTGCCGCTGCCTGACACGCACCCGGACTATCTGCGCGCGATTGCAAGTCTGTATGGCGTGAAAGCTGCGCCGATGGATTCTTGCCGCGTATTGGAGCTGGGCTGCGCCGGTGGCGGTAATATTCTGCCTTTGGCCTGGTATCAGCCGAACTGCACCGTGGTCGGCGTGGAGCTGGCGCAGCGGCATGTGAGTGAGGCGAATGCGCTCATCGCTGAATTGAATCTTAACAACGCGCAAGTGCTGCACCGCAGCATCACCGATCCGCTAGATGATCTAGACGAGTTCGATTACATCCTCGCGCATGGGGTGTTTTCCTGGGTGCCGCGTGCGGTGCAGGATCGCCTGCTGCAAATTTGCGGCCAACATCTCGCCCCCAACGGCATCGCCTATGTGAGCTACAACACCCTGCCCGGCTGGCATCTGCGCGGTCTGCTGCGCGCATCAATGCTGGCGTATTGCGGCGCCGGGCGCGCCTCGCAGCGTTTGGCGCAGGCGTATGAATTGTTTGATCTGATGGCGCCCGCCTTGCGTACACAAAACACGCCCGAGGCGCAATTCGCGCTACAGGAAATTGACTATCTGCGCCGCGCGCCAGCCTCTTATGTCTATCACGAGTATCTGGAAGAAACCAATGAGCCGCTGACCTTCAGCGACTTCATGGCGCGCGCCGGGCAGGCCGGTCTCAGCTATCTCGGTGATGCGGAATTGTGGACCATGTTCCCTTCCACCCTGGGCAATGCCGGCGCCGCGTTCGAGCCGATCATCGACCGCATCCAACAAGAACAACACCTGGACTTTGCACGCTTACGCAAATTTCGCCGCACGCTGTTAATCCGTCAAGACACGCCCCCGCTACGCACCGTGCCCGATCTCCTGGCGCTGAGCAAACTCGCCTACTACGCCGACTTGAGCACGGAAGAAGAAATAGATTTAAGTATGCCTACTGCGCAAACCTTCACCGGTACTGGTGGTCATCCCTATCTCGTCACGCATCCGCTCGCTAAAGCGGGCTTAATGCTGCTCGCCTTACGCTATCCGGCCAGCCTGAGTTGGGATGAATTGTTCAGCAGCGCGGCCGATCTGGTCACGCAGCATGGCGGCGGCGCTTTCGCCGATGACAGCACTGCATTACGCACCGAGCTTTTTAGCCTGATCGCTTATCAAGGCGTGCGCCCAACGCTGGCATCCATCCCCGCGCTAGACACGCTGCCCGAACGCCCTTGCGCGCACCGCTTGGCGCGCACCCAAGCCGCGCGCGGTCACATCGTCGCCTCGATCCGCCATAGCGCGGTCGAGTTGGATCCTTTAGGACGCGAACTGCTGCTGCATCTGGACGGCACGCGCATCCTGGCCGAACTCGCGGCGCTTATGGCAGAAGCACTACACACGCAAGGACAAGCTGTGCCTGATACAGATACTCTGTGCAATGCCTGCGCGCAAATGCTGTGGACCTTCACGCGGCAAGGGCTACTTGAAACTTAGAACGGCTTTTCACCGCTTCCAGGTCGATCTGTAGCGCCGGCTTCCAGCCGGCATGCCGGCAAGGATGCCGGCGCTACCAAAAATCGGCCCTTTCTTGCCTTATTTAAGAACCGCTTCCCCCACCTTGCTACCAGCAATCGGAAACGGCTGCGGCATTTCAATACCAAACCCCTGAATGTAATCGACACCGATGGTGACCAGCTTGTCGCGAATCGCATCGTTCTCGACATATTCGGCAATGGTCTTCAGCCCCATCACATGGCCGATAGCGTTGATCGCCTCGACCATGGCGGCATCGATAGGGTTATCGACGATATACCGCACTAAGCCGCCGTCGATTTTGAGGAAATCCATCGGCAAGTTTTTCAAATAACCAAACGAAGACAAACCGCTGCCAAAGTCATCAAGCGCGAAGCGGCAGCCAATTTCACGCAAAGCAGTCACCAGGCGAATCGCGCGGTCGAAATGAGAAATGGCCACAGTTTCGGTAATCTCGAAACAAATCGTGCGCGGGTTGATGTTGTACTGCTTTATAGAATCGCGGACAAAGTCTAGAAAAGTCTCGTCGTTCAGTGATGCGCCGGATAAATTGATAGTGGCCAGGGTTAGGCCGTTTTCGTCGTTCATGAGGACGTCGCTGAACGGCAACAATCCGGGCGCGGCAAAGAGATGTTGAATCACCCAGCGATCAATCGCACACATGAGGTCATATCGTTCCGCAGCCGGCAAGAAGCTGCCGGGCAAAGATAGTGTGCCGTCCTCATTGCGGATGCGCAGCAGCACCTCGTAGAAACTGCCGGGCTGGATGGCCTCGATCGGGCGGATTTCCTGGCGGTAGAGCACGAAACGATGGTCTCGCAACGCCTGATTGAGCCGGGTCACCCACAGCATCTCGCCATGCCGGCGCGCGAAATCGGCATCGCTTTCCTGATAGACGTGGAAGCGATTGCGCCCGCGTTCTTTCGCCACGTAACAGGCCATATCGGCCGCGGACAATACCTGGGACATCGTGCCGGACTCGCGATTGATAGCGACGATCCCCATGCTCGCGCTCACTTCGAATGTTTTGTTCTCCCACACCAAACGAAAATCGCGTGTCGCCGTGCGTAGGCCTTCGGCAATACGTTGCGCTTGGTCGAGCGGACAATGTTCGAGCAGCACGCCGAATTCGTCGCCGCCCAATCGCGCCAGGGTATCACTGGCGCGCATATGACTTTGCAATAGCGCGGAGAGCTCGCGCAGCAACTCATCGCCCGCGACATGGCCGCAGGTGTCATTCACGATTTTGAACTGATCGAGATCGATATAGAGCAAGGCATGCTGCTGCCCTTCCGCATGGCTCGCGGCCAGTGCATTTTGCAGGCGATTTTCGAACTCACGCCGGTTGACCAACCCGGTCAGGGCATCATGCGCGGCCTGCCAAGAGAGCTTGTGCGCCATCACGCGCGACTGTGTCACGTCGTGGAATACCATTACCACACCGGTTATCTCACCGCTACGGGCACGAATCGGCGCCGTCGAATCTTCGATGGCGATTTCACGCCCATCTCTTGTGATCAGCAAGGTGTGATTGGCCAATCCGACGATCACGCCCTCACACAAACAACGCGCGACCGGGTTTTCGACCACCTCCTGCGTGGTCTCATTAAATATGGGGAAAACGACGCTAAGCAGCTGCCCCTTCGCTTCCGCCGACGTCCAACCGGTCAGCGCTTCCGCCACCGGGTTCAGGTAGTCGACCACGCCTTGCGCATCCGTCGTGATCACGGCGTCACCAATCGAGTACAAGGTCACCTCGGCGCGCTCTTTGGCTTGAAATAGGGCTTCTTCGGCCATGCGTCGCTGTGCGTTTTCCGCGTGCAGCGATGCATTGACCGCGTCCAATGCCACGGTGTGGCTGCGCAGCACGGCCGCCTCCTCTTGGCGTTTCAACAGCAGAAACATGACCACACCGAGTAAGCCGCTGAGGGCCAAGATCAACAATAGCAGTTGATTGCGCAGCGCGGCATTTCCTGCATGCACCTCGGCCAGATCGTGTGTCAGGTTCAATGTGGCGCGCCCATGGTAGGAATAATCGATCGGAAGCGACAAAGTCAGCGCTTGCGTGGGCGCCGCACCGCTGTTGTAGGTGCTGAGCACAAAGCCGTTTTGCCCAACGACGCGCAATTCAGTCAAATGCGCATGGGACGCACCCCAATCACGTAATAGGAAATCGAGGCTTTGATATTGGCCGCGCCGCAACGCCTCGGAAACCAGGGAGCCAATCAAGGCCAACTCGCGCTGAGCCGCTTGCTGCGTGGCGTCCAAGTTCTGCCGTAACTCCTGCCGTACTAAGCCAATCGCGGCCAAAAATAGCAGCCCGATGACTAGGCTAAAAGCCAGCCAGGCGCGTAATTGTGATTGCAAAACCCAGCGCGGCGACCAGGTATTCATTTCGGTTTGGCTGCAAACGCGCGCTGCAGCTTGCGCAAGCTGTCGTAATCGGCATCGACCACCGGCGCCATGGCGGTCATATCCTTATTGATTGCACGCAGGATGGCGGCGCCATTGGGCGCGTGCTTCAATTGCAACAATGCTTGGCGCAGGAGCCTAACTTGATTGGCAGGCAAATCGGCGCGCGTGACGAAAAGATGCTCGGAAACCTCCGGTAGTTTTGCCAGCACACGCAGACCGCGCGGCGCCAGTTCATCAAAGACTTCGCGCCTGATCGCGCCGGCATCGAAATCGCCGTTGAGCACGCCCAGCGCGACATCCTCGTACCCGCCGAGATGCTGGTAAGCACCGAGGTGCTTTAGCCCCACGCCCGCCTGCTGCATCACATAGCGCGGCACGACCGTGCCCATGGCTGAATCCAGGTCGGCAAAGGCAAAGCGCCTGCCGCGCAGGTCGGCAAGCGTGCGCAGCGCGCTATCGGCGCGGGTGATGATATAACCGGAGAAGATCGGTTTGCCCTTGATTTCGATGCGCGCCAGCAACGGCTTGGCGCCATGGCACGCTACCATCTTCACATAGGAAGCCGGCCCCATGAAGGCGATATCGACGCTATTGATCCCGATCGCTTCAATGTGCTGTTCAAAATTGGGGCCAACGCGCACCTGCACCTGCCGCCCCAACTGCTTGCTCAGGTAATCGGCCAAGGGAGCAAAGCGCTGTTGAATCTCCGCACTGGGAAGATACGGATGGACGGCGAGGATGAGCGGCGGCTGGATGGGCTCCGCAGCATTTACCGTGGCAAACCCGGTGAACAGGCAAAACAACTTCAACAGAGAGAATGCGAAACGACGCATGAAAAATCTCCAGACCCAGTGTTTTATGTGTCAGTACTCAAGCCCATGTATTAAGTACTAATATCCTCACCAGCCACTTAAATCATAGTAAATTAATCAGGTATTTGTTGTGTTGACTTCGATTAACATAGCCCCCTTAGCACCCAAATGACCCCAGCGCGTTCACCCACACGAACCCACCCTCATGCCTGAATGGCACGTCTACATCTTGCGCTGTGCCGACGGCACGCTCTACACCGGTATCGCTACCAATGTTACTGCGCGCCTCGCTACCCACAACGCGGGCAAGGGAGCGAAGTACACGCGCGGACGCTTGCCGGTGGAATTGGCGTATCAAGAAACCACGGAGAACCATAGTGCGGCACTCAAACGCGAGCATGCGATTAAACGCCTGCCTGCGGTGGAGAAACGGCGCTTATTGGGTGAAGAATCCTAGCGGAGCGAATCCCGTTTGCGCCTAGTCATCGCATACAATGTCGGCCATGCAAACTACCGACAGCCCCCCTTACGCCACCCTCACTCCGGATTGCGTGCTGAATGCCCTGGATAGCGTGGGTTTGCGCGGCGATGGGCGCTTGCTCGCGCTCAACAGCTACGAAAATCGTGTGTATCAACTGGGCATAGAAGACGGGCTGCCGCTGGTGGCGAAGTTTTACCGGCCGGGGCGCTGGCCGGATGCCGCCATTCTGGAAGAACACACCTTCGTCGCCGCCCTGGCGGAACAGGAAATTCCAGTGGTAGCGCCGCTCGCGCTGAACGGCGCCACGCTGCACACCCATGCCGGATTTCGCTTCGCGCTATACCCGCGGCGCGGCGGGCGCATGCCGGAGTTCGACAAAGCCGAAACCTTGGAATGGATGGGCCGCTTCATCGGGCGGATTCACGCCATCGGCGCGCTCGAACCGTTTCAACATCGCCCGGCTTTGGATATCGAAAGTTTCGGCATCGAGCCGTGGCATTTTCTGCGCGACCATCATTGGATCCCCGCCGACATTGCCGACACTTATCGCAGCGTGATCGAACAGGCGCTGGAAGGTGTGCAACGCTGCTATGAACGCGCGGGTAAAGTGCGCCCGTTACGGCTGCACGGCGATTGCCATGCCGGCAATGTGTTGTGGACGGATGACGGGCCGCACTTCGTCGATTTTGACGACAGCCGCATGGGGCCGGCGATGCAGGATTTATGGATGCTGTTCTCCGGCGACCGCGCCTCGATGAGCCGCCAACTGGGCGACGTGCTGGCGGGCTATGAAGATTTCTACGAATTCGATCTGCGCGAGCTGCATCTGCTGGAAGCGCTGCGCACGCTGCGCTTGATACACTATGCAGCGTGGCTTGCGCGGCGCTGGGACGACCCGGCTTTTCCCCACGCCTTTCCCTGGTTCAATACGCAACATTATTGGCAGGATCGGATCTTGGAGTTGCGCGAACAAATCGCGCTGATGGATGAGCCGCCGTTATGGACGGTGTAGCGCCGGCATCCCTGCCGGCATGCCGGCTGGAAGCCAGCGCTACAGAACAAGGATGAACAACTATGTGCGGCATAACAGGTGAATTTAGATTCGACGGCCAAACGCCCGAACGCGCATTGATCGAGCGCATGACCGCACGTCTGGCGCGGCGCGGGCCGGATGCTTCCGGCACTTACTTTGATGGCCCGCTGGCCTTCGGCCACCGGCGTTTGGCGATCATTGATTTATCCCCCCTATCGAATCAGCCGATGGTGGATGACCAACTCGGCTTGGCGCTGGTCTTCAACGGCACCATCTACAACTACCCCGAGCTGCGCATCGAACTGCATGCCAAGGGCTATCAATTTTTTTCCGATGGCGACACCGAAGTGATTCTCAAAGCCTATGCCGAATGGGGCGAGGCCTGCGCGGAGCATCTGCATGGCGCATTCGCCTTCGCTATTTGGGATCGCAAGGCGCAATCGCTGTTCCTGGCGCGCGACCGTCTCGGCATCAAGCCGCTGTATTACAGCCAAGATAAACAATGCGTGCGCTTCGCTTCCACCACCCAAGCGCTGTTGGCGGCAGGCGGCGTGGATACGCACATCGACGCGGTAGCGCTGCATCATCAATTCACCCTGCATGCGGTAGTGCCCGCGCCGCGCACCATCCTCAAGGGCATTCGAAAAGTGGCCCCAGCCACCTCGCTCACCATCGATCCACGCGGCACAGTGACGCCGCGTTGCTACTGGAATCTGCGCGCACAACGCCCCGCCACCCCATTAAGTGAGCCGGAGTGGATCGAGGCGATCCACGCCAGCCTCAAAGCCGCGGTCAAAAAACGCTTAGTCATCGCCGATGTGAAAGTTGGCGTGCTGCTCTCTGGCGGGCTGGATTCGAGTTTGCTGGTGGCGCTGCTGGCCGAACAGGATGTGCCCGATCTGCTCACGTTCTCGGTCGGCTTCGAAGATCAGCCGGAGGAACGCGGGCACGAATTCGAGTACTCCGATTTAGTGGCCGAACATTTCGGCACGCGCCATCATCAGTTTCATATTGCCAACAGCGAGGTACTAAAGCGCCTGCCGGAAGCCGTGGACAATATGGCCGAGCCCATGGTGAGCCAAGATGCGGTGGCGTTTTATCTCCTGGCAGAGCAAGTCTCAAAGTCAGTCAAAGTGGTGCAAAGCGGCCAGGGCGCAGATGAGATTTTCGGCGGTTACTACTGGTATGGCCTGATGCAAGAAGATACCGCCGGTACCCCTTTGGATCGCTTTCGCCGCCACTATTTCGACCGCGATCACGACGAATATCTGCAAACCGTGATGCCGGCCTACCATGGCATGGATTACACTGCACAGACCGTCAACACTTATCTGAACGCGCCAGAAGCAGATACCTTTCTCGATCAAGTGCTGCGCATGGATGCCACCATGCTCATCACCGACGACCCGGTAAAGCGCGTGGACAACATGACCATGGCTTGGGGCTTGGAAGCGCGCGTGCCTTTTCTCGATCACGAATTGGTGGAACTGGCAGCGCAGATGCCACCGGAGCTAAAACTGCAATCCGGCGGCAAGCATGTGTTAAAACGCATCGCACGCGGCTTGGTGCCGGATCGCGTGATCGACCGCAGCAAAGGCTATTTCCCCATGCCCGCGCTGAAACATGTGCGCGGCGATTTTTTTAATTTCATGCAAGACATTCTCAACTCGCAAGCCTGCCGCGAGCGCGGGCTGTACCAACGCGCTTATGTGGAAAAATTACTGGCAGCACCCGAGCGCTATCACACACGGATTCAAGGCAGCAAATTGTGGCATCTGGCGTTGCTGGAGTATTGGTTGCAGCGCAATGTGGATTCAAACACTTAGCCACGGATGAACACGGATAAACACAGATGTTAGTGTTGTGCGACGGACTCGTTCAGGTGGTCTACCCCGCATTGACCCGCTTTTGCATTCATCTGTGTTTATCTGTGTGTATCCGTGGTTACACGCCTTATGCACTTTGACGTCATCATCATCGGCGCTGGCGCAGCCGGCATGATGTGCGCAGCCCAAGCGGGGCAGCGCGGGCGGCGAGTGTTGTTAATCGAACATGTCGACAAGCTCGGCGAACGTATCCGCATCTCCGGCGGCGGGCGCTGCAACTTCACTAACCGTGAAGTGAGCGCAACCAACTTTCTCTCGCAGAATCCGCATTTTTGCCGCTCGGCGCTGGCGCAATATTCGCAGCACGATTTTGTCGCGCTAGTCGAGCGCCATCGCATTCCGTTTGAAGAACGCGAGCATGGCCAACTATTTTGCGTCGACAGCGCGAAGCACATCATCGATATGCTCAAACGCGAATGCGATCAAAGCGGCGTGCAATGGGCCATGCCGTGTACGGTTGAGCACGTACAACCAAAGACAAGCGAGAATGACGCACGTTTTAGCGTTAACACCACCCTGGGCAATTTTCACTGCCAATCACTGGTGATCGCCACCGGCGGTTTGGCCGCGCCCAAGCTGGGCGCCACGCCTTTTGGCTATCGGATCGCGGAACAATTCGGCTTGCCTGTCATCCCACCCAAGCCGGCTTTGGTTCCGCTGGCCTTGGCCCCGGAAATTTTGACGCCCTTACAGCCGCTCTCCGGTTTGTCTATCGATGCCATGACCAAAGTGGTCGGTGGCAAGCAGACTTTTCGCGAACAGGTGCTGATCACGCATCGCGGCTTATCCGGTCCGGCGATTTTGCAGATTTCCAGCTACTGGCAGATGCAGGAATACGCGGCGTCTGGCGCCAAAAAGCAGCCGATCGCAATCAATCTTCTACCGGGTCTAGATGCCCTCGATTGGCTAGAAGAACATCGGCACGCAAAAACGCTGCTTGCGAATCTGCTTGCAGAAAAAATGCCGCGCCGTTTTGCGCAAGAGTGGTGCCAGCTTCACGGCTGGACGAAACCGATGGCGGAGTATTCCAACAAGCAGATCAATGCCATCGCGCAGGCCTTGCAGGGCTGGCCCTTGATGCCCGCGGGTACGCTGGGCTACAACAAGGCCGAAGTCACGCTGGGCGGCGTGGATACGCGCGCGCTCAACTCCAAAAACATGGAAGCGGAAGCGGCGCCGGGGCTGTTTTTCATCGGCGAAGTGGTCGACGTCACCGGCTGGCTCGGCGGCTACAATTTCCAATGGGCGTGGTCGTCTGCTTGGGTGGCGGGACAGGCGGTGTGATACTACCGCTTGGAAAAATCAGTTGGCCCACGAAAACCTTTTCGACGCGCATGGTCTAAACTTGGGTCAAGCTGCGTGCTTCAGTGATTGGGCGCTGTTAGCT
>JADMJT010000025.1 GCA_018781585.1 Burkholderiales bacterium
GCCGGCTGGCATTGGGAGGCATGATGTTCACTACCAATCCATTCACCCCGCTGACCGCTTTCGTTTCCCCTGACCTCATGCAGGGCTACATTGTTTTGATGGTGCTCGCGGTTGCGATTGGAACGGTATTCGATCTTCTTCGTGACAAAAAGCTCACATTCTTCCTGCGGGAGAGGCAGCAGCTAAAGGCTGCGGCAAAGCTGGAACTCAGCGCAGCGGATAGGGCTGCCATTGCAACCAAGACACTCGCACACGACATCGCAACCTTCAGCGAGTTCTGCAACCAGCACAGAAGGATTTCCCATGCGCTGATGTTCTATGGCTTCGTGCTCTATCTGATCACTACCATCGTGATGGTATTCTTCTATCCCATAGACACGCGTACGCCGGTTATCCTACCTATCCTGTGGAACATCGGCGTCGTGATGGCGCTCGTTGGGGGTTACTGGTTTTTCTTCCTACTCAGGGTCAACGTCGTTCATGACGGCCATCCACCCTGGCGGCTGGTGCGTGCAGACCTGTTCATCGTGACGCTCCTTGCAAGCCTAACGTTCGCGCTGCTATTCGAATTGGTGGCGATGGCGGGGAACGCTGCGGCAACCAAGGCCTTCGCCGGCCTCTACATCTTCTTCACGACGCTGCTCTTTGTGTCCGTTCCCTGGTCCAAGTTCGCCCATATGTTCTACAAGCCCGTAGTGGCCTTGCAGAGAAGGGTCGAGGAGGCAAACGGTTCGTCGGATCTGCCAACGCCCACAACGGCGGGAGGTGAGCGATGCCCACATTCACATACATGACGCGCTGCGACGGCTGCGGAGAGTGCGTGGATATCTGTCCTTCCGACATCATGCACATCGACACGGTCTACAGAAGGTCTTACAACATCGAGCCCAATTTCTGCTGGGAGTGCTACTCATGCGTGAAGGCCTGCCCGCAGCATGCGATAGATGTCCGCGGCTATGCGGACTTCGCCCCGCTGGGCCACAGCGTCAGGGTGCTCAGGGAAGAGGCCAAGGGAACGATCTCCTGGAAGATCCGATACCGGGACGGGCGGGTGAAAGAATTCACATTCCCGATACGGACCACCCCCTGGGGTTCCATCAAGGCGCCATCCGATTATGCGGTGTCCGACGCACAGGCCCTGAGCGCTCCGATGCTCGCGCACGAGCCCACGGCACTCATGGTGGAAACGCTTCCCACCCTGCCGCCTTTCGAGCCGAAACAGGGGTGACGCCATGGGCCTGTTCTCATCCAGAAAAACCCGGTTCGTCGATACCGACATTCTCGTCATAGGCGGCGGCTTTGGCGGCTGCGGCGCCGCTTACGAATCCAGATACTGGGGACGGAACCTGAAGATCACCCTGGTCGAAAAGGCCAACATCGAGCGCAGCGGCGCCGTTGCCCACGGCCTGTCGGCGATCAATTGCTATATGGGCTTGCGCTGGGGCGAGAACCGGCCGGAGGACTTTGTGCGCTACGCACGCGGTGATTTGATGGGGCTGGTGCGAGAGGACCTGATCTTCGACATCGCCCGCCATGTCGATGCCACTGTCCACATGTTCGAGGAATGGGGTCTGCCGATCATGATGAACCCGGAGACCGGCAGGTATCAGAGAGAAGGCAAATGGCAGATCATGATTCACGGCGAGAGTTACAAGCCGATCATCGCCGAGGCCGCCAGGAAGTCCGCCAGCGAAGTGCATAACCGGATCATGGTGACTCATCTGCTGATGGACAAGGTGCGTCCCAACCGGGTCGCCGGCGCCGTCGGCTTCAGCGTCCGTGATGGATGTTTTTACGTCTTCAGGGCGAAAGCGGTCATCGTGGCCGCCGGCGGCGCTTCGCACATCTTTAGGCCCAGGTCGGTCGGTGAAGGGATGGGAAGAACCTGGTATGCGCCCTGGAGCAGCGCTTCGGCCTACGGCCTCGTCTTGCGCGCAGGCGCCAAAATGATCCAGATGGAGAACCGAATCGTTCTCGCCCGCTTCAAGGATGGTTATGGCCCGGTCGGCGCCTGGTTCCTGCTGCTCAAGGCCTATGCCACCAATGCCTACGGCGACAACTACGAGGCCGCCCGGTTCGAGGAAATCAAATCCCTCGTCGGCAAATATGCGGAGATCAAACCGATGCCGACCTGCCTGCGCAATCATGCCATGCTGCAGGAGATCAAGGCCGGCAGAGGCCCCATTTACATGCATACACAGGAAGTGCTCGATACCAAAGAGAAGGAGAACATCGGCTGGGAGGATTTTCTCGACATGACGATCGGCCAGGCGGTTGTCTGGGCTTCACAGAACATCGATCCCAAGGAAAAACCGTCCGAGCTGATTACTTCCGAACCCTACGTCATGGGTTCTCACGCCACCTGTTCCGGCGCATGGGCAAGCGGGCCGGAGGACTGCGCGCCCGATGATTATCAGTGGGGATACAACCGGATGACGACGGTCGAAGGGCTGTTCGGTGCCGGGGACACGATTGGCGGTTCCGCCCACAAGTTTTCGTCAGGTTCCTTTACCGAAGGCAGGATCGCGGGAAAGGCGGCGGTCAGGTATGTCATGGAGATGGCCGGGAACACGCCACAGGTGGACGAAACGCAGATCAGGATGCTCCAGGAGGAAATCTTCAAGCCGCTGGATAACTACGAAATCGGCAGGAACGAGATCGTCGCCGGGAGCGTGGCGCCGAGCTACATTTCTCCTCTCCAAGGGCTGCAGAGGCTGGAGAAGATCATGGATGAGTACGTCGGTGGCATCAGCACCTTCTATATGACCAGCGAACCGATGCTCAACCGGGGCCTCGAGCTTCTGAACATGCTGAAGGAGGATCTCGACCATATCGGTGCCGAGGATCTCCACCAGCTCCTGCGAGCCTGGGAGCTCAATCACCGGGTCTGGACCTCGGAAGCCGTGCTCAGGCACACGCTGTTCAGGCAGGAGACCCGGTGGCCGGGGTACTACTACCGTGGTGATTATCCAAAACTGGACGATGCCGAGTGGCATGCTTTCACCGCGTCTCAGTACGATGCGAAGACAGGTGAATGGCACATGACCAAGCTTCCTGTACACCACATTATCGAGTGAGTGGGGTGATTCGATAATCTCGGGCCCTACGGCGGCCATTGGGTTCGAATACCGATAGGAGAAACAAGATACAAAGGCCACGGTCAGACGAACCGAGGCCTTTGTCTTTGGCGTCCCCAAGGCTGGACTACCTGGGACTGGGCATGGACGATGCGGCTGAAGGTCTTCTTCCGCCGACCGACCTGCGTATTCCTACGCCGCGAGACGCCGCCCTGCTTTGCCGTGTGAGAGGGCGCACTGGTTCCGACCGAGCTCCAGCTCGCTGGCTTTCGCTTCATCCACCTCGATCAGGCCCGTGTTTACCCGCCGGATGTCGTCGTAGGACGGCGGATGTTCCGGCAGATTACTCAAGATGTATGCGCTGAATGCAGCTAGTCCCTGGCTTAACATGCGCAACCCCTCGTTGTGGTTGCGCAGAGTGCCGATGCTGGCGCGGTAGCAACCTTGATCGTCGGCCTCGTGCATGTGGCTGAAGTGAGCAGGAAGCACGACGGTATGGTCGGGCAAGGTCAGCAGCCGTTGCAGCGAGCGGTAGAGAAGGGGCGCCCAGGTCTTTGCCCGGCCGCCCAGGTCGGGCCGGCCGACCGAGTCGATGAACAGCGTATCGCTGGTCAGCAGATAGTGGTCGTCTATCAGCGGATTGATCATACCAAGGGTGTGGCCGGGGAGATGGAGTGCGCGGACTTTCACTTCACCCAGCGTAAAGGTCTTTTCGTCCTCCAGATAACGGAAGGAAAAAGTCGCGGGTAGCAGGTCGTCGGGATGAATGCTGTCATAGGGATGCAGCCAGTAGTCCACCCCCAGTGCCCGCGCCAGGGCCACTCCGCCGCTCAGATGGTCGGCCTGAAGATGGGTATCGAACACAGTCGTAATGCGCCAGCCGCGCTCGTTGGCAATTCGGGTGTAGGTCTCGATGTGGCGCGCGGGATCGACCACCATGGCCTCGCTGCCGCTGGCCAGCAGGTAGCTGAGGCAGCCCCGTGCCGGACGGCTGATCTGGAGAATGGTGAGCCGTCCGGTCTCCTCGACGGCCCGCATTTCGTAGTGGTCGCCCCAGGCCGCCATGCCGCCTTCCAGATTGAGTGCCTGATAGTCAAGCCGCCGTAGCCCTTCGGCAACGTGGGTCGATGTGTCGCCCTTGGCGCACACTACCAGGATGGGTCCGCTCCGAGGCAACCTGTCACCTAGCCGATTCGGAACCGCGCGAGCAACCGCCGCGGCGATTTCTTCGTCTTCTTCCTCCAGGTCCAGCAGATCGAAATAGGGAATATTAAGCGTCTCGATCGGACCCTTGCCCTCGATTTTCCAGGCATCGAACTCGTCCTGATTACGTACGTCCAGGATGGAGAACCGGCTGCCCTCGTCCAGATGCCGGTGCAGTTCCGCCGGGCTCCAAACAGGCATTGTGCGCGTGGTCATATCGTCCTCCTGTACTGAAAGAGAATCGCTTTCAGTATAGACGACCGTATCGTGTCAGCGTCTCCTGCCCCCCAAGCTACCTACGCATCTGTTTGCTTTGGCTTGTATTTGAAAACAGCGCGGATGATGCCGTGGTCGTTGGTGCCATCTTCTTTGTGCTTGTCGAAATTGAGGTGATCGTTGTTCACCGCCATGCCATCGAATAGCCAAATCCGCTTCCGGCTATTGTCGTAGAACTCCTGGCTGACCAGGATATGATCGAGCGACTCGCGGATATCCTGATGGACATGGGTGTAATAAACGTCGCGTGTGTCGCGGTATTCCTGCAGGGTTTGTACGGTATAGAGCGCGACATCGCCGCCGCCCACCGAGTCGCCGACCAAGTATTTCGGTTGCTCGGTCAGGATATTCTGAGTGTTGCTGTGTTGGCCATCATTGATGTCGCCGAGCACGATCACTGGTGTATCGCTCCCTTTCATCTGTTCCGATAATAAGAAGCGCAGCGCGGCGGCTTCGGCAGTGCGGCGAATGGTCGATAGCGCAGCGCCCAGCGCGGTGGCGTGTTTGCCATAGCTCGTCTTGTTGGCCTTGAACCAAGGCTCCGTATGCACTTTGGTCGGGCCTTTTGACTTGAAGTGGCATACATAGACATGAACATCCGGAACATTGGTGCGCGGCTTGATCGTGAAATGAAGCACCGGCCTGGAAAAGCCGCGAATGTTCACATCGATCGCGGGCGTCTGCGGATCGTCGCCGCTTGTTTGGAGTACGAACTTGTCCGGAAATGCACTGATCCATTCTGGGTCGCCGCTGAGTAAACCCTGGCGCACAATCGCCGCGCAGGCAATCTTCCCGCCATCGGCATTGGGTGGCGTCAATAGGTCGTATTCATTTGCTATGCCCGCGGCGTTGAGCGCCTTGGTTAGCGAGGCGGCGTGCCACAATTCCTGGAAGCCGAAAACGTCTGATTTCAGAACCGTCAGTTGCCGCGCGGTCCAGGCTATCTTGAGATCATGCTCGGCCTGGCTCCAGCCATCCTTGTCCGTATAAATTGCGCGGCCGGGTTCGTTGAGGTTGTACAGGTTGAACGTCGCGATACTGAGTTCTTTAAGGTTCATCGTCGATCCTCCGCTTTGTCGCGCCTGAATGTATCAGTTGTATATGACATTATGGAATGGCTATGGCTACAGCTACAGTATCGCGATGGCACAGTAAGCGCACGATGACATGGACTCAACATAGTCAATGGGTGACGCTTTGCAAGCGCCAATGCGAGCTACCCGACCATTTTTTGGCGAAAAATAAATTACTTAGCGACAGTCTAGAGAGGTGAAGGTGGCTTGGCGTTTTCTGTCGCCACGTGAAGTCATTAAATCCAGCGCCGAACGCGCGCTTTATATTGCACGTATTCATCACCGAAACAATCCAGCAACGCTTGTTCTTCGCGGCCGATAAAACGCAGCGTGACGATCCACACGAATAAGGGTGGCGCCAGGAACGATACCAAACTGCCCAAATAAATGCTCACGCCCAGCAACGTGATAAACATGCCGAGATACATCGGGTTTCGGCTGACGCGATACAGCCCTTCCTGCGCCAGATAGATGGCATTGCCGTGCGGGTCGATGGTGGTTTGATTATTTTTAAACCACCAGGCCGACCACAGATTCATCGACACGCCGCCAGCAATCAAGACAAAACCAAGCGCATTAAACGGTGGGCTGATCAGTAGCGGCTGCGGCAAGGTGTAGTGCAACGCTAGCATCGTCATGATGAGCAGCAAGGTGAGCAGCGGCGGGTAGAATTTTATTTTGTTCATATTGGAAAAATTTACGCTGAGCATCTTGGCGCTAGCATAACCGGGCCATAGGGTGCGCTGCTCCTAAAAACACAAATGGTAGTTGATGTTGACGCGCGCGATACGACACGGGAATCCAGCACGGCTACCAGCCCAGTATGTCAGGGCGATTCGTGCCTTGGCCCATGCATAGGTTGTCGGCGATGGTGATGTCTAGCAGGAAGCCGTCGGTGAATTCGATACACAGCGCGCAGTTGAGCACGTTGGCGCGCAGGGTGAGATTGCGGCTGGATGTGCTTACGCACACCGGCGCTTCGATCTCCGAGTCGACAATGGTGGTCGGCAAAATGGCGAACACGCCAACCGATTCCGAAATGATATGCACTTGAGAGTAGATGCCGCTTTCAACCGGGCCCTGGAGGATCACCCTGCCGTTGGCGTCACGCGGCGCTTCGTTCTCAAGCGCATGAAGCAGATTCGCGCAGCACAGGATCACGGTAGACAGCAGCGCATTTCGAACGATGGCGTTCATGGTCATCCTCCTCGCCGGACTATCCGGCGTCGCGGGAGGCGACAATCCGGGTTGCGATCGCTTCCCGGACAGCAGCAGACTCACCCTACATGTAGGCGCGGGCTTCTTCTCCCGGATCAGGCAGGCCGGCAATGCGCCAGGCTTCGCGCGGGCCGTGGAACAGCGCTTCCATGCACGCGGGATCGCGCCCCACCAGATGGCAGGTATGGGACATCGAGGGCAGCGCATGGCGATTGATCCAGCTTTCCCGTAGATAGCGGATGATCTGCCAGTGGGTTGGGGTGAGCGGTCCTACCTCATCCTGCCGGGCGATTTCCTCCGCTATGGCTTCATTCCACTGCGCCGGATCATTCAGGAAACCGGTTCGATCGAAATGCAGGTTCTCCAGCGTTTCCATGATTGCTTCTCTCGTCTTTAGTGTGACTGAATACGCTCCGGCAACGCATTTCTAATGCCAGGTATGCGGCTGGGCGAAATGACAATGTGTCATATCCTGCAGCATCTCGCGCAAGTGCTGCGTTTGCACGTGAATCAGGCGCTCGTGATCGCCGGCTTCCAGGTACAGATCGGGCTGGGCCAGCAAATCGTCTTCCCACACCGTCTCCACCCCCCAGGCAATGGGCAAGCCGGGCGCAGCACCCGGATCACAACCGTCAAACAGCTTGCGTACGGTGTCTTCGGTCGCCAGACGGAACGGCTTGCCGTAATCCTTGCTTAACTTGCCCAGTCGTACTTGCTCATCGGCCGGGATCATGGCTGCCAGGTAACACTCGGGCGCCTCCAACAGCACCGCCTTGACCAAGCGACGGCTCCCGATACCGGCAGCCACGGCCGCCTGGCGGCTGGTTGCGGTATGCCTGTGCGAGACTAATTCAAATGGAACATGGTGCTCGGTGAGGTATTGCGTCATGCGGTCGATGGCGTTCATTTGATTCTCCTTTCTTCGGAGATGACAAAAGGTCACAAGGTTCAGCGTTCTACTTTTTTCCAGCTGCGCAGGTATTAATCCCAAAAATCGCATTGGCGGGGCAAAAGCGCACGGTCGCCGTTAGCAGCGCGATGGCCGCGACGATTAGCACCAGTATCCGCCATGTCATTTCGATGGGAGCCGCCAACCCGACAAGCAGCAACACGATGCCCAGTACGATGCGGCCAATGCGATCAATACCGCCGACATTGCATGTCATGATGACCTCCTGAGCCATTTGATCAGATATTGTTATGATGCACGGCTTCGCGCGTGAGATTGCGAAGCCCGCTGCCGGTTTTGCTAAAGCTCCATGCCGATATCATTCAGCTTGACACACGCATCCTCGGTCGGCTTTTGGGGATTCTTGAGGGCGTTTATCTGGCATAGGAATTCTTGTCCCTGGGCGTCATGCACGCTGACGTAAGGGCTGGGAAAGCCACTTTCGTATTGCCCGGAGTCGGTGAAAATGAAATCGTATTCACCGTTGATATCAACCTCTAATTGCCCACCATGGCTTTCGCCGTAGTCGTGCCAGCGTGTGTTGATGTCGCCCCCCTCGATTACCGGAGACATACGCGACTGTGCCTTGTCATGCCATGCGACCACAACGGGTTCCTTGCCGTTGATTTCATGCGCGATGGCGTATGCGATCTGGCTGGCCATTTGGTAGTTCATGTCCACGCCGGATAGATTTACATTAACGTCTTTCATGATGACCTCGTTTCTGAATTAAGCCGTGTAGGGCGCTTGGATCGCCGGAGTGAATTTTGCTTAGCGTCAGGCGCCTATCCTCGTGCCCGGGTATTAAAAAAGGGGATGGGGATACTTTTCATGCTAGTACAAATCGCTAGAGATGCAATGTCGCGCATGGCTTTTAAGCGCGTGTACCGAAGGCGGCTCTGATACCGGATTAACCGCCGTCGTGCAGCACGAAAGCCTTCTCCACGGTAAAGTTGCCGACCCCCTTGTAGTTTGTCATGGTCCAGCCATTTGCCTCCAGATACGCCCGCATTTCCAAGAGCATGTGCGGATTGCCGCAGAGCATCACACGATCATGCGCCGGGTCGGCTGCGGGTAGGGCCAATTTGGAGAAGAGCGTGCCCGAGCGAAACAAGTCTGTAACACGCTCGGTGGTTTCGAATGGTTCGCGTGTCACCGTTGGCACATACAGCAAGCGGTCATTGGTCAGCGCATTGATCTCATCCCGATACGCTAACTCGCCTTGTGTCCGAACGGTGTGCACGAGAATCACCTTCTCGTAATGCTGGTACACCTCCGGATCACGTATCAGGCAAACAAATGGCGCAAGCCCGGTTCCGGTCGACAGCAGGTATAGATTGCGGCCAGGTTGTATGTATTTGAGCGTGAGTGAGCCGGTGGGCTTGCTGTTGATCAATACTCCTTCGCCTTCGCGCACATTCACCAGCAGGCTGGTGAAGGGACCATCAGGCACATGGATGCTGAGAAATTCTAAATAATCCACGTCGTTGGTCGAGACGATGGAATAGGCGCGCGCGATGAGTTTGCCGTTATGCCGCAGCCCAACGGTGACAAACTGTCCATTTTCAAATTGGAAATCATCGGGTCGGGTGGTGGTAAAACTGAAAGTCTTGTCGGACCATTTGCGGATTGAAATCACGCGCTGTTCTGTAAATGGCATATCGTTTTGTACCTTAGTTTTAATTTTAAGTATGAATGATCCTGGAAAATTATTCGTGGTGTTTGCTGCGCATCGGCAAATGATTTGCTAGCGCGCTAGCCGCGCGGTGCAAACATAATGATCGCCATGCCCGCCATCGCGACCAGCGCACCGGTGATATCCCAAAAGTGCGGGCGCACACCGTCGACCAGCCACAGCCAGACCAGCGCGGTGGCCACATACACGCCGCCATAGGCCGCGTACACGCGTCCGGCATCCGCAGGGTGAAGGCTTAGCAGCCAGACGAATACCGCGAGCGATAGCGCGGCAGGGGCGAGCACCCAGACCGGCGCGCGGTCTTGCAGCCAGAGATACGGCAAATAGCAGCCGATGATCTCCGCGACTGCCGTTGCTATAAATAATGCCGTGGTGGTGAGGAAATTCATCGTGGTCTCGTCTCGACTAAAAGGGGAGCGGTGTGATGTCGCTGCTTGAGCCACACCATGAAGAGAAAGGTGGTGACAGCCCCGGTGGCTACCGCCAATTGCGTGCCGAAGGTGTCTGCAACCGAGGCGACGAGCAGGCTGCCAATCGGCATCGCACCCAGCCCCGTCGTGGCGATGAGCGCTAGCACACGGCCGCGCACCGCCAGCGGTACGGTGAGTTGGATGCGCGTGTTGAGCGAGATCGCGCCGTAGGTGAAGCCAAAGCCCGCCATCGTGAGCAGCGGCAGGGCAAGTGCGATTTTGGTGGTGCTGGCGAATGCGGCGATCAGCAAAGCGGCGAGGCTAAATGCGATGAGCGTGGCGCGGGGCAGGTCATGCACCGGACGGCGCAGCGCGATGGTGAAGCTGGCCGCGAGCGAGCCCAAGCCGGAAGCGGCGAATAAAAAGCCGTAGTAGGACGCATCGCCCGCGAAGACTTCCTTGGCGAAATAGGGCAGCAACAGAATATAAGGCGAGGTGAGCAAGCCCACGCAAAAGAAGGCAAGCAAGAGCGTGCGCGTCTCCGGGTGGCCCGCGGCGTAGGCGAAGCCTTGCAGCAAACCGGGCTTATGCGTGCTGTGCGCTTCGCGTGCCGGACGCATCCGGGCGAGGATGAATATGAGCGGCAGGCTCGCCAAGCCATTCAATAAAAAACACACCCATTCGTTTGCCAGTGCTAACACCATGCCCGCGATGGCCGGGCCAGCAAAACGCGAGACATGGAAAGCAATCGCATTCAGTGCTACTGCTTTCGGCATTAAGGCGCGGTCACCGACGATGCGCTGTACCAACGCGGGGCGGGGGCCCGCATCCAGCGCGCTGATCAGGCCGATGCCCAGCGCGAAAGGCAGCAGCAAGGCGATGTTCATCAGCCCGGCGGCGTGCAAAGCCGCCATGCTGAGGGCGAGCAGGGAAAACGATCCTTGCGTCAGCATGACCAATTTACGCTCGTCGAAACGATCAGCCAACCAGCCGCCGACCGGGCCCAATATCAGGTAAGGCAGCATAGTAAGTGCCGCCACCACGCCCAGAATGGTGACAGAGCCGGTGAGGGAATAGGCCAGCCAGGTCACCGCGACGCTTTGCGCCTTATTGCCGAGCAGAAACGCGGCCTGACCGGTAAACCACCAGCGGTAGTTGCGGTTTTTTAAAATGGAAAAAGCAGTTTGATCCATGGTTAAAGTATACCCAATTAGTCAAGCTTTAACGCATATAAAGATTGTTTAAGCGTTTGAATTAATGCTGAAATCCATATTGTTTGGAAGGGGATTCAGGTTAAAGAAATAGGGTTTTCGAGCCGTAATAAGGGGGAGGGTTAGATATGAAACGTCTCTCGTAGTACGGTCAAATTGATAAATGCTAAAAAAAATACCGATTAAACAATTACGCTTGGGCATGTTCATCCAAACGCTGGGTGGACGTTGGATGGATCATCCCTTCTGGCGCTCCTCGTTCAAACTCGCCAAAACAGAAGACTTGCAGGCGCTTTTAGAAAGCGGTGTGCCGGACTTGGTGATCGATACCGACAAGGGGCTGGATGTCGAATCCGCGCCAGCACGCAAAGCAAAATCCACTGTGCCTGCGTCAGTGGCGCAGAAGCAAATGCCGCCGCCCGTTCCGCGTGTGTCATATGAACGAGAGATCGAACAAGCAAAGCAGATCCAGGGCAAGGCCAAGCTTGCGGTGACGAATTTATTTAGCGAAGCGCGCTTGGGTAAGGCGGTCGATATCAGTGCGATTGCGCCTTTGGTGGATGAGATCAACCAATCGATCGAACGTAACGCTGGAGCGTTGTTGTCCATCGTACGTTTGAAAACGGTAGACGATTACACCTATATGCATTCCGTGGCGGTGTGTGTGTTGATGACATCGCTCGGCAAGCAGATGGGGATGACCGGCGAAGAACTTCACCAAGTGGGCTTGGCGGGCTTGTTGCATGATGTGGGTAAGATGGGCATGCCGCTGGAGGTGTTGAACAAGCCGGGGAAACTCACCGACGCGGAGTTCACTATCATGAAAAACCATCCGATGCAGGGTTGGGAAATCTTAAAAAAGGCACAGGTGAGCGATGCGATTTCGCTCGATGTGTGTTTGCATCATCACGAAAAAATGGATGGCAGTGGCTACCCTGAGCGTCTATCCGGCGATGCGATCACCTTGCATGCACGCATGGGCGCGGTGTGTGATGTGTATGATGCGATTACTTCTAACCGGCCATACAAGCACGGATGGGATCCGGCAGAATCGATCAAGCGCATGGCAGAATGGCGCAACGGCCATTTCGATGAGACCGTGTTTCAGGCCTTCGTAAAAACCATCGGCATTTATCCCGCCGGTTCGCTGGTACGCTTAAAATCCGGAAGGCTGGCTGTGATTACCGATCAGTCGGATAAAAGTCTGCTCACCCCTCAGGTCAAAGTATTTTTCTCGACCAAATCGAATGGCCCGATCAAGATGGAAGTGATCGATCTGAGCCGTTCGCAAGATGGAATAGAGGGGCTGGAAGATGTCGCGAAGTGGGGTTTCGATTTGAAAAAGGTGATGGGGTTCTAACCCGCCAGATGCCGTAATTGCCGAGTGGCTTGATTTACCGGTTTGGATTTTTCCGTTTTATCCGCGTTTGATTTCCCCTGTTTGAGAAATAACGGTGCGCCTCGCGCACCGCTGCTTGTGTAATCCCGCGCCAGGGCTTGCGTGGCTGCTTCATTCGAACACCCCATGTTTGTGACTAAACCCGCATGCACCAAGTCGTACAAACGATCGAGTGCGATCTGGTGCGTTTGCCGGGTTTCGGCATAGAGCCAATCGGCGAGCGATAAAAACCGCGCGAACGGTGCATCGCCCAAGATCAGCGCCAAGGCAGCGGGAAATCGCCCGGAATTTGCGATCATGTCCCAATAGCGCGCGAAGCGCGTCAGACGCTGCATGGTGGGGAAATCGATACAACTGGTTGCCAGTACGGTATAGGGAGGATACGGGCTATAGCGCATGCCGTACGTTTCGGTGTGGCGCACGATAGGCGTGCCGCGCAGGCGCTTCAATATCCCCACTTGTATCTCATGCGGATTCAATGCAACCAATTTGTCGAAGCCCGCGCCGAAACTCGCCATATCTTCGCCCGGCAAGCCGATGATTAGATCAACGTGGAGGTGCGCGTTAGAGTTCGCGCGCAGCCAACGCAGATTGTCCGCTGCCCTGGCGTCGTCCTGGCGGCGGCTAATGCGGGTTTGCACTTCGGGATTGAAGGTTTGAATGCCCGCCTCGAATTGCAGCGTGCCCGGCGGAAAGCGCGCGATGAGTGTTTTGAGCGTGTCCGGTAGGTGATCTGGAATCACTTCGAAGTGCACGAAGAGTTTGTCATCCAAGCGTGCGAGGAAAAATTCCAAGATGCGCGCACTCACCTTGAGATTGAGATTAAACGTGCGGTCTACGAATTTAAACGTGCGCGCGCCCCGTGTATAGAGTTGGCTCATTTCGTCCAAGAATAAATCCAGATCGAATGGCCACGCGGTTTTATCCAGCGCGGATAAACAAAACTCGCACTTGAAGGGGCAGCCGCGCGAGGCTTCTACATACAAAAAGCGGTGGGCGATATCGTCGTCGTTGTAGAGCCGGTAGGGCAGCTTGATATCGGATAGCGGCGGTTGCTCACCGGCGAGGATTTTTTGTATCGGTCGCTTACCTGCGAGCAATTGACGGCACAATTGGGCAAAGCTCACATCACCCCAGCCGGTGATCACATAATCGGCTAACTGGACGATTTCTTGTTCTTCGCACTCGTAGCTCACCTCCGGCCCGCCCAGCACCACGATCACCTCGGGTGCGACGCGCTTCAGCATCGCGACGACTTGGGTGATCTCCTGCACGTTCCAGATATAGACGCCGAAGCCGATGATCTGCGGGTTTTCCGCGAGCAGCGCCTCGACGATATCCGCCGGCTTATGTTGTAAGATGAATTCCATGATCCGCGCTTCAGATTCGAGCTCGCCCAGATTCGCCACGAGATAGCGCAAGCCGAGCGCGGCATGGAAATAGCGGGCATTGAGGGTGGTAAGGACGATGGCGGGCATGAGTCGGGCGGCGAATGTGAATAGGCTATTTTACCCGCTAAAGGCAGCCGCCAAGAAAAGCCTTCGATCCGGAATGCAAAGTGTGAGAACGCCTATGTTTCATGTTTGCTTCACGAAGCTGTAACAGGCATTGGACAAGATGCGTGCGTGGCCTAGCAACCACATGGTTTACCTACCGCTAGTCTGATACTCAACCAGCAAATAAAGGAGCAAGACATGACCAAGAAGATAATCGCCCTCGCGATCGGTGCTGCGCTGTCGGCCAGCGCGTTTGCCGACGGCCCGATGGTTTTCACCCCGATTCCGGGTTCCGCTTACCTCGAATCGACGGCTGATCCTATGATCCTGAACAGCGAGCCATGGGTCGTTCCCGATGGCTATCAGCAAGTGATCATTTCCGACGAAAGCAAGCTCGACATCTATCGCAACGGCGACGGTTCCGCCGTGGCCGACTGGCCCGACATGAACACCGTGAACGAGACTGGCAAGCATGCCGGCCGTTACATGTACCGCACGCATGAAGTGCGACCGGGCGTGGTGACACCCTTCACCGGCGGCGCGGTCTCCGTGATTGATCTGAAGACCGGCGAGTCGAAGATTATTGCGCAGCGCGCCGACTGGGAAGCGCTGGACGGTATCGTGTGGACGCCGTGGTACACCGTTCTGTTCGCAGAAGAAACCATTGTCGCGCAACTGCCCGACCCGGATGTTCCCGCCGCCAAGAGCGGTTTGCTGTATGAACTCGAGTTGGACAAGAAAGACCCGACCAAAGCCAAGAAAGTGACCGTTCGCCCCATGCTCGGCTCCCTGTCGCATGAAGGCATCGAGATCGACGCCAAAGGCAATGTATATGTGATCGATGAAGATCGCGGCGGCGCGATTTACAAATTCGTGCCCGAGACCTACGGCGACCTGAGCAGCGGCCAGTTGTACGCCCTGAAAGTGGACGGCGGCGCCAAGACCGGCAGCGCTACCTGGGTGGCGCTCGACATGAACCAAGTGCAGATCGACGCGCGCGTGGCCGCCAAGGCCGCTGGCGCGACGCCTTACTGCCGTCCGGAAGACTTGGAGCGCATCGGCAACACGCTGTATGCCGCGCTGACCTGCGAAGACGTGGCGAACCCGGCCAACACCAGCGGCCACGGCGCCGTGCTGTCGATCACGCTGGGCAAAACTCCGAAGGTCAACTACTTCGTGGCGCACGGCGTGAACGTGGTGAAGGAAGATAAAACCAACAAGATCACCGGCTTCAAGAGCCCGGATAACCTGGCCAATGGCCCGGACGGCCGTTTGTGGATCGTCGAGGACAACGTACCGTCCGATATCTGGGTGGCCGAGCCTGACCGCGACGGTGATGGCTACAGCGATGGCGTGACCTTGTTTGCTTCACTCAAGGACAACGGCGCAGAAGGCACCGGCATCTACTTTGGCAAGGACCCGCGCAAGCTGTTTGTGAATATCCAGCACTCCGTCACCCAGAACGACAAGACGATGGTCATCACAAAGAAGCGCGACGGTGACCACCATGATGGTGATCACGAAGACGAGCACGACGACGAATAAGCAAGCGTTGTTGCGGTAATAGAAAAGGCCAACCTCACGGTTGGCCTTTTTGTTTTGGAACTAAGCCAAGGCCGGCACGTGCCCGACTTGCGCCAATAATCCGCTGCCGGTGATATGGATTTTATGCTGGTCGATGCTGAGTAAACCTTCGCGTTCCAATTGGCCCAGCGTGGTGGTCACGGTTTGCCGCGTAGTGCCGATCATGTCGGCGATTTCCTGGTGGGTCAGCGCAATATCCAAGCACAAGCCGCGCGGCGAAGGAATGCCGCAGCGCGAACCCAATTGCAGCGCCATTTTTAAGATGCGCGTACGCACATCATCGCTGATGAGATTGATCACTACATCGCTCAGCATGCGCAACCGGCACGCCAGTAACTGCACGATGATGAGGGAGGTTTGCGGATGTGTTTCGAGAAAGGTCGTGAATTGATCTTGGCGGATGCACAGCACTTCGCACGTATCGCAGGCTTGCGCGCTGACCACGCGCTCGCCGCCGCGCGCCGCTTCGGCCAAACCGAATAGCTCGCCACTAAAGCAAAACCACAGAATCGCTTCCTTGCCGCCGCTCGACGGTTGATAGATTTTGATGCGGCCCTTTAACAATAGAAATACATGATGGCTGGCTTCACCGGCGCTGAAGATGAATTCGCCTTTAGCGAAGTCTTGCACTTTGCCCAATTGAAACAAGCTTTCGCGGTCACGGTCGGGGGTACGGGACAGGAGATCGGCTACGGCAGTATGTGAAAATACCATTATTAATCAGCAACCTGTCAGAAATATGGTGGATTGGGGGAGATGCCTAGCACTGATTCTATCCCGTGCATGAATTGTCAGCTAGCTGACATACATGCAGCTTATAGCGGCATTTAATGCATTGCTGCGAATCGCGGTCAAAACGCATTCGTGGCGATCGAATACTTGGCCAATTGCGTGGCCAATGACTCATTTTTATAGCGTACTTAGGAGGATGAAAAATGAACAAGCGATTCTTATCACTCACGGTTCGTGCAGGTCAGGTAGTCGGGGGATTGATGTTGTTGGCTGGGTTGGGTGCGGCGTGGGCGGGTGATATCACGCCCAAGATGCAACCCAAGATTGATGCGTATAAAAAACAGGCGGCCACCTGGGCAGCCGATCCGGCCATCGTCAAAGCGGTAAAAGACGCCAATGCGCAAGGCCCGATTCCCGCCATGGGTAACGCCAAATGGCGTGAGTTGAAAGAAACCGACCCGGTCGTGAGCGGTTTTGTCACCAGCGCGACCGGGCAGTTGCTGACAAAGTGGATGAATGCCGACGCCAAAGGCATCAACAAAATTGTTCTCTCCGGAAATAAGAGTCACCGTGTCGCGTTCACCTCTATGCCCGCGATTTACATCGGCAAGGGCAAGCCCAATTTTGACGAGGCGTTTGATGGCAAGCTGTGGCAGCAGGGTGAATCCAAGCCTGACCCCAGCACCGATATCGATACCGTACAGATTGCAGCGCCAGTGAAAGATGGGGGAGCAGTAATTGGTGTGCTGCTGGTAAGTCTAACTGCCGCGAATCTCAAATAAAAACAGCCTACGAAAATTTGATAGGGGGAACAGAACTTATGAGCGAGAACACACAAGCGGGATTCTTTGGGCGGTTCCGAGACAACATCGTTGCATCGGGCCTCTCGCCTACAAAATCTATCCTGGGGTTTTTTCTGGCCTGGGCGGCCTTCTTTTTGATCTTATGGGTGATGCCGCTTCCCGAAGGCTTAACGCTTGCAGGTAAAGCCACGCTAGCGGTCGTGGTGTGGGCTTGCATCATGTGGATCTTCGAATCCATGCCAGTCGGGATCACCGGCATGCTGATCCCCATGCTGTTGGTGCTGGGCGGCTCAGTGGATAAATTTCCCAAGGCGGCGAGCGGTTTTACGACCCCAGTGGTGTTTCTGTGTTTGGCGGCGTTTCTATTCGCAGCCTTGATGCAGGCGGCGGGGCTGGATAAGCGCATCGCGTTAAGCCTGCTGAACAAGGTAAAAGTGAAGACCGTCAACGGCGTGATCTGGGCCATGTTCGGCGCGAACTTGTTGTTGTCCTTCATTATACCGGCGGCGAACGCGCGCGCCGCGACCCTGCTACCGGTGGTGAATGGCATCACCAAACTATTCGGCGATACGCCGGAAGAGCAGGCCGGCAAGAAGGCGATCGTGATTCAAACCCTGGTCTACGGTTCCATGATCAGCGGCATGGCCATCATGACTGCGCACTTGCCGAATTTGGTGCTGGTGGGTTTGTTCGAGTCGGAATTGGCGTTGAATCTGTCTTACGTCGATTGGTTCAAGCTGCAGTGGCCCTATCTCGGTATGTTCGTGATTACCCAATGGTGGGTACAGCGTTATTTCAAGACGCGCAGCGTGGGCATTCAAGGCGGCTTCGAAAGTGTGCAGACCCAATACAAAGAGTTACCCAAGACCAGCCAAACGGAGTGGCTGATTCTGGGCGTATTCGCCTTCATCGCACTCATGTGGGTGACAGAGGACTGGCACAAAATAAAATCCCACAATTCGGCGCTGATCGGTTTGTCGATTTTGTTTCTGCCGGGCCTATTCGGCTTCAAGTGGAAAGAAGTGCAAGACCGCACCATTTGGGGCACCTTCCTGCTACTCGCCGGAGCGCTATCGATGTCCGCCGCCATGGGTTCCTCGGGGCTCGCGCAATGGCTGTCGGACATCATTCATCCGATTGCGGTGGGCCATCCGTGGTGGATGATTTTATTGATCCTGATGGTGGGTACGCACATCATCCGCTTGGGCATGCTGTCGAACGTAGCGGCGATCACCATGCTCGCGCCGATTCTGATTGCCCTAGCGCCGAAGCTTGGCCTGCATCCGGTGGCGTTCACCATGCTGGTGGCGGATACGGATACCTTCGCCTACATCCTGCCAACGCAAATTACCGCCGCCGTGATCGCTTACAGCAGCGGTACCTTTAGCATGAGCGATTACGCCAAGGTCGGCTGGGTGTCGGTGTTGATCGCGATTGCCTACGGCATTTTAGTGATGGCGCCGTGGTATGCCTTCATGGGCATCCCGGTGTGGGATCCGGCGGCACCCTGGCCGTTTAAGTAATTCAATCCTGCCTGGCCAGGAGACTGGCCGGGCTTTTTTACGTCATCCATAAACATCAGGATAGAGCAGAGAAATCATATGAAAAAAATGACCAATGAAGAATTGAAAAAGAAACTCGGCGATTTCACCGCGCCCCCCGGCTTGTATGCGATGACCAAGGATATGCCTTTCCTGGGATCGGTCAGTTGCAATGTCGAAACCATCGTGGCCGGTTCCTGGCAGGAAATCGTGATCGACTATACGCTCGGCGCTTCCGGCATGGCCGATGGTTCCTGGTTTAAGGCGACTTTTCGTTTTTATTCCGACTGGGCTTTGTTCCAAAACACCGAACCCTCCGGCGCCAACTTTATTTCGGCTGAGTATCATGCCAGTCCAACCCTGCCGGGCCAGAGCCCCGCGACAGTACAGAAGCTCAGCGTGCGTTTCGATCAAAAGGGCCATGAGCGTCCGTTTCAGAAGGCGGTGATTGTCGATACCTTCGATGGTTATCTCAAGGCGGGTGATCACATCGTTATCCGTTTAGGCGATAGACGTTTTGGCGGCGCGGGAACACGCGTACAGACTTTCGTCGAAGAGAATTTCAAGATTCGTTGTTATGTCGATCCACTCGGCACTTCGCGTTTCGCCGCGGTGGGTGATGATCTCGTAATCCAGATCGTACCCGGCGCACCAGCCCAGTTGCAGTGGGCGGGCTCGCGCATCGTGCGTGGCGGTGAAAAATTTCCCTTGCGGCTACGTACGGAAGACGAGTGGGGCAATACCTGCCGCGACCGCCCCGATAAAGTTCTAATCAGCGCGACCTTGGACGGCAAGCCCGTGTATGAAAAAACCGCGAAGCTGGCGGATAAAAACTGGGCGGTGCTGTTACTGGAAGATCTGCCGACACAGCAAGCAGGCGAACTTGCCGTGACCGCGCGTTTGCCGGCGCATCCCACTGTCAAGCCGCAAACGTTCTACGTGACCGTCGATCAAAATCTGATGTCGCCGCGCATCTACTACTGCGATTTGCATGTGCATTCGGAAGACACCATCGGCACCAACTCCACGACCTATAACCTGACCTATGGCCGCGACGTGACCGGCCTCGACGTATTGGCGTTTGCGCACAACGATTTCAATATCACCACCGAGCGTTGGAATAAAACCGTCGAGTTGATCCGCCAGATCACCCAAGATGGCAGCTTCGTCGCCTACCCTGGCACCGAGTGGTGCGGCAGTTCCTGCGCCGGCGGCGACCACAATGTGATTTTCTTGCATGATCACGATCCCGAGTTTCCCTTCCTCAAAACCGGCGAGCATGTGCGCTCGGTGGATTGGAACGAAGACACCAAGGGCGGCGGGGTAGAGCCCGGCGCTTGGCCGCTGGAAGAACTCTGGGCGGCGTACGCCGAAGACCCCGAGGGGCATTTGTTGATTCCGCATGTTGGGGGTCGACGCTGCATTCTGGATTGGCATTACCCGAAGCTGGAGCGCCTGATTGAAATCGGTTCGAGCTGGGGCCATTTCGGCTGGCTATATCAGGAGGCAATGGAGCGCGGCTACAAAATCGGCGCCACCATGGCGGGTGACGAGCATCGCGGCCGGTGTGGCGGCGGCGTGCCGGGTACGGCGGTGTTTGGCACCAAGGGCGGCATGGCTGGTGTAATTTCACCCTCGCTCACACGCAAAGATATCGCGACCAACTTGCGCGCACGCCACACCTTTGCCTCCACCGGCGAACGCACCTACGGCATGATTAGCTGCGGCGATCACATCATGGGCGATGAGTTCAAGCACAAAGGCCCGGCGACGATCGGCTATCGCTTCCTGGGGGAGAGCGGCTGGGATGAGATTGTCGCCCTTGATCACACCGGCGAAATCTGGCGCCGTGATTTACAGAAAGAGCTGGGTTATTCCGATCGCAAGATCCGTTTCCGTTGGGGGGGCGCACGCGTTAAGGATCGTTACCGTTGGGCGATCTGGAAAGGGACGGTCACCATCACCAACGCGGTGATCAACGATTTCCAAGGCCTGGGCTTCGAGCATCGCGAGGAAACCTGCTGGCGCGAGTCTGCCACCACGATCGGTTTCAGAAGCGATACCTACGGCGATGTAGACGCGATCGAGATCGATGTCTCGCATCTCAAGACGGCGAAAATTCGGGTCGAGGGCACGATCGATGGTTATGTGAAGGTGGGCGATCCGCTCAAGGGAAATCCCTTCGTGCATTGCCCGACATTCGAATGGGAAATCACCGGGGCGGAGTTGCTCGAAGCCGCGCATCTGAAACAAGATTTGCCGGGTGTCGAGATGTTTCTTGGCTTCGAGCGCATGAGTGATTCGCCCGCGCCACGCGAAGTGAGCGGCACGTTCAATGTCGATCCGCACAATGGCCCGCACGGCCACCGGCCGGTGTATTTCTTTGGCCGCCAGGTAGACGATGCTAAAGTATGGACCTCTGCATTATTCATCGCTTTTGAATAGGGGGTCGCGTCCGCGCGAACTAAATGGTGAAGCTGATATGGCCGGAGGAGTCGGCGCGCGCCGCGCCCGGGGAGGAGCCGCGTTTCGCGCAATCCGGCTCCAATATCTGCCTGGATTTTCACGGCGACCCGGCGCACGCGCAATTGGTGGTGTTCTCCGACGGCAACCACCACATGGCGTTGGAAGACGCGCTGCGTGCTTTCGTTGGGATGCATTCCGATGTCGGCGAGATTTTCTATACCACCACCCCGCCGCGCGTGGCGCTGCAAATGCTGCGCGCAGGTTGTCTGCATATTGGCAATCTGCGGCTGGCAATGACACCGCATGTATTCATCAGTCCGCCGCAATTATTGGATTCGCTCGTGGCGGAAGGGCGTATGACGTCGCATGTGCCGTTCATGCGCTGCCGGGGCGTCGTGCTGCTGGTCAAGAAAGACAATCCGAAACACATTACCGGTGTGGCCGATTTGCTGCGCGACGATGTGCGGCTGTTTCTATCCAACCCCATCACCGAGAAGGTGAGCAATCAGATTTACACCGAATGTCTGCGCCGCTTGGGAATGCAGCAGGGTTTGACGCTGGATTTTCTGGCGCATGCACCGGGACAACCCAACCCCAATAAACTGATCTACGGCGAGGCGATTCATCATCGCGAAGCGCCCCAGGCAGTCGTGGATGGGCAGGCCGATGTGGCGCTGGTGTTCTATCACTTGGCGCTGCGCTACCAGCGCATTTTCCCCGCATTATTCGATTTTGTGTGGCCGGAGGGCTCGGTGGGCGATCAGGCGTGCGACATTAATTATTTCAACGCCGGTCTCATTGGCGACGGCGGTGCGTGGGGAAAGCTGCTGCTCGATTTTCTGTTGAGCGACACGGTCAGCCAAATCTACCAGGCGCATGGCTTGTTGCCTGCCAAGCCTTAATTATCTGTCGTGCAACACGCTTGACCACGCTGTTGTTGAATCGGTGGGCAAGGCACGGTGCCGTAAGAGCAGTACACGCAGCAATCCCCCGGCTTGGGTTTGAGCACTTGATGACAATTTGTGCACTCATAAAACCACTGGCAGGCGTCGGTGGGCATGGTCTCGGTTTTTTGAAAGCCGCAGTGCGGGCAGGTGATAGTCGAGTCGGGAATAATCTCACTCACTTAGCGACTCCTTTGAGTGTGGCAGGGTAGCCAGCATCGCTTGTGGCTTTAATGAGCTTATCCGTGGTGCTGATCGCGTCATCGAATGTGACTTTAGCTTCACGCGCTTCGAATTCCACGTTAACTTTTTTTACGCCGGCCACTTTTTCCAGTGCTTTTTTCACGGTGATCGGGCACACCGGGCAATCCATCCCCGGCACCGAGAGCGTGACCGTCTGTACTGCGGCAAGTGCGGTGCTGCTGGCCAGTGTGAGCGCAATGCTTGCAATGATGTTTCGCATATTCATCTCCTAATAGAAATACGGGGCAAACCAGGGGAAAACCAACAGTGCCACCAGCGGCAATACGCTGATCCAAAACAGCGCGCGCTGGCGGGCGATGATCTTGTCGTTGGCGCAGGGTTTGCTGGCATCGCAGGCTTGCGGCGCACGGTACAACTTGCGCCACGCCAGGACGAGAAAGATCAGGGTGATTAATACAAAAATTGGTCGGTATGGCTCAAGCTTTGTAAGCTGTGCCACCCAGGCGCCGCCGATACCGAGCGTCAACAAAACCAGGGGTAGGACGCAGCAGGCCGAGGCGCCGATGGCGCCCAGTGCGCTGGCGAGGAGGGATTGCTTCGCGTTCATCGGTCATCCTTCATTTGGCTAATGACACGAAGCATAAACCCCGTACCGCAGTACGGAGTCAAGGG
>JADMJT010000056.1 GCA_018781585.1 Burkholderiales bacterium
GAATACCCTTGGTCGCGCCCTCATTGATAATGGCACCATACAGATCGCGCACGGCTGTGTCCCGAACGATAGTGTTTGTAGCTTGTACATATCTTCGATATCCATTCGGTTGGAACGGGCGTCCCCTTGCGGATGTACACCAATAAGCCCCGACGTATATTCAACCTTTTTTGGTATGAACTGCTTTGGCTCTTGGGGCTTCCAGGCAAGTAGTGCCGTCAATTCTGGATCGCGGGATGGAAGCGGTGAAACGTCAGAAAGTAATTCATCCGGAATGAATAGAGCAGGAGACGTGTGATTTTTCCGACCGAGAACCGCCAGAATCGTGCGTCGAAAAGCTCCGAAGATTTCTGCCGCGATATTCGAAAGCCCACCTAAGATTTTCCCTAGCAGTTCGAACGCCATGTGCGCGACTGCGACTATTACAATCAATCCAATGATGATCCACGCGACGACAGTCATGTATGGGCGATTATTTTGTTCGTGGATTTGAAATGAATTAGGATTGTAGCCGACGCCAAAGCAAGGCGTGTGAACGGTGGATTGGTTTGACCTCTACCTTTATGCGCTTAAGCACGTTCACCCACCCGCTCGCCCAATAATCCAGACGGCCTGAACACCAGCACCAGAATCAACACAAAGAACGCGAACACATCTTGGTAATGGCTGCCCATGAAACCGCCGGTGAGGTCGCCGATATACCCCGCACCCATGCTCTCGATCACGCCCAATAACAGGCCGCCGAGCACGGCACCGGCGATGTTGCCGATGCCGCCCAGCACGGCGGCGGTGAAGGCTTTGAGCCCGAGCAAGAAGCCCATGTAGTAATGCGCGATGCCGTAATAGGCGCTCACCATCACGCCCGCCACGGCGGCCAGCGCTGAGCCGATGATGAAGGTGAGCGAGATTACGTTATTGATGTTCACGCCCATCAGCCCGGCGATGTGCGGTGCTTGCGCGGTGGCGCGCATGGCGCGGCCGAGCTTGGTTTTTTGCACCAACAACACCAGCGCCGCCATGAGCAACACGGACAGCATCAGGATAAAAATTTGCAGGCCGCTGATCGTGGCGCCGCCGAAATGAAACGTGCTGGCGGGCAAGATGGGGGGGAAGGAAATATATTGCCGCCCCCAAATAATCATCGCGATGTTTTGCAGCAGGATCGATACGCCGATGGCGGTGATCAGCGGTGCTAAACGCGGTGCGTTGCGTAGCGGCCGATACGCAACGCGTTCGATGGTGTAACCCAAAATCATGCACGCGGGTATGGCCGCCAGCACGCCCAGCAAAACAATTACTATACCGGGCAGATCAACCTGGCTGCCCACGAGCGCGCCGATCACGGCGAGTGCGACCATCGCGCCGATCATGGTGACTTCGCCGTGAGCGAAATTAATCAACTCTAAAATGCCATACACCATCGTATAGCCGAGCGCGACCAAGGCATATACGCTGCCCAGGACTAAGCCATTGATGAGTTGTTGTAGGAAGATATCCACGAAAAATGGCGGGGGTTTACCCCGCCCGATGGGGAGAAATTTATTTGTTGGGCGTCGCGCCGGAAACCGTTTCCAGCACTTCCCACTTGCCGCCTTTGACTTGATACAGCGTGACTGCGCCGCCTTTGATGTCGCCCTTGGCGTCGAAGGCGACTTGTCCGGTGACGCCGGTGAAATTGATTTTGGCCAGCTCCGGCAGGTATTTGGCGGGCTCGGCCGAATTCGCCGCTTGCATGGCTTTCAACATCGCGCTGGCGGCATCGTAGGCATAGGGCGCGTAAAGCTGGATCTTGCCGTATTTGGCGGTGAATTTATCGCTGAACGCGCGGCCCCCGGGCATGGATTCGAGCGGCACGCCGGGAGAGGAGGCGATCACGCCGTCTGCCGCGTCGGCGGCGAGCGTGATGAATTGCACGGTTTGCAAGCCATCGCCGCCGAGCAGTTTTGCGTTGAGGCCCAATTGTTTCATTTGCTTCGCCATCGGGCCGCCTTGCGGATCCATGCCGCCGAAAAAGATCAGATCCGGGCTCTTGCCCTTGATCGAGGTGAGGATGGCGGTGAAGTCGGTGGATTTGTCGGTGGTGTATTCGCGCCCGACAATCTCGGCGCCACTGGCCTTGGCGGCCTTCTCGAATTGATCCGCCAAACCTTGACCGTAGGCGGTGCGGTCGTCGATCAGCGCGATTTTCTTTGCGCCCAGTTTGGAAGCGGCGAATTGGCCCAGCACACGTCCTTGCTGCTCGTCATTGGTCATCAGGCGAAACGCGCTCTTGAAGCCTTGCGCGGTATAGGGGATGGCGGTGGCGGAAGGCGAAATCTGCGGCACGCCTGCATCGTGGTAAATTTTGGAGGCCGGAATCGTGGTGCCGGAATTGAGGTGGCCGATCACGCCTTTCACTTTTTGATCGACCAGTTTTTGCGCCACGTTGGTGGCGGTTTTGGGGTCGGCCGCGTCGTCCTCAGACAGCAACACGAACTTAGCCTTCTTCCCGTCGAGCATGATGCCTTGCGCATTGGCCTCGTCTACCGCCATTTGCGCACCGTTTTCATTGTCTTTGCCGATATGGGTTTGCGGGCCGGTGACGGGTGCGACCGAGCCGATTTTTACGATGACTTCATTCGCGTTTTCGGCGGATTGCTTGCCGCAAGCGGCCAGCGCGACGGCGAGCGTGGCAACGATAAGATGAGCGAGTAGACGGGATTTCACGGAGCCTCCGGGATGATCAAAATTCGAAAAAGTATATCCCAAAAAACAAAAAAGCCGGCTTGTGCCGGCTTTTTTGCTCATGAGGTTCGCTTACTTAGTCGCAAGAACCCATTGCACGATGGCTTTGATGTCTGCATCCGGCACCTGGGCGTTAGGCGGCATCGGGATGGTTCCCCACACGCCGGTACCGCCCTTCTTCACTTTATCCGCCAGTTTGGCTTCGGCGGTTTTGTCGCCCTTGTACTTGGCGGCCACGTCTTTAAAGGCTGGGCCAACTACTTTTTTGTCTATTTGGTGGCAAGCCATGCAAGCGTGTTTGGTGGCGAGGGCTTGACCGTCGGCGAGGACTGGGGTGCCAAGCATGAGGCCAGCGGCGGCGATACCGAATGCTGCGAATTTCATGTTATCTCCTAAAAAACATCGGTTAAAAAATCTTGAGCGGCGCTATGTTAAACGTCCGCAGCGCCATTGCAAAGGGCGATCAGCGCTTCGGGTGTGGCAACGGCTGGTAGGCAATTAACGCCCTTGCATACCCAGGCGTTGACCGTGGGTGTTTCAGGTTTGGCCAAGGCGGCGGGCAGGCCCTGTATTCCGTTAGGCACAAAAAAGGCCAGGGTGTTCGGCAGGTAATGGGCCGCGATTGCTGCCTGCCAAACGCCTAATTCCGCTGCCGCACCGCGCACCACTACGATATCGGGCGGGGCCAGGTTTTCCTTTAATGTCATGAGCAAGGTGGTGTAACCGGCGGCTTGGGCGGCGATGCTGGGATAAAATGAGGTGAGCGCTCGCTCAGCCGCATTGAGGTAACGGGTCTCGCCCAGTAGGTGGCTGAGGCGCTGTAAAGCATACGCAGCGATACCGTTTCCTGAAGGCGTGGCTTGATCCGGGCCGGGCTTAGGGCGGTGCAAGAGCGTTTCGTGATCATGGCTGGTGAAGAAGAATCCGCCCTGCTCTGTGTCCTCGAATTGCGCCAGCAAGCGCTCGGCCAGGTCTTGGGCAAAGCGCACATCTTGCGGACGGAATTCGGTTTGCATCAGTTCCAGCAAGGCATCGAGCAAAAATGCATAGTCATCCAGATAGGCGTTTAGCCGGGCCTGACCGTCTTTATAAGTGGCGAGCAAACGGTCCTCGCGCCACATCTCGCGCCGGATAAAGTCTGCTGCCTGTTGCGCCAGCACTACCCACGACGGTTGCCCGAACACGCGCGCGGCATGGGCGAGGCCCTTGATCATGAGTGCGTTCCAGCTGGTCAGCACCTTATCGTCGCGCCCTGGGCGTACCCGTTTGGCACGCGCAGCGGAGAGCTTCAGCCGGGCTGAAGCGAGTACCTGCTGAGCCGATTCGATAGACAAGTTAAGGCTGTGTGCAACTTCTTCCAGCGGTTTGGCGATAATAAAGTGCCAGTGTTTGCCCTCAAAGTTGGGCGGCAAATCCAAGCCATAGTGGGGGGAAACCAGCGCAAATTCATCCGGCGTGAGCAGGGCCCGAACTTCCTCTGGCGTCCATACGTAGAACTTGCCTTCTTCGTGCTCCGAGTCGGCATCCAGCGCCGAGTAGAAGCCGCCCGCCGCATCGCGCATTTCGCGCGTGAGCCAGCCCACGGTTTCCTGCGCCACCTGGCGAAAGCGACCATGCCCAGTCAGCGCATAAGCATCGGCGTAGAGTCCCAGCAAGGGGCCATTGTCGTAGAGCATTTTTTCAAAATGAGGGATAGCCCATTGCGCATCCACCGAATAGCGGCAAAAGCCCCCGGCGAGCTGGTCGTAAATGCCGCCCTGCTCCATTTTGTGCAGGGTAAAAACGGCCATCTCGCCCACGTCGTCTCGATCTTTCTCCGCCGCATAGCGCATGCAAAATTCCAGCTCGGTGGGGCGCGGAAACTTGGGCTCACGCCCGAATCCACCCCATACCCGGTCGAAACCCGAAGCCAAGTCGCGTGCTGCGTCATCTAACGGGGTAAGCGCTAGTTGAATACCAGCGTCAGGCGTGGGTGACGCGGATGCTAGCGCTTCGACCAGCTTAGAGTTTTGGGCGGCAATCTCATCTTTATGCCCGTGGTAGTACTCAGCAATTTTTGGCAACAGGCCGAGCAAGCCCGGCATCTGATAGCGCGCTTCTTTCGGGAAATAAGTGCCGCTGAAAAATGGCGCCTGCTCCGGCGAGAGGAACATCGTCAGCGGCCAGCCGCCGCCCCGGCGTGCGATGAGCTGGTGCGCGTGCTGGTAGATGTGATCCAGATCCGGCCGCTCTTCGCGATCGACTTTGATGTTCACGAAATTGGCGTTCATCATCTGCGCCACTTCCGGATCCTCGAACGACTCATGCGCCATGACATGGCACCAATGGCAGGCCGAGTAGCCGATGGATAGCAGAATCGGCTTGTCTAGTTGGCGCGCTAAAGTGAGCGCCTCCTCACCCCAAGGTAACCAATCTACGGGGTTATCTGCGTGTTGCAAAAGATAGGGGCTGGTTTCCTGGGCGAGGCGGTTGGGCATGGTGGCATCCGTAAACAAACGCCGATTTTATCAGGATTGCATCCATGCCTGAGTAGTTTGCTCGGGTATGGTTGAGCGGTAACTCGGCCACCAGTAGCACCCCTGCTTGGCTAGGCGCGCATGATAGAACTTCATCGTAAACGTATTGGCCGTGGATCGGGGAGAAGCTGAAATGAAGCGGCTTACCGATTTGTAAGAAGTGCATGCCGCAATGCTGTCAGTTGCTCAATGCCAAGAACTTCGCGGAGCCGCGAAAGAATTGTTGAAACTGCCACTTCTGGGTTGATTGGTTTGTCAGGATCCTTCGCGATACTTACGTACATCCGAAAAAATATCATACATCTCATCAACACGTCCGCTGGCATTCGCATGGCCAGGATCCGCATTGTACAAAGTAGCAGATGCCCCGATTCTGCGCAGCGCACTTTCAAACGGCTCGAGCTTCTTCTCAATCTGCGGTGTTAACCACGTCGCGTGTTTTTGCTGTATCTGGTAGAGATTTGAGGCATGGGCAAGAGCATCTTTCGATGGCCCTTCGCGGAACAGCGTTTGAATCGTGGCGTACATTTCCGAGACATACTCCTCGCAAAATGCAACGTGTTTGTCAAAGGCGACATTAGCCATGTGGGATGTAGCCCCGAGGTCAAACAATTACTGATCATGCTGCTGAAGCAAAGCTCTCTGATATTGGGCATCATCACGGAGTAATTGGTAAAGAATACCAATCAGACCAAGAACTCCTGGTATCCCGCCCACAATCCGCATGACATCTCCAGCCGGAAATGATCGCACCATGGCGAATGACCCTAACAGAACCACCATTAGTAAAATGTATGCTTTCCAAGAGATAGTCACAGCCTAAATACTCTGTTAAGAGGCGCGCCGTTTTTGGCGGGTCGGGCGGCTAGGCGATGGCTCTACAAGACGCCCGGTGACGTATTTGTGAAGCACGCTCGCCATTAACGTTTGGTACGGAATGGCTTCTTCCGCAGCCTTTGCCTGAATGTCGTTGAGGTCTCGGGAGGAGATGCGAATGTTGACCCGCTTGTCTTTGACCAGCGATGCGGATGCCATTTTTGCAAAACGTGCAATTTCACTTTTTACTTTAGGCGCTGGCTGCCATTCACCTCTTTCAAAGGACGCCAGAATTTCTGCTTCCAGTTTACTTTCTTTGCTCATTTCAACGTTCCTCAAGATAGATGCGAGTGGCTTTCCGGCTCGGGATGATCGTTTTTAAAAAGACTTCCTGTTTCGTCTCCACAAACGGCACCAAGTAGGCATAGTCACGGATGCGAACCACAAACATGCGCTGGTTCGGGTATTGCTCTGTGTTCGGGTGGTCTAGCACTTCGAGAAGGCCGTCATTCGACATGGCAGAAAGCACCTCCTCAAAAGACACGCCTCGCTCGGCTTTGAGGCGGATATTTTTCTCGGTGCTCCAGTTCACAGGCTTCATGCAGCGAATATTATACCTGTGTGCCTTATGGCATCAAGCCGCTAAACCGTTATTTACCGGCCCAATAGGGCGGCATTATTGAAATTCATTTCCCTGTACGGATTTGCTTGGCGCCCTTGGCGTCTTGGGGGCAAAACGTTATTGACTACTCCGCGATCAACGCCCGAATCAATTTTTCGATTTCCGGATGATCGAACTCGCGCCCGCCTACGGCGCGATAGGCGATGCGTCCCTGCTTATCCACGATAAAGCTGGTGGGCAGGCCTTTTACTTTCCATGCTTTTGACGTGGTGCTTTTTTCATCGAGCATGATGGGAAAGGTCGGGGCAGGGTCGAGCTGTCCGGTGAAGGAAAACACCAGGTCGAAATTTTCATATTGATCCGGTGCGAGCACCATGAACGGCTCACTTTTGAGTTTTTGATATAGGCGTTCCATCGAGGGCATTTCGCGCCGGCAGGGCGGGCACCAGGTGGCCCAGAAATTAACCAGCACGACTTTGCCTTTGTAGTCGGATAGGCGCTGGGTTTTGCCGTCCAGATCCTTGAGCGCGAAATCGGGCGCGGGCGGGCGCGGTGAGAGCGCCGTGAGTTTGTGCGTTAGATCGGGGAGATCGGTTTGTGCTTGTGCTTGAAGGGGTAGCAATAGGAGGAGGCTAAGCAGGCTCGGCACAAACAGCGCATGGCGATGACCTCCGCCATCTCTCCTAGCGCTCTCCCGCAAGCGGGCGAGAGGGACACAGGCTCGCTGCGCGAGTTTCATCCTACTGAATACCCGAACCGCTCGGGCAAGCCAAGTTCTCCAGCTTGTCGGTGTAGGTCTTGCCATGTTGCCTCCAGGAATAAATCAGGTCGAAGCGCGTGCCCGGTGCGATCTTAGGGGTGGTGAAACCCTGCGACCAATCGCCGACATCGAAAGTCATTTCGTCCGGCAAAATCGAATAACTGAAATCCGCGCCGAGTTTGGTCCACACCTTAACCCATTGCGACTTGGTGCGCAGCCGCTGCGTTTTGCCATCGGCGGTGACAACGCGCCAGCTTGCTACGCGATAGGAGAGCGGCGCGTCGCTTTCATTGCGCGCGACGGTGCCAAAAACGCAATAACCGCGCATGCTCGCGAAAATCGCCGGTGGCAGATCGCGCGAGGAATAGGTCGCCTGCACAAATTCCGGCAGCAACTGCACCAACTCTAGGCTGAATCCGCGATCGGAATTCTTCCAGGTCTTGAGCCCGGTTTCAGGATTTTGCGTGACGATCGTCTGCGTGCTTGCGGTCGCGCCGCAAGCGATCAACAGGGACAAGGCAAGGAAATGCGTGCGTAGCATCGGAGGAAGTATAACGGCTGAGCCGAGGCGCTGCCATCGCCTAAGCGAAAGAGAGTCTTTCGCCGAGCGCATCGTTGTTTTCCAGCAGGCGCGACACGCTATCAGCATCCATGGGCCGCGCAAACAGAAAGCCTTGATATTCATCGCAACCTTCGGAGCGAAGCAGGGCCAGTTGTTCCTGAGTTTCGACCCCTTCGGCGATCACGTCGAGCTTCAGCGATCGGGAAAGTGCGACGATGGCCCTGACGATGGCTAAGTCGTCAGGGTCGGTGCCGAGGTCGCGCACGAAGGATTGGTCGATTTTTACGCGGTCGAGCGGGAAACGTTTGAGGTAGCTTAAGGAAGAGTAGCCCGTGCCAAAGTCGTCGATCGCAAGCGTAGCACCCAGGGCTTTAATTTGATGCAGCGTGCGCCGTGTATCTTCGTTGTTTTCGAGCAGGAGGCTCTCGGTGATTTCCAGTTCTATCGCGGTTGGAGAGACGCCGGAGGCCGCGAAAATACGGTCGACGCCTTGTGCAAAAAAGGGCTCACGGAATTGTCGTGAGGCGACATTGACCGACATTGTCAGATAAGAATAGCCGGATTCATGCCAGCGTTTCAGTTGGGCGCACGCTGTTTCAAGCACCCAGTCTCCGATGGGGACGATCAGACCCGTTTCCTCCGCCAAGGGAATAAATTGCGCCGGCGAAATGATCGCCCCGGTGCCGTCGCGCCAGCGCAACAGCGCTTCCACGCCGGTGATGCGGCCGCGTGCGGCGTCCACCTGGGGTTGGTAGTGCAGAAAAAATTCGCCCCGCTCCAGCGCGTGGCGCAGATCGGTTTCCAAGCGCAAACGCGCCTGAATGCTGGTTGTCATCTCGTGTGAATAGAACTGATAGTTGTTGCGCCCGCTTTCTTTGGCGTGATACATGGCTGAGTCGGCAAATTTCAACAGGGAGTCGGTATCCTGGGTATCTGCCGGATAGAGCGCGACGCCGATACTGGCGCTGGTGAACACCTCGCGCCCCTCGATCGTGATGGGTGCGGCAAAACGCGAGAGTACGTTTTGGGCAAGGTGCGAAACACCGTGCATATCCGGCACCCCAGCCAGCACTAACGCGAACTCGTCGCCGCCTAAGCGCGCAACAGTATCCCCCTCGCGTACGCCGTGTTTCAAGCGGAATGCGATTTCCTGCAGCAGCCGATCACCGGCCTCGTGGCCCATGGTGTCGTTGATTACCTTGAATCGGTCGATGTCCAGCAGCATCACCGCAACATACGTACCACGCCGTTTGGCGTCGGCCACCGCCTGGTGCAAGCGGTCGTTGAAGAGTGGCCGGTTGGGCAGACCCGTCAGGTTGTCGTAATAAGCCAAACGATGCAGCTCGGCCTCGGCCAACTTGTGCTCGCTGATATCGACGAAGGTGACTACTGAACCCACCAGCTCGCCGTCCTTGTACATCGGATGAGACCGGTATTCGACGGGAAAGCTCGTGCCGTCTGCGCGCCAATGCACTTCGTCCTTGCGGTGACAGGCTTGACCGGTGAGGGTGGCGATGCGTACGGCGCAGTCTTCGATGGGATAGGGGCGCCCATCCGGGTGGGTATGATGAATCAGGTCGTGGATGGGCTTCCCCACCAAATCCTCTTCACTCGTATAGCCCAGCATGCGCACGCAGGCGGGGTTGGCAAAGGTGCAGATACCACACTTGTCTGCCCCGTAAATGGCCTCTGCGGTGGACTCGAGCAGCAGGCGCACGCGCGCCTCGCTGTCGGAGAGCGCAGCCAGCGCCGCTTGGCCCTTGGCTTGCATCTGGTTGGTGGCAGTGACGAGCACGCCTAACTCGTCCTGCGCGGTGGACGTGTCGCGCGCCAGATTGAGTGGTGCCGCGGGCACGCCTGGCTCTAAACCGCGCAAATAGCCCGCGACCGCAACGAGGTGGCGGGTGATGAGATGATGAAACAACCCGAATATGAAAATCGCTACCAGAAAGGTGCTAAGCGTATTACCCAATAGCATGCTTATGCCTTGGTGCAGTAGCTGACGGTAAGTTTCATCCAGCGTCGCGACAACCGTGAGCGTGCCGATTTGCCGGGGTTTGCCCAGATAGTCGTAGTGCATGGCATACCGGCGCACGATGGTTTGGCTCGCGTTGCGGTGGCCCGTGTGGGCGCGCGCAAGCGCGCTTCCCTCTTCTTCCACGGCGGCGTACACAATGTTGGGTAGCTTGAGTAAGCCTTCTAGCTGAAGCTGGGTTTCCTTGTCGTTGGTCGCCCAGACCGATTGTGTAAGCGACCGCAAATGCACTTGGCCGATTTGGCGAAACTGGACTTCGATGCCGGCCAGATCGCGCTGGTATTGCTGGTAGAGCTGGATGGCGGTCATCACCAACGTGATCAAAGCGCTGAACAAAACGATGGCGATGATGAGCCGCCGCGCCAGCGGCGATTTCAAGGGTTGGGACAAGTACCGTGCGAGCCTCATTTGGCAGATGGGCCCATGAACGAGAGCACTTTTTCGCTATAGAGACGCTGGTATAAGCCCTCGGATTTGATCGCACTCAGCGCCGCCGCAAGTTTGGGAACCAAGGCGGCATGGCGCTTGTGCAGATAAATGAACATTTCGCGTGTGGCGAGCGGGGGCTCGAGCGTCCGCACCCCCTTGATACCTTGCTGCCGGATCAGCGCCGCGCCTAGCCAGCGTTCGTAGAGCGCGACGTCAATCCGGTCGCGCTCGAGCAGGCGAAACAATTGTCCGGCGTCTTCGGTATCGACGATGTGCGCCGCGCCCGCCAACTGTTGCTCATAGATTTTCCAGCCCTTGATGTGGCCGACCGGGCGGGCGCGGATGGTTTCCCAGCGCGCGGGAAGCGTTGCGTCCTTGCTGAACGCGGCGAATGTGTAATCGACCAGCTTCTCCGGTACACGCACCAAATTGGGGTATTGTGTTTCGAGCCCGGCGATGCGGGTGAGGTCGCCATCCCCGATGCCGAGGTTGGCATTGACCAACGCGCGTTCGGCCGGCAGTTTCACCAGCCGCAGCTTGACGCCAGCGCGGCGAAAGGCTTCGCCAGCGACGGCATCGAGAAAACCGTTGCCGTCCGGCGCGGTATACGGCGCATCATTGGTGTCGTTGAGCACCAGCACCGGCAGTTCGGCGGCGGTGGCCATACCAGGCACTAGCGAGGCAAGCGCGAAAATCGCAGCAACAACCGCCCGCCCTAATATTGTTTTCATTACGGCTACCTAGAAAATTCAGATATATCTAGGTAAGAATTAGCGGCGCCTGAACGATATTCTGTAGGGCGTCTGGATTCAGGTACTGGCGGATCGCTTACTTTTCAACCTGTGACACATCGCGCACGGCGCCGGTCGCCGCCGAAGTCGTGAGCGCCGCATAAGCGCGTAGCGCGGCTGACACGATGCGGTTTCGTGCTTCGGGCTTCCAGGCCTGTTTGCCTTTCGCCTCCATTACGGCGTGGCGGTGGGCAAACTCTTCGTCGGAAATACTGAGGTGGATCGTGCGCTTGGGGATGTCGATTTCGATCGTGTCGCCCGCTTGCACCAGACCAATCGCGCCGCCCTCGGCTGCTTCGGGCGAGACATGGCCGATGGAGAGGCCCGAGGTGCCGCCGGAGAAGCGGCCGTCGGTAATCAACGCGCAGGCTTTACCTAGCCCCTTCGATTTTAAATAGCTGGTGGGGTACAACATCTCTTGCATGCCCGGGCCGCCTTTGGGGCCTTCATAGCGGATGATAACGACGTCGCCGGCTTGTACTTTGTCGGCGAGAATCGCTTCCACCGCGTCATCCTGGCTTTCGAAAATGCGCGCGGGTCCGGAAAACGTGAGATTGGCCGCATCGACCCCTGCGGTTTTCACGATGCAGCCGTCTTGCGCCAGATTGCCATAGAGCACGGCCAAGCCGCCGTCTTGCGAATAGGCGTGGGCTTTGTCGCGCAGACAGCCATGGGCGCGGTCGGTATCGAGCGTGTCGTAGCGTTTGCTCTGCGAGAACGCGACTTGTGTCGGCACATTGCCGGGCGCCGCGCGGAAAAATTCCAGCACCTTGGGATCCTTCGTGCGCAGGATGTCCCAGTGTTCCAACGCATCCGCCATGCTCGGGCTGTGGATGGTGGGCACATCGCGATGCAGAATGCCGGCGCGATCCAGCTCACCTAAAATCGCCATCACGCCCCCGGCGCGGTGCACGTCTTCCATGTGATAGTCCTGCGAAGCCGGCGCGACCTTGGACAGGTTCGGCACTTTGCGCGACATGCGGTCGATGTCTTTCATGGTGAAATCCACGCCGCCTTCGTGGGCTGCCGCAAGTAAATGCAATACGGTGTTGGTAGAGCCGCCCATGGCGATGTCCAAGGCAATCGCATTCTCGAATGCCTCGAAGCTCGCGATGCTGCGCGGCAGCACGCTGTAATCATCGCGCTCGTAATGCGATCGCGCCAGCGCAACGATCAATCGTCCGGCTTCCAGGAATAGCCGCTTGCGATCGGCGTGCGTGGCCAGGGTCGAGCCATTGCCCGGCAGCGAGAGGCCCAGCGCCTCGGTCAGGCAATTCATGGAATTGGCGGTAAACATGCCGGAGCAAGAACCGCAGGTCGGGCACGCGCTAACTTCCATTTCCATTACATCGGCATCGGAATTTTTCGAGTCGGCGGCGGACACCATCGCATCCACCAAATCCAGATGCACGACTTTGCCTTGGATCACGGCCTTGCCCGCTTCCATCGGCCCGCCGGAGACAAACACGGTGGGAATGTTAAGCCGCATCGCCGCCATCAACATGCCCGGCGTGATTTTGTCGCAATTGGAAATGCATACCAGCGCATCGGCGCAATGCGCATTCACCATGTACTCCACGCTATCCGCGATCAACTCGCGTGAGGGCAGCGAATACAACATACCGCCGTGGCCCATGGCGATGCCATCATCCACCGCGATGGTGTTGAATTCCTTTGCCACGCCCCCCGCTTTTTCAATCTCGCGTGCGACCAGTTGGCCCATGTCTTTCAAATGCACATGGCCGGGCACGAATTGCGTGAACGAATTCGAGATAGCGATAATCGGTTTGTCGAAGTCGGCATTGGTCATGCCGGTGGCGCGCCACAAAGCGCGTGCGCCCGCCATGTTGCGGCCTTGAGTCGTGGTGTGGGAACGATAACGGGGCATGGCATCACCTCAGGTAAAAAAGCCGCGGCCGCGGCCGGGGTATAATCGCAAGAATTCCGATTAATTTTACCTGATTCTAGACGCTCCCATGTTTATTCATCCCGAATTTGACCCTATTGCCCTGCAACTCGGCCCGCTCGCTATCCGCTGGTATGGCTTGATGTACCTGACCGGTTTTCTCGCCGTGCTGTTACTGGGCCGCTATCGAATTAAACACGCGGCGAAAGCGCCCATCAGCAACCAGCAATTAGATGATTTGCTGTTCTATGGCGTGCTCGGCGTGGTGCTGGGCGGGCGCTTAGGCTATGTACTGTTCTACAAACCGGATTATTACTTGCTGCACCCGCTGGAAATTCTGTATGTGTGGGAAGGCGGTATGGCGTTCCACGGCGGCTTTATCGGCGTCATGGCGGCGATGTGGCTGTATGTGAAGAAGCACGGCAAACGTTGGCTGGAGGTGATGGATTTTTTAGCCCCCTTGACTGCGATCGGGCTGGGCGCGGGCCGGCTGGGTAATTTCATCAACGGCGAGCTGTGGGGCCGCGCCACCGATGTGCCGTGGGCCGTGGTGTTCCCGCAGCACGACATGCTGCCGCGGCATCCGTCGCAGCTATATCAATTCGCCCTCGAAGGCGTGGCGCTATTTCTGCTGCTGTGGATATATTCCAGCAAGCCGCGTCCGGCGGGCGCCGTGTCTGGGCTGTTTCTCATAGCTTATGGCCTGTTTCGATTCTTGGTTGAATTCGTACGCGAGCCGGATGCCTTCATGCCGTCCTTGCCGCTGGATTTGACCATGGGGCAATGGCTCAGCCTGCCGATGATTTTGATCGGCGTGGGTCTGTTGCGCTGGAGTTATGCCCGAAAATAATTCGGCCACCCGCGATTACACTGCCTGGTTTAACGGCGATCACGCCGCGCGTCGCTACACCCTGATTACCCTGGTTTGTTATGCCTTACTCTATGGGCAATTCGCGCTCGGGCTGGTGGGCGCGATGCCGCTTTGGACTCTTTGTCTGACTGCACCGGTGCTGGTCGTGCGCTGGATGTTCGCGCAACACGAGTTGTTTCATCTGCGCACCGCGCGCGAAGTCGATCCGCTCACACGCCTGCTGCCGCTCATGCTCACCCCCTTATCCCTTGGCTACAAGGAATATCTCCACATCCACTATGGCCATCATCGCCACATGGCGACACCGGCTGACCCAGAATATTTTCAGTTGCGCAGCGGCAAAATCAGCGGCTTCCTCAACGCCCTGACCGCGCCCGAACAAGCTTATCTGCGCTGGGTCATGCGCAACCCCGTCGATGCGGAATTGATCATCGGCATGCTGCTGCGCTTGGCCTTGTTTAGCGGTTTGGTGTGGATCAGCGGCGCGAATTTTTGGTGGTACTGGCTGCCGGTGCGTTTGGCCTATGGCTTGGCGTATTTTTCATTCTTCTATTGCCTGCATCGGCGCGGCGCGGAATATGGCGTTTACCCGATCAAGCTCGCGCCCTGGCAGCAAACCCTGTTCGGCCTGTTATTCGGCCAAGACGCCCTGCTCGGCACCTGCCACCACGACGCGCACCACCAGCAACCCAGGGTCAGCGCTGACCGCCTGCCAGAAGTTGCTTTGTAAGCAGCGGCGATTTACGCCCAGCCGCAATCCCGAGTAAAATAAACGCGATCGTGGGCCGATAGCTCAGCTGGGAGAGCGCCGCGTTCGCAATGCGGAGGTCGGGAGTTCGATCCTCCTTCGGTCCACCACCCTGCCAAGGCCAGTTTTCACGCTGGCCTTTTTCATTTCACCTGTAGTGATTCCGCAGTTTGCTCCACCGCATAACCATCAGTCAGCGTTTTCATGAACGCGATGATGTCATCCGTTTCGCGTTGGGTCAGGCCGAGCCGTCCCAGTTCGTCGCGGTTTACATTACGGGTGACTTCGGGGGCGGGCCAGCATTTGCGTTTCATGGCTTCATCCTCGGCCACCCACGGCTGCTTGCACAGGGGGCGGCGGTCGCGATTGTTGTAGAAAGCCATCACGCCTTCCAGTGTGCGAAAGTAGCCGTTGTGCATATAGGGAGCGGTGAGCGCGATGTTGCGCAGTGTGGGCACTTTGAATTTGCCGTCTTCGCGGCGCTTGTTCAGCGCGCCGCCCAGACCGCGATCGATAAACTTTTCGCCCTCCGGGTTGTGGGCTTTGGCCAGCCGGTAGAAGGGGTTGGCCGGATTACGCGGCACGCCCAAATTGTCGTAGGTAAAATCGGTAAACAGCGGCGGTGCGCCTGTGGTACTTGGCTGGTTGGGATGGCAGGCGGCGCAGTTGCCTTTCTTTTCGTTCTCATACAGGCGCAGCCCGCGCAACTCCTGTGCGCTGAGCTTGAGCTGGCCGGCGAGATAGCGATCATATTTCGAGCTGAAGGGGGTGAAAGTGCGGTCGCGCTGGAACTCGGCCAGCGCCTCGGCGATGTGCATGTAGGCTTGGTCGGTTTGATCGAGCGCGCCTTTGCCGAAGACCGTTTCAAACAGCGGCGCGTAGCTGGCCGTGCGGATTTTTTTCACCACGGTCTGGGGGTCTGGATTGGCCATTTCCAGCGGGTTGAGCATGGGCCCTTTGGCTTGTACTTCGAGCGTGGCGGCGCGGCCGTCCCAGAACTGTCCTCCCTCATAGTGCTTTTCCTTCGGCTCGAAATGAAACGCCGGGCTGAAGCGGGCGTAGAGGATGCTCGGCGTGTTGCGCTTACCCATGCGGCCTGCCAACACGCCCTTAGAGGTCGGCGCGCGCTGATCCGGATCGCTGAAGGCGCGCTCCGGTGCGTGGCAGGTCGCGCACGCCTGGCCCGCAGGTTCGGACAGGCTCGCGTCAAAAAAAATCATTCGGCCCAGTTGTGCCTTTGCGGTGAATATTGTCGCGGGCGCAACCGGTTCAGCGGCTTGTGCGGTTTGCAATAGCAGCGCAAAGCAGTTCGCCAAAATCAATCGTGAGGCTTTCATTTACGCTCTTCTTTCGACGGCGCAGGCGCTGTACTAATGGCTTGCTTCCCACCCGGTGGTGGCTGGCCATACGGGGGGCAGGCGCGATGGGATGGTTGATCCGAGTTGTCCCAGTTCTTCCATTTTCCCATCTTGCCACAGCTTCGGAGACCAAATTCGAACTGCGTTAGAACGCGTACTTGGCGCCCACCTGAACTAGACGCGGCATACCTACCTGGATGCCGCGCGTGCGATCAACAATATAGGTCTTGTCGGTCAGGTTCTTGGCGGTGACAAAGCCGGATAGGGATTTATCGAAGCGATAGTTGAGCGACGCGTTCCACACCGTGTAGGCGGCGATTTCACCTTTCTGGCCGTCCGCCGTGGGTGTCACCGTATTGGCGAAGTCGGAGAATTGCTTGCCCACATACTGTGCCTCGATCTCGCCGCGGAACGAACCTAGTGCATAACCGGCCGCAGCTGTCAGCGTTTGTTTGGGCGCGTAGGGCTGGCGCATTCCGGCGACGCCGATAACGGCTTGGGTATCGACCCGGCGGAAGGCTTCCGACTGCGTGGCGGTGGGCAGCCAGGTATAGGCCAAGCGCCCTAATAAGCCGCTCTTCATCTCCGCCTGCGCGCCCAGTTCCAGTCCCTCGAACAGCGCCTTGCCTTGGGAGAGCGGGGTGCTGCCACCGGCGATTGAGCCGACTGCGATCAGGTTGTTGTAGTCAGTGCGGAAATACGCGGCCTGGACAGAAACGCCTGCCATGGGCTGGCTGCGCAGGCCGATCTCAAAGTTGGTGGATTTTTCCGGATCTACGTCGGTGACCGTGCCGGCGCCGCCGATCAGGTCTTCCACGCGTGGCGGCGCGAAACCCTTGTGCAGGCTGGTGAACGCCGTCAGCGCCGGGCTCGGGTTCCAGGTCACGCCGATTCCCGGCAGGGCTTCGCTGACTTTGCTCGAACCGTTCTGACCGGTCAGGCGGTTGGTGCGCTCGCCACTGATCGCTTCATAACGCAAGATGGGTGTGATGCCGAACTGGCCGATGTCAAAGCGGTTGGCGACATAGGCGGAGTAGGCATCGGTCTTGCGCAGATTGTCTTCGACCAAAGTGCCGGTACGCGCCGTGGGGCTGCTGCCATTGATTTGCCTGCGGTCTTGTTCTTCGTAATGGGCCTTCACGCCGACCTGCAATTCACCCATCTTGTGGGCGATGGTCAAGCGTGGCTCGACACCCCAGGTGGTATAGCTGCGCAGCCGCCCCTGGATGGAGTTGCAGCTATCCGGATTAACCGTAGCGCCCGCGAGCCGCGCTGTGTTGAATGCGCCGCCGCACTGGCTGTCTTGGCTGTTGCTGGCCTGGCGCCACCAGTCACGATCGAACTGGGACCAATACACATTGGTCAACAGCGTCGTGCCTGTGCCGAACTCGTATTCGTGGGTGGCGGAGAGTCCGTTGCGCTGTGCCTCGAACTTATCGTTCTTGAACGGATTGTAGCGTGCGCCCTGCTTGTCGAACTCGGCTTGGGTCAGGCCGGAATAGGTGATGGTCGAGTCCTCCCGGTAGTGGTTGGCGCGCAGGGTGAGCGCCTGATTGCCGCCGAGCGGCGCGACGTATTTTAGGTTCAGGTCATCCAGCGCGTGTTCCATGTTGTCGCGCGCGCCATCTCCCTGCTTACGCGAATAGTCGAACAGAAGCCCCCTGCCGCCGAGATTAATTTTTCCGTTAACGTAGTCGCGGTTGCCCACGGTCCCCTGCACGAAACCGCCAAACTGTTGCGTCGGGTTGGGTGTGATGTAGTTGACCACGCCGCCGATGGTCTGCGGGCCGAACAGCATGGAGCCGGCGCCTTTCAGTACCTCGATGCGCTCATAGCGATCCACTTGCGGGTGGTAGTAGCTGGCGTTGTCGCCATACGGCGCATAGGCGAGCGGAATGCCGTCCTCCAACAACGTGATCTTGGTGGAGCGGGTCGGGTTCAGGCCGCGCATACCGATGTTGGGGCGTAGGCCGAAGCCTTCTTCATCCCGGGCATGCACGCCGGGCACTTTGCGCAGGGCCTCGTTCACGGTGAACACGTGGCTGGCTTCCAGATCTTTGGCGTCGAGGATCTGGCCGGCGCCCGCGATGTGGGGCAGCTTCTCGACGCCGCCGATGACATCGACGCGTGGCAGCATCACGTCGCCCCCGGTCTGCGCCAGCGCCAGTCCCGCATGCAGGGTCAGCAACGCGGCGGCGATCGGGGTCAAGCTTGCTCGGTAGGGGAATGCAGTTTTTTTCATGGGTCAAATCTCCAGAGTCAAAAAAGGTGCTGGCTGGCTGGACGTTATGACCGTCGTGCTGGCTGGCTGTGGGTAGGGCACCTCTAAAAATCCAAATTTCGTCGCAATACTTCGTTGCTCACAAAAAATGTTCCCTTACATATCACCTATATGCGGCGGCAACATTTTTTGCTCGCGCCTCGTCTTGCTTAGAACTTTGAATTTTTAGAGGCGCCCTAAGAAAATTAATTTATTGCGCCGGGGCTGGATCGGTCACGAAACCGATCTTGGTCAGCCCCGCGCGCGCGGCGTCGGACATGAGGCTGGCGACGTTGCGGTAGGCCACCGCGCCGTCTGCGCGCAATTGCAATTCCGGTTGCGGCTGGCGCGCGGCGGCCTCATTCATGCGTGTACGCCAATCGGTTTCACTGACTGCTTGACCGTTCCAAAAAACGCGGCCTTGGGCGTCGATCGCAAGCTGAATATTTTCCGGCTTGGTCATCGCTGGCGTGCTGCTGGCATGGGGAAGCTCGATCTTGACCGCGTGCGTGAGCAGCGGCGCTGTGACGATAAATATCACGAGCAACACCAGCATCACATCGATCAGCGGAATCATATTGATCTCCGCCACCGGCTGCTGGCCCGCGCCACTACCGAATCCACCGAAGGCCATTACGCGCCCCCCGCTGCGGCTAAGGGCAACGCGCTGACCTGCGCCGTACGTTCCGGCGTTTGCGCGCGTAAACCCGTGGACATGAAAACGAATAAATCATGCGCGAAGCCGTCGAGCTCGGTCAGCACCAAGCGATTGGTGCGCGCAAAAAAGTTGTAGGCCAGCACCGCCGGGATTGCGACCGCCAAACCGAGCGCGGTCATGATCAGCGCTTCGCCGACCGGCCCCGCCACTTTATCCAAGGTGCCTTGACCACTGAGGCCGATATTGAGCAGCGCGTGATAGATACCCCATACCGTGCCGAACAGTCCGACAAAGGGCGCGCTGGATGCCACCGATGCCAGCACGGTGAGGCCGTGCTCCAAGCGCGCGGTGTCTTGCTCGATGGCGCGGCGCAAAGCACGGGTGAGAAACTCGTCCGGCGGCGCCGTTTCGATCAGCCTTTGGCCGGTGCGATTGCGATATTGGTCCGCGGCTTTCAGGCCGTGATGCGTGAGGTGGGAGAACGGATCGCGGATGCCCTTAGCCCGCACATAGTTGGCTACTGCATCCAGGTCCGCTGCATCCCAGAACATGGCAAGAAAATCCTGGCGGCGGCGTTTCATACGCCAGTTAGCGGCCGATTTCTGCACGATCAGATACCAGGTAGCGATCGACATCAGCGCCAACACCATCAGCAAAAATGTGGCCACACCATCCGTGTGTGTCAGAAAATGGGCGAAGCCCAAGTCTTGTTGCATGCTTAACTCCTTAAACTAAAAGAAATAGGAACCACGACCCAAGCGCCAATGCGCTCATCGCCGAGGCGCGCGGAAACGAAGCGCCAACGTTGCACCGTTTCCACGGCGACGCTGTCCAGCCGCGAATAGCCGCTGGACTGGCGCAATTCAATCTTGCTCGGCAAACCGTCAGCCCCCACGAACACGCGCAGCAACACCCGCCCTTCTTCGCCCACGCGGCGCGAGAGCGCGGGATAAACCGGCGCCGGGTTATCGAGATAGTGGGCGTCGAAACGGGGCGGGGTGAGGGTGGGTGGCGCAACCGTTGGGGCTGCGGCGAGTGCTTCGTTCTTCGCCGGTTGCGGCGTTTCGCTTAGCGCAGCGGGCATCGGCGCAACCATTGCGCTAGTGGTCTCACGCGGCGTCGCAAGCACACGCGCCGGTACGGGCCGGAACGTGTGAGCGCGCCCAGCCGTTTGCGGGCGGGATTCCGCGCGCTCGGGCGTGATCAGACGGACTTGCAGCGCTTGCGGCGGAGACACGACCGGTTCGCGCCGGCTATACAAAGCGGCCCATGCGATGGCGACATGCGCGGCCACCACCAGCGTCAAGCCAAGGGGCGACTGGGGGCGGCGGGTTCGTGCAAGCCACGGCGAAAGCGGTAAGGTATTCATGAAACTCAGGCGGTCAAAATCAGCTTGTTGCCAGCGGTCACGCGCAACTGGTATTCACGCCCCGCGTGAAGGATTACCACCAGCTTGCCGCCCGCGAACAAGCTTTCGCTACGCAGGTGCGGGCAAGCCGCGTGCGCGTTGTCGCGGTGTCCGGGTTTCGTGCGCGGCAGCAGTGGGCTTCGATCGTTCATGTGGTGATCCGTGCGCTAGGCATGAGGGGGATCAAACTTTTGTCCGAGGCATGTGCCCATCCGCCAAGGCCTCGCTCATGCGTGAACATAGGCCCCGCAGTTCGTCGCCCATGCCAGCTTGGTTTGACAGGTGCTCGAGCAAATAGGCGGCGTGATGGCCGGATTGGCCACAGCCGGTGAGGGTGTAACGCAACAGATGATCGAGCGCCCCGGCAAGCAGGGTGGCAGGTAGGTAAGGCATGGCGGCTCTCCTAATTAGGTAGCAATCAGTCTTTGGCTGGCTGGCTAGTGGGGCGGAGAGCCCGGTGGCTGGCTAGACCCATCAACTCGATGGGCGGCTTATTTCGTGAGTATCAGTTTCCCATTTTTGGTCAGGCGCAATAGGTAGCGCTCGCTTGCGTGTTCGATCACCAGCACCGAACCCGTGCCCAGTAAATCTTGGGCGCGCACCACCCCGTTTACGGCTAAGGGCGCGGGTTGAGGCGAGGTTTTAACGGGGCTCAAGCGGTTCATGGCTCTCATGATAATAGGAACCATTCTCATTGGCAAGCTTTTGTACCAACAAATTTGGAAATAATCAGGGCAATTTCATCTCGCCGCGTTTGAAGGCGTGGAAGGTGCTTTGGTAATAGGCTACCGCCTCATCTAATAAACGACTATCCATGGGAGTTGGTTTGGCTTCAAAGGTTTTTGGGTCGATGTCGAAGGCATCCGCGCGCTTTTTCGGGCCGAGTACGATCAGCTTGTCGTTTTTGTAGTAACCCAGCTCTTGATAGTTGCTGATGAAGGCGCGCGGGGCCATTTGGTTTTTCTCGAATACCGATTGCCCGAAGAAGTGATCGTCGCCCGGCAGACCCAGCGTTTCCAGGAGGGTGGGCGGCACATCCAGTTGGCTCACCACGCGATCGATGCGGCCTGGTTTGAGAAAATCCGGCGCGTAGAAAATCATCGGGATGTGATAACCCGGCACCGGCAGCCGGGTCTTGCCCGCAGCCGAGGCGCAATGGTCGGCGACGATGACGAATAGCGTGTCCTTGAACCACGGTTTGGTTTTCGCCTGATCGATGAAGCGGCCAATCGCATAGTCGGTATATTTCACCCCACCGTCGCGCCCGCCGGGCGAGGGGATGTCGATGCGACCTTGTGGATAGGTATAAGGGCGATGGTTGGAGGTGGTCATGATCTGCGCCAGGAAAGGCTTGCGCGCTGCATGCACCCGATCCAGTTCGTTCAGCGCATTGTCGAACAGTGATTCATCCGCGACGCCCCAGATATTTGAAAACGCAATGGAGGATTTCGGAAAAGCCGTGCGATCCACGACGCGGTAATCATTGCCGCTGAAGAACACGTTCATATTGTCGAAATAGCCATAGCCGCCGTATAAGAACAACGTCTCATAGCCTTGTCGCCGTAGAATCTCCCCAACTGTGGCGAGGTGGTCGTTATCCGGTCGACGCACTATGGCTTGGCCCGGAATCGGCGGTGTGCCGAGTGCGAGCGCTTCCAGCCCGCGCACGGTGCGGGTGCCGGTAGCGTGGAGGTGTGTGAACAGCAAGCCGTCCGTTGCGAGTTGATCCAGACGCGGCGTGAGTCCCTTTGTGTTGCCGAAGGCGCCTAAATAATTTGCGGACAAACTCTCCACTGAAATCAACACGATGTTGCGTGCTGGTTTAGAGAATGGCATGCGCGTGCTATCCCATGTTTCATTTGCGTCCGGTTGTAAGGCCCGCGGCACGGGCTCACGTTCCACACCAAGCTCGGCCAATATTTGGGCCGCCTGCGCATCCGGCATGGTGCGGTAGAAGCGGTCGAAGTCCAGCTCGTTGCGGCGAAATGCGGCGGCCAGTGTCATCAGCCCATTACCTGCGAGTTCATTGGCGTAGGCATTGGCGGAAAAGCTCATCTGATCGATATCCGCGAAGTGATACGACAGCCAGGGCAAAACCAGTGCAAGTAGCGCATAAGCCACACGGTGCCGTGCTGAAGGTTGAGTTACATCCGCCGCATGGATAAATCGGCGTAAGATCCAGGTGAGCAGCGCGGCAATCAATGCGATGCCGAGGAGCAACCAGCCTACCGGATACGACTCACGGATATTGCCGATTACTTCATTGGTGTAAATCAGATAATCCACCGCGATGAAATTGAAGCGCGATGAAAACTCCTCCCAAAAAGTAAATTCGGAAACCACACCGAATA
>JADMJT010000115.1:0-5191 GCA_018781585.1 Burkholderiales bacterium
ATATCGACCGAGCCGAGCAGCAGCATGGCATCGGTCGCTTCGTTGACGATGCCGGTTACATTTTTCAAGCCGCGCTGGCGCGCATTTTTCAAAATGTTGTCGATGAATGGCTTGGAGATATCGACCGCGATCACCCGGCCCTTCACCCCGACCTCAGGTGCAAACAAACGCGTGAACAGGCCAGTACCCGCGCCGATATCGGCCACCACCATGCCGGGCTTGATATCCACGGCGGCGACGATCTCATACCGCTTATCGAATACCTCGCGCCCACCGCGTTCGAAACGCTCGACCCACTCCTCGAAATTGGGCTGCACGAAGGGCGCGTTGATGCCCGGGCTGACGCTGCTTTCCTTGGCGACAACCTGCGCGAAGCTCGCCGCAAGCACGACCAGCAGAATGAAGATTAATCGAGCCATGCGCGCAAATAGTACAAACGAAATCCTTCGGAGGAACGCGACGGGCCGATCACCCGCGCGGGGAATAAATCCTTCGCGGCATCGGCCGCGTCCCGTGCTGCCTGCTCGCTGTCTTTTACATGCACGCAGTTCTCCGAAAAGCGCTTGCGATTGCGGCCCGGGGCATAGATCACGGCATAGCATTCAGTCACACCGGCCGCTTGTTCCAGGTGAAAACCTTTCATGGCTGCTTTCTGCTCGGGGTCATTCAATCCATTATGGCGAGGGCGGCCGCTTGCGGCAAGCCAAGTCTTAAGGCTGACGCCGCTTCACGCACAGCGCACTGCCTGCATCCTGGAACTTTTCACCCGCTACCGGTAGAAATTCCCAGTCATAGCCCAGCGGCCGCAACGTGAGCTTTAATAGGCCCCAGCTCTCGCCCTGCCAGACTTGGCTTAAAGGATGGCGTTGTTTCAACTGATATAACTTGGCGCCGCCCGTGCCCGCGACAAAGGAGCGGATGCCGCGCTCCTCATCGCGCTCGCCGACATCATTCATTGCCGGGAAACGCTCGTAATCGTGGTCGTGTGCCGTGACAAGGACGCTCACCCCATGCTGGTAAAGCATCTCCCACAGCGCCTGTGTGCGCGCATCATTGCCGTGCTTGCCAGAAGAAAAGCGCGGATGGTGCCAGATGGTCAGCACGCATTGCTGTGCATGCTGACGCAGATCGGATGCCAACCACGCGAGTTGCTTTGATCCGGGTTCAAGTTCGCGGTTGCTATTGAGCATGAGAATATGCCACTGCCCAAGATTGAAACTGTAGTAGCCCTTGTCCGGGTCACCCGCGCGAGTGCCGAAATAGGCGAAATAGCCAGCCGCGCCGGGCGTGCGGTAATCATGATTACCAGGGGCGGGGTAAGTGCGATCTTTGAATCCGCCCCATGTCGGCGCGTAGCAATTGGTAAATTCTTCGAGCGTACCATTGGGGTAAGCCATGTCGCCCACAGCGAGCACTGGATAGGGCAATGCTTTGATCAATTGCGCGGTGAGTTGCGCACCAGGCGAATCGCATTGCGCGACGTCACCGGCAATCAATACTACGGGATCAGTCTGTTTTGACTGCGCCGATCCAATGCAGAAAAACAATACCAAGAAGAAAAGGATGCGCACGTTATCGGTGGCCCCGAGCAACGATTTTCATCTGACGCATGACGCCCGAAACCCGACGCCCGCTGCTAAGCCGTGCCAGCGTTGCTGTCAGTAGGGCTGTGGTAATAATCGCTCTCTTGCGCAAACTCGCGCAGCTCATCAGCGAGCAATTTCATGCGGAGCTCGGCGGTAGACACCTCGGCACACGATTCGCAAAACGCATCAGCGCAGGGCTGATGCGTGAACAGCCAAAATTGGATCGCGCCCGCCAACAAGCCCGAAGCCACATCCCACGCATCGGCCTCTTTGTCCTGATCCATGAGTTGGTTACCCAGTTCGACCACCGCCATCGCGGCTTGATCGAAGGGCGAGTTTTCGTTTTCGGGGATGTCCATGAGAGAACCTGCGCTAGCGGAACAGAAGAAGAAATCGCGCCTTAAGCCCGGGAGGGCTCAAAGGTCGCATCTAAATTGAGATCGTCGCAATAATCGAAAAATTCACCGCGCAGCGTCGGAATATGGGTACTGGCCGGCACACCAACTTCCATCTGCACCGAAAACATTTGCGTACCGGTGTGCGGGGCGGGGTACGTGTCGGTTGCCAGCTCTTCGATATTGATGCCATAGCGCGCGAAAAATTTGGACAGACTGTGCACAATGCCCGGATGATCCAAAGCCACTACTTCCACATGATAGGGCAGCACGGGCTGACTCAACTCGCGCGCTCGAGTGCGTTTGGCGACAATACTTAAACCCAACTGCAGGCCGAGCGGTTCGAGTTGGCTCTCCAGCTTCGACAAAGCGTTCCACGGCCCGGACACCAGCACCAGGATGGCGAACTGCCCACCTAGCACCGACATGCGGCTCTGCTCAAGATTGCAGCCGGACTCGACGATCTTACTGGAGAACCGCTCGACGAGGCCCACTTGATCCTCGCCGGCGGCGGTGATGACTAAATAATCGTTGCTTGATTGCATGCAGACTTCCTTGGATGAGCGCCCATTATACCTGTGGATGCGCCCGCTCCAGCTTGGAATGCAGCTTGTTCAACGCGTGCAAATAAGCCTTGGCCGAGGCCACCACGATATCGGTATCCGCGCCTTGTCCATTCACGATGCGCCCGCCGCGCGACAGGCGCACGGTGACTTCACCTTGGGCATCGGTGCCGCTGGTAATGTTGTTCACCGAATACAGCAACAATTCCGCTCCACTGTTCACGATGGCTTCGATCGCTTTGAACGAGGCATCCACCGGCCCGCCCCCCTCTGCTTGAGCCTGTTTCTCAGCGCCCTGTTCCGCTAGCACGATGCTTGCATGCGGTATCTCGCCTGTCTCGGAGCAAACTTTCAGCGACACCAGCTTATAGGTTTCTTCTTGTAATGCTTGCGCTTCGTCACTGACCAAGGCGTGCAAGTCTTCGTCGAATATTTCGTGTTTCTTGTCGGCCAGTTCTTTGAAGCGTGCAAAGGCGGCATTCACGGCTTCTTCGGAGGCAAGTTCGATGCCTAATTCTTGTAGACGGGTACGAAACGCGTTGCGGCCGGAATGCTTGCCCAGCACCATTTTATTGGCGCTCCAGCCGACATCTTCCGCGCGCATGATTTCGTAAGTTTGGCGATGCTTCAAGACGCCGTCTTGATGGATACCCGATTCATGCGCGAAAGCGTTCGCACCCACAATCGCTTTGTTCGGCTGCACCGGGAAACCGGTGACGCTCGATACCAGACGCGAGGCGGCCACGATCTGCGTGGTGTCGATGCGCGTATCGCAGGAGAAAAAATCCTGGCGCGTGCGCACCGTCATCACGATCTCTTCCAACGCGGCATTGCCTGCGCGCTCGCCCAAGCCGTTAATAGTACATTCGACTTGGCGCGCGCCATTCATCACAGCGGACAAAGAATTCGCCACGGCCAGCCCCAAATCGTTGTGGCAATGCACCGAGAACACGGCCTTGTCCGCATTCGGTACGCGTTGCCGCAAATTGCGAATCAGCTCGCCGAATTGTTGCGGCATGTTGTAACCCACGGTATCGGGGATATTTACCGTGGTGGCGCCCGCCGCGATCACCGCTTCCAACACGCGGCACAGAAAATCCAACTCGGAGCGGCCCGCATCTTCGGGTGAGAACTCCACGTTGTCGGTCCACTTGCGCGCCCACTGTACCGCCTTCACGGCTTGCTCGACGACTTGATCCGGCGTCATGCGCAGCTTCTTTTCCATATGAATCGGACTGGTGGCGATGAAGGTATGGATGCGCCCGGAAGCTGCGCCCTTGATCGCCTCGCCGGCGCGATCGATATCGCGTTCCAGGGCGCGCGCCAAGCCACATACGGTACTGTCTTTAATGACGTCTGCTACGGCTTTAACCGACTCAAAATCGCCGTTGGAGGCAGCCGGGAAACCGGCTTCGATCACATCGACTTTCATGCGCTCCAGTTGCTTGGCGATGCGCACTTTTTCTTCGCGGGTCATAGACGCGCCGGGGCTTTGCTCGCCGTCGCGCAAGGTGGTGTCAAAAATAATCAAATGGTCTGTCATGAGAGGCTCCATACAGCTCGCGCCGTGCGGTACGACGCAAAAATATCAATTAAACCGGCAGTTTAGCCGATTCACCGAAAACAACAAATTTGGGGGAGTTTTTAGCGCGCGACGCGCAGCAACAGGCTGGCCAATAGAACATTGGCCAGATAGGACACAAACTGATTGCGGGTAAATGCGAACATGAGAGGAAATATATCGGCTTTTTATAAGCTGCGCAAGGTTCGCTTATGGCGACTCAGAATTTGTGCCACGTTTTTTGGCGAAACGCAGCACTGTCATGACATAGCCGGACATGGCATACGCCAGGAAGAATAAGAACAACACCACCGGCGGCTTGTAGGTGAGCAAGGCGAAACCGAGGATGATCAAGAGCAAAGCAACGAAGGGAATGCTCTTGCGCATATTCACTTCTTTGAAGCTGTAATACGGGATATTGGTCACCATGGAGAGGCCGGCGAAGAGGGTGACGCACCAGGCCAGCCAAGTAACATCCGTCCCCTTATATTCAAATTCAACACAAACCCACACCAGCCCGGCCACCACGGCCGCCGCAGATGGGCTGGGCAGGCCTTGGAACCAACGCTTATCGGCCACGTCGAGTTGGGTATTGAAACGCGCAAGGCGCAGCGCGGCACTGGCGCAAAAAATGAAGGCGGCGATCCAGCCCAGTTTACCCATGCCTTGCAGGGCCCAGACGTAAACCACGAGCGCCGGGGCTACGCCGAAGGAGACCATATCGGAGAGACTATCGTACTCCGCGCCGAACGGGCTTTGGGTGTGCGTCATGCGTGCCACGCGGCCGTCGATGCCATCCAGCACCATGGCCACGAAAATCGCCACCGCCGAATGTTCGAACAAGCCATTCATCGCCTGCACAATGGCGTAAAAGCCCGCGAACAAGGCGGAGGTCGTGAACAAGTTGGGCAGCAGATAAATGCCCTTCTTGCGCAGATTGGGGTCGATCAATGGTTTATGTGGGCGTTGCATAGAGGCCGATTTAAGCACATGCAGTCGGTCTTGGCCAGGCGCGGCTAACGGTCATGGCAATGGCCACGCCAGTTAATAAAATTCGCCATGACCGTTTCCCTCTCTCCTAGCTCT
>JADMJT010000115.1:5291-22752 GCA_018781585.1 Burkholderiales bacterium
ATGGCCACGCCAGTTAATAAAATTCGCCATGACCGTTTCCCTCTCTCCTAGCTCTCTCCCCGCAAGGGGGACGCCGGTGGGTACCTCGCTGCGCGAGTTTCACTTTAGGACAACTCAGCGAGCACGGTCTGGCCCGCATAGATTTTATCGCCAATCGCGACGCATGGCTTCGACTCGGGCGGCAAGTACACATCGAGGCGCGAACCGAAACGAATAAAGCCGTAACGCTGACCGACATGCAGGTGCTCGCCGGCCTGGGTATAACACAGGATGCGCCGTGCGATCAGGCCGGCGACTTGCACCACCGTCATGGGGGCGCCGTTATCCATCTTCACCAGCACGGCGTTGCGCTCATTCTCCAACGAGGCCTTGGGGAGTGCTGCATTGACGAATGCGCCGGGAAAGTAGCGTACGTCTTCGACCGTGCCCGCGACTGGGCTACGTTGGGAGTGCGCGTTGAACACATTCATGAATACGCTGATCTTGAGTGCAGGAATGTTGCGATAGGGATCCGTCGTTTGCTCTACCACCACGACGCGGCCATCGGCGGGAGAGAGCACTGCATGGGCGTCGCTGCTCTCCGGTGTGCGCGGTGGATCACGGAAAAATTGCAGCGCGAATATGAAAAATAGCCAGACCGGGAAGGCGGCCCATTTGCCCACAAAGAAATGCAATGCAAGTGCTAGGAGCAGCGAGCCGGCCAAAAAGGGCCAGCCCTCGCGGGCGATAATCGGATGGGGATACATGGTGTGAGTAGTAATCGGGGAGCAGTGAGCGGAAAAAACGGCTATTGCTTGCCGTTTCCCGCTAACCGCTTACCCACATTAGTTTTTCGAGGAATCAACCAGCTTGTTCTTGCTGATCCAGGGCATCATGCTGCGCAGCTTCGCACCCACGATCTCGATCGGGTGCTCGGCATTGAGGCGGCGGCGCGCATTCATCTCGGGATAATTCATACGGCCTTCCACCACGAAATTCTTAGCATAAGTGCCGTTCTGAATCTCGACCAGCGCTTGCTTCATCGCGGCGCGCGATTCCGCGTTGATAACTTTGGGACCGGTCACATATTCGCCGTACTCCGCATTATTGGAGATGGAATAGTTCATGTTGGCGATGCCGCCTTCGTACATCAGATCAACGATCAGCTTCAACTCGTGCAAGCACTCGAAATATGCCATCTCAGGCGCGTAACCCGCCTCAACCAGGGTTTCAAAACCGGCCTTGACCAATTCCACCGCACCACCGCACAACACGGCTTGCTCGCCGAACAAGTCGGTTTCGCATTCTTCGCGGAAATTGGTTTCAATCACGCCCCCTCGCGTACCGCCGTTGGCGCAAGCATACGATAAAGCAATTTGGAGCGCTTTTTTTGATACATTCTGATGCACTGCAATCAGCGACGGCACACCGCCGCCTTGTTTGTAGGTGGAGCGCACCAAATGGCCCGGGCCTTTCGGTGCAATCATGATCACGTCCAAGTCAGCACGCGGCACGATTTGTCCGAAGTGCACATTGAAGCCATGCGCGAACGCCAGCACGGCGCCTTTTTTGATATTCGGTTCGATCTCTTGCTCATACACAGCGGGCTGCTGTTCGTCCGGCACCAACAACATAATTACGTCGGCTTCTTTCACCGCAGCGCCGACTTCTTTCACGGTCAGACCGGCTTTCTTCGCCTTATCCCAAGAGCTGCCGCCTTTGCGCAGCCCCACGCTGACTTTCACGCCGGAATCTTGCAGATTGTTGGCGTGGGCATGGCCTTGCGAACCGTAACCGATGATTGCGACTTTCTTCTTTTTGATAATCGAAAGATCGGCGTCTTTGTCGTAATAAACTTTCATGATTTTCCTCTATAAAAAACTTTGCCGCCGGGGCAAAAAATTAAACTTTCAAAACCCGCTCTCCGCGCCCAATGCCACAGGCGCCGGTGCGCACCGTTTCCAGAATGGCGCTCGGGTCGAGCGCTTCTAGAAAAGCATCCAGCTTGACGCCGTTGCCGGTCAGCTCGATGGTGTAGGTGCTGTCCGCCACATCAATGATGCGGCCGCGAAAGATATCCGACATGCGCTTCATTTCCTCGCGCAATTTGCCTTCGGCTTTCACCTTGACCAACATCAGCTCGCGCTCGATATGCGAGCCTTCGTTGAGGTCTAGCACTTTAACTACTTCGATCAACTTATTCAGTTGCTTCACGATTTGCTCGACCACCTCTTCGGTGCCACGGGTGACGATGGTCATACGCGACATGGTGGCATCTTCAGTCGGCGCCACGGTAAGCGATTCGATGTTGTAACCGCGTGCGGAGAACAGGCCCGACACGCGCGACAAGGCGCCCGCTTCATTTTCCAATAAAACAGAAATAATATGCCGCGTCGCCATTACAAATCTTCCGCCAAAATCATTTCGGACAAGCCTTTGCCGCCCGGCACCATTGGAAACACGTTCTCGGTTTGATCGGTGAGAAAATCCATGAACACGAGCTGATCCTTGAGCTTGAAAGCTTCTTTCAGCGCGCCTTCGACATCGGACGGCTTTTCGATGCGCATGCCGACATGACCGTAGGCTTCCGCCAGCTTCACGAAGTCGGGTAAGGCATCCATATAGGATTCCGAATAGCGGTTGCCATGGAAGAATTGCTGCCACTGCCGCACCATGCCCATGTAGCGGTTATTTAGATTGATGATCTTGAGGGGCAAATGATATTGCTTACAGGTGGACAACTCCTGAATACACATCTGAATGCTTGCTTCGCCCGTGATGCAGGCCACATTCGCTTTCGGAAACGCCAGCTTCACGCCCATTGCGGCGGGCAAACCGAAGCCCATGGTGCCCAGACCGCCGGAATTGATCCAGCGCCGCGGTTTGTCGAATTTATAGTACTGCGCCGCCCACATTTGATGCTGGCCGACATCGGAGGTCACATAGGCGTCGCCTTTGGTCACTTCGTATAGTTTTTCGACCACATATTGTGGCTTGATAATTTTGGACGAGCGATCGTACTTCATGCAATCTTTCGAGCGCCATAATTCGATCTGCGTCCACCACGTCTTCAGCGCGGCTTGATCACCGCGATCCTTGGTCGCTTGCAACTGCTTGATCAATTCATCCAGCACCTGCGCCACGCTACCGACGATCGGCACATCCACTTTCACGCGCTTGGAGATCGACGAGGGGTCAATATCGATATGGATGATCTGGCGCTTTTCGCTATTGAAGTGTTCGGTATTGCCAATCACGCGGTCATCGAAGCGCGCGCCTACTGCAAGCAGCACGTCGCAATGCTGCATCGCCATATTCGCTTCATAGGTGCCGTGCATGCCAAGCATGCCGAGAAACTGGCGATCGGTTTCCGGATAGGCGCCCAAACCCATGAGCGTGCTGGTGCAAGGCACGCCGAGCAACTTGATCAGCTTGTTCAATTGGCCCGAGGCTTCCGACAGAATCACCCCGCCACCGGTATAAACGAATGGACGCTTGGCGGACAGCAACAGCTTGACCGCCTTCTTGATCTGCATCGGGTGGCCGACGGTCACCGGATTATAGGAACGCAAGGTGACGCTCTTGGGGTACTCGAATGCGGTCAAGTGCGTCGTAATATCTTTCGGGATATCCACCAACACTGGACCCGGCCGGCCGGTGGCCGCGATATGAAACGCCTTTTTGATGGTGACGGCGAGATCCTTGACGTCCTTCACTAAAAAATTGTGCTTCACGCAGGGGCGGGTGATGCCCACGGTATCCACTTCTTGGAACGCATCCAGGCCAATGGCGGGGGTCGGCACTTGGCCGCTGAGAATCACCATCGGGATCGAATCCATGTAAGCGGTGGCAATGCCGGTCACCGCGTTGGTGGCCCCAGGTCCCGAGGTCACCAGGGCGACGCCAACCCGGCCGGTCGCGCGCGCATAGCCGTCGGCGGCATGCACCGCCGCCTGCTCATGGCGCACCAGCACATGCTTGACTTTGTTCTGCTTGAATATTTCATCGTAGATATAGAGCACCGCGCCGCCGGGATAGCCGAAGGCAAATTCGACGCCCTCCTCCTGCAAACAGCGCACGGTGATCTCCGCGCCAGTGATTTCCATAAAACTGCCTTGAGCTTTGAATTTCGAGAAAAGAACATGAAACACTAACGTTTACGCCGTGTTTGGTCAAGTGCTCAATGCCAAAAACATTTTATTTCCCCGCAAGTTACGCGGGATTACCTTGGTCTGACAAGCGATTCGAATCCGCTGCAAAAGACTGGCCATTTTGCTAACATGGCGCAGCCTTAACCTTACGAAAGCATCCGCTGGCAACCCGTCACGAACTGTCCGAGTTCTTAAAAATCGTCGAACGCCGCGCGTTCAAGCAAGCCTACTTCGGCGTACACGAAGAACAGGCTGCGCTCGATATCGTGCAAGATTCCATGCTCAAGCTTGCAGAGAAATACGCCGATAAACCCAGTGAAGAGTTGCCGATGCTGTTCCAGCGCATCCTGCAAAACACTATCCGGGACTATTACCGGCGGCAGAAGGTGCGCAATATGTGGACCACCCTGCTCTCTTCGCTGTCGCCGAGCCACGCGGAGGAAGATCACGATCCGCTGGAAACTTTAGAAGCAGCGGATGGATCCAATTGGAAAACTAATCCAACTATCCAATTAGACAGAATACAAGTGATTGAAATTATTGATAAAGCGGTTAAAGCATTACCGGCGCGTCAACGTGAGGCGTTCCTATTGCGTTATTGGGAAGAGTTAGATGTCGCACAGACCGCTGAGGTCATGGGCTGTTCGGAAGGCAGTGTGAAAACCCACTGTTCGCGTGCCACGCACGCCTTGGCCGAAGTCCTGAAGGCGAAAGGGATTGCGCTATGAATGATCGCGAATTAGGCAACAAAATTAAACAAGATTTGAATTATAGCTTGGGCCATTTGGATGCCCGGGTGGCTGAACGCTTAAAATTTGCGCGCGAAAGTGCGTTGGAAGCGTTCGATACGCAAGAACAAGCGGTATCGTCCAGCTTGTTTGCTTTCGCTGGCCATCACGGCCATGCGCATCACCGCACTGTTTCACCGCAAAGGTGGCTGCCTATCGCCATGCTGGTGCTAGCCTTGGTGGGTGTGATGTACTGGCAACAAGAAGTAAATCATGAAGAAGATGTTGACGCCGCGCTATTGGCCAGCGACATTCCCCTAAATATCTATATTGACCGCGATTTCCACTCATGGCTCGACAGTTCTACCCAGCCCTAATATTGCTGTTAGCCATCGGGCTACCCAGCCACGCCGCCGACAAGCCCGCCGAGACTAAACCCGCACATACTAAGCCTGCCGCATCCAAACCTGAGCCTAAAGCACTGGCTTGGCAGCAACTTACCCCCCCGCAAAAAAAACTGCTCGCTGAACTGGAACCGCAGTGGCCCCAACTCACCGACCGCTTGCGCAACAATCTGGTGAAAGTGGCTGACAAGTACCCGAAAATGAAGCCGGATGAGCAAGAACGCGTGCGCCGGCGTATTACCCGTTGGGCAAGCCTCACACCGGAACAGCGAGAAGCCGCGCGCGAACGCTACAAGCAAATCAAAAAACAGCCGCCCGAGAAACAAAAAGAAGTGCAGAAAAAGTGGGAGCGCTACGAAACCCAAAAGGCGCCCGCCGTGACGGCCCCTCAGGCGCAGCCACTGACTGCTGTTCCATCCCCGAACGCACCAACCCCAACGCTCGCCCCCACCAAGAAGTAGCGACGCTTAATCGTGCGCGGCTTCTTCCAAAGCCGAAAAAATCGAATTTATCGCAGCGTCTTTGTTCTCGATCATCGCAACGATATTCGCGACCGACAGCACGCTCATCTGCGCGCCTTTTACGATCCAGCCCCGTGCCGGCGTCCAGCCGTTCATTTGAGAAAATAACGAAAACACATCGCTGTTGCCCGAAATCATGCGCCGATACCAAAGCGCGAAATGCGCCATCTGGGTCATCATCTCATCCGGCAACAATCCGGCAGCATCGATGATCTCGCCATCGTCTTGAACGCGGCACACCGCCACGACGCCATCCAGCACCAACAGGCGTTTTAACATAGCTGTCCCTTACGCCTAACAGTTGGCCAGCGCGGCAAACGCCGCTTCGTAATCCACATCGCGGTTTTTCACCACCACGCCATGATTGCGCCCCACCACCGCGGACCAATCCAAGCCCACCAGCGAAAATCCTTGAACCGGCTCGAAACCAGTCTGCCCGGTCAAGGCTTCCCAGCCGCGCGCTTCCATGGTGGCAATCGCTATATTGGCAACACAGGTGTGCGCCAACAGATCAAGCACCTGCGGCGTCAATTCTGATCCTTCATTTACGCGATGGGCTTGCAGATCGCCTTTGTCATTGTATTGAAATGCGGCGAGCGCACCCGGCACTTGCATCAATTGGTCTAAGCTCATTGCAACTCCATTCATTTAGAAAACGCGCGATCAGGTTTTTCCGGAAAGTTCATTGCGACTAATACAACTTCTCGTTCACATCGCCACCCAGTTTGGCGTACATATAAACCAGCGGGTTCTCCTCAATATCGCCGACCTTGGCGCGCAGGATAGTCATCACATCGTTCAACAGGCCTGGCGTGTTTTGACAGAAACAAAAGAAATTTCCCACCACGCATACCGACATCATTTTGCCATGCACAATCCAGCCTTGCACCGGCTTGCAGCCACAATTTTCGGAAAAAGCGGAAAAAATCTCAGCCTGCATATTCACGGCCAATGTGTTCGAACGACACAAGATCGAAGCCATGCGCGCAAGCTCGTTGGTTATATTGCCTTCGAACGAATAGCGATCGCCACGATAAGCATATTCGCCGGCAGCAATGACCCCGGGGATGGCCATGAGCTGGGATATAATGCGCATTTTTTCTCCTTCTGTCTGCGCGAATAGGAAACATTCGACTGTCGAAACACCGTAACGCTAAAGCAAATGATAGAGCCTAACCCAAAAAGTGCAACACTTTCGTCCATCACACCGAGTGTATTACGACGCCTAGCCAGCATGCTGTATGAAACGCTGGTGCTGGGCGCGGTAATATTTATCGCCGCACTGATTTTCATCGTACTACGCAACCCACAAGCCCCCGGCGCGATGCCGTTCTTTCAAGCCTACCTGCTGCTGGTGATGTTGGGATATTTTTCCTGGTTTTGGACCCATGGCGGACAAACGGTGGCGATGCGGGCCTGGCGTTTCCGCGTGGAACGCGCGGACGGCCAGCCGATGAACTTTATGCACGCCTGTTTGCGCTTCGCGTTGGCTTGGTTTTTGCCGATCAGCATCGTGTGGGCCTGGTTCGATCGCGACAAACAATTCTTGCATGATCGGCTGGCCCGTACCCGACTCGTGCTGTGCGATTTCTGAGCCGTCAGCGCTTTTCCAGCCACCACAATAGGCCGACCAAAGAAATAGAAAACAAGGCTGTCGGAAACCCCGCGCTGAAGAGGGGTGACCAATCATGCAGTACACCCAAATTGGCAAACACGCGGCTCAGTAAGTGGAATGACAGCCCCAACATAATCCCCGCAAACACCTTGCCGCTGATGCCACCCATGCGGGTATGTAAAAAAGCGAACGGCAGTGCCATCAGCATCATGACCAAGGTGGCGAATGGGTAGACCAATTTGTTCCACAACGCAATCTCGTAGCGAGAGGTTTTTTGCTTGTTCTCGCTCAGGTGCTTGACATAAAAGAACAGATTCCACGCCGACATCTGCTCCGGCACCGCCAGCAACACACTCAACATATCAGGGTTCAACACCGAGTTCCAATACGCCTGCGGCAAGCTTGAAATACGCGTACTGGAGCCTTCGAACCGCGTTTGCTCCACATCACTCAGCAGCCAACTATTATCCTTGATGTATTTTCCCTCACGCGCAAAACTGATCGCGCGCAGGCTATAGTTAGGGTCGAATTCATAAATCTTCACGCCTATCAGCGTCGAATCCGGCAGCACTTCCTTCACATTCACAAAGCTGGATCCGTCTTTCATCCACAAACCGGAGCGGAACTCCTGCGCCACCACGGTACTCATCGCGCGTATGCGTAATTGGGTCGCTACGCGCTCGCTCGGCGGCACGATGAATTCGCCCACGACGAAGGTAAACAAAACGAATAACATGCCCGCGCGCAGCAGCGAAAACGACATGCGCGCCGCCGACAAGCCGGAGACGCGCAGTACGGTGACTTCGGAATGATTCGCGAGTTGCACCAGCGCATACAAGGTGCCAATCAAGGCCGCGATCGGAAACAGTTCATACACATGGCCGGGAATTTGCAGCGCCACATACATCAAAATGTGGTGCAGTTGGTAATTCCCCTTGCCTAGGCTTTCCAACTCATGGATCAAATCCAGAAAACCGAACAGCACCAAAAGCGCGGAAAACACCAACAACGTGCCGCCGTACACTTCATGCGCAAGATAACGGTGAACGACCTTCATTTGCGGAACCACGCGAGAAAGGGAACGAGCGTCTGGCGCCGGTGATAAAAATAGGTGAGGAGGGATAACATCACCAGATGCACGCTCCATAGCCCAACCCAGGGCGAAACCTTGCCGGCCAGCACCCAGGCATGAGAGATGGACAGCAGATTGCTATAGATGAGGTAGATCAGCAGCGCTGCGACCAAATGGAACGGCCGCCCGGAGCGCGGGTTAAAAAAGCTCAGCGGAATGGCCAACAGCACCAGCAGTATCGCACTTACCGGCAAGCTTATGCGCCATTGCAGCTCGGCGATATTTTCGCGCTTCTGGTCCCGGAGTAAATCCAGCGTAGGGGTTGCCTTCATACTCGGCGCGCCCAACTTGACCTCATACGGCTCGACCCGCACGGTATAACGCTGAAACTGCATGATGCGGTAATCGGCTTTCCCTGCCAAACCCTCATAGCGACGACCTTGATCGAGCACCAAAAAACGATCACCATTTTCGGCCACGCTTTGTGAACCTTGCCGCGCCACCATCACGCCCAAGCGACCCTGTTGCTCGGAGCGGATAAACACGTTTTTGACCTGCGCTTGGCTGGTACCGAGGCTCTCTACAAAATACACCCGATCGGCCTGTTTCGACTCCTTGAACACACCGGGCGCCACCGATGAAATATCCTCGCGGCTTTCCAGTTTCTGCCGATATTCCGCGCTCTTGCGCAGCGACCAAGGCGAGACCACCAAGCTAATCAGCGCAATAAACAGGATGATTGGCCCGCTTAAGGCCATCACCGGCTTGATCCAAGTCGTGATCCCCACGCCCGCGGTCTGCCACACCACCATCTCGTTATCGCGCGACATGCGCGACAACGTGAGCAGCACCGACAGAAAGAGCGTCACCGTGAGCAGTACCGGCAGCGCGCTGACCGTGCTGAATGCGAGAAAAGCCAGCACCGCCTCCGGCGCCAAGGCGCCTGCCGCCGCCTGACTGAGATAGCGCACCCACTGCGTCACGCCGGTGATCGCGAGCAAGACGATGAACACCGCGAGCATGGTGACGATCAGTTCTTGAATCAGGGCGCGGCGATAGATCATTTAAGGGATAACTTTGACTTTTAGGGGCAGAATCGCGAATAATTCAGAAATCATTCTGATTCGCTAAGTATTTAATCGATAAAGGAGTTTAAAGCGTGGAATTTAGCATAAAAAGCGGAAGCCCGGAAAAACAACGCTCCGCCTGCGTCGTCATCGGCGTCTACGAAACACGCAAGCTCTCCCTCGCCGGCGAAATGATCGACCGCGTCGCCAAGGGCTATCTATCCGACATCTTGCGCCGTGGTGATATGGAGGGGAAAAGCGGCACCACGCTGCTGTTGCATAACGTGCCGAGCACGCTGTGCGACCGCGTGCTGCTCGTCGGTTTGGGCAAGGAGCGGGATTTCAAAGAAAACGAGTACCGCACCGCAATCAAGGCCGCGATTAAAACCCTGAACGAAACCGGCTCGCTGGAGGCGGTGGTGTATATCACCGAGTTGAGCGTGAAAAAGCGCAGCGTCACCTGGCGCATCGAACAAGCAGCAATCGTGGCGATGGAAGCGGTGTACCGCTTCGACAAGCTCAAAAGCAAACAGGACGAAGTGCGCCGCCCGCTGCGCAAGTTAACCTTATCCGTCCAACGCAGGAATGAGATCGCCGAAGCCGAAGCCGCCGTCGTGAGCGGTCAAGCCATTGCGCAAGGCATGAACCTGGCCAAAGATCTGGGCAACCTCCCAGGGAATATCTGCACCCCGACCTATCTTGCCGAACAAGCCCGTGGGGTAGGTAAAACCTATGGATTAAAAGTAGATGTGTTCAACACGCCCGAAATCGAAAAACTCGGCATGGGTTCCTTCCTCTCGGTCGCCAAAGGCAGCCGCCAACCTCCTAAGCTGATCGTCATGCACTATTCAGGTGGCGCCAAAAAATCCCCGCCTGTGGTGCTGGTCGGCAAAGGGATTACCTTCGACGCCGGCGGCATCTCACTCAAGCCCGCCGCCGAAATGGATGAGATGAAATACGATATGTGCGGCGCGGCCAGCGTGTTGGGCACGATGAAAGCCATCGCGCAAATGCAGCTCAAGCTCAACGTCATCGGCATCATTCCGACTTGCGAAAACTTGCCCGACGGCGACGCCAATAAACCCGGCGATATCGTCACCTCCATGTCCGGCCAAACCATCGAAATTCTCAACACCGATGCCGAAGGTCGACTCATTTTGTGCGACGCACTTACCTACGCCGAACGCTTCGAACCGCAAGCGGTGGTGGATATTGCTACGTTGACCGGCGCCTGCGTGATCGCCCTCGGCCACCATGCAAGCGGTTTGTTCAGTAATAACGACACGCTCGCACGTGAGTTGCAGCATGCGGCGGACGACGCCTATGATCGCCTGTGGCACATGCCGCTGTGGGACGATTATCAAGAACAACTAAAGAGCAATTTCGCCGATATGGCGAATATCGGCGGTCGCGCAGGCGGCTCGATCACCGCCGCCTGCTTCTTGTCGCGCTTCACCAAGAAATACGACTGGGCGCATCTCGACATCGCCGGTACCGCATGGAAATCCGGCGCAGAAAAGGGCGCCACCGGCCGCCCGGTGCCCTTGCTCACGCACTTCCTGATTAAGCGCGCTAAGGCCTAATCCTGACAATGACTCGCATCGATTTCTACACCAAAGTCGACGACAAGCTGCGCTTCGCCTGTCGCTTGTGCGCCAAAGCGCTATCGCAAAAACTGCGGGTCAATGTCTATGCGCCAGAGGCCAAGCTTGCTGATCGCTTCGATCACTTGCTTTGGCAAGAACCCGCCACCGGTTTTATTCCGCACTGCCGCGCCGAGGACACGCTCGCCGCAGAAACGCCCGTACTGATTCATAGCAGCGAGGGCGCGCTCCTGCATGACTCGCTGCTGATTAATCTCGACGCCACTTGGCCACCCTTCTTCAGCCGGTTTCAACGTTTGATTGAAATCGTCGATGCGCACGACACAGCAGCGGCACGCGACCGTTTCCGCTTTTACCGCGATCGCGGCTACGACATCAGCACCCATGATATGGGAGCGGCGAATGAGCGATGACGTCTTCGATAAGTTGGATGCGCTGCTCAAAAAGCACGCGGCGAACGAACCCGAGATTCCCGTGCTCACCGACCTCGTGGAACCGCCCAGCGTCGATTTAAACGCCATCCCCGTATTGACCGAGGAAATTGCCGCCGACCCATTCGCCACGCCGTTGGCGGTTGAACTCGACCTCATCCCCGAGCCCATACATATCGACCCCGTACTCAAGCAGGTGGAAACCGAAGCCGTGCTGGCGCGCCTCGACGCCATGGAAGCAGAAGTACAAGCCGAAGTCGACGCACGTATCGCCCAAGTGCAAACCGAGCCGGCGTCCGCCGCGACGACGCCCGAACCGCATCCCGAGTTCAGCATCGAAATCCCGCCCGACGCCGTGTATGTGGCGCTGCCGCAAACCGAAATCGAGGAAGCTGCCCCCGTAGTGGCTCCCGCCGCCCCGCCGCCAGTGATGTCCCCTACCTTATCCGATGAAACCCTGCAACGCATCGCCGCGCTGATCGAAACCGATGTAGCGCGCATCCTCAAGGAAAGTCTGCACCAAACCCTCTCCGAAGAGCTCGGTGGGATACTCAATCTTACCCTCGACAAAGCGCTCTCCAGCATGCTCGATCAACACATGATGATGCTCGAAGAAACCGTGCGCAGCACCATCGCCGACGAATTCAAGAAACAACTCGCGCCATTCAAGCGGCCGCCACCGCCCAATAAATCCTGATTAGGCTCTGGCATACTCTGCCGCTAAACGCTGCCCCAGAGAATACCTGATGCCGAAGAGTGCAAACAAGAATAACGACTCCGCCGACAAACTACGCAACACCAAAGACACGGCGGAATATGGGCACGCCACCTTGGCCTCATTTTCTGGGAATATGCCCCCGATACCTCTGAGGAAATGTGCTAGTCACAGCCTCCAGCCAACGGCCCTACCGTCGGTAGGATCGTGGTCGATGCCACATGTGGTCGCTCTCGAATGTTAATGACAGTAAGTTGCGGGGCGGCGTACGGAATACTCTGTTCCCGTTACCGAGCCAGGCGACTAACGCGACTCGGGAGGCGGCAGTGGCTTGAAGTGCTTGCTTAGCTTAATCCCTTGACCTTGGTACGATGAGTTGGTGGCGCCATAAAGCTGGTTCGGTATCGCCGTTAGCCGCTCATAAGCCAACCGACCAACCACTTGGCCATCTTCAATCACAAACGGGACTTCATAGGAACGGACCTCTAGGACGGCTCGCGACCCTTCGCCTCCCGCAACTGGATCCCCGAAACCAGGGTCGAAAAATCCGGCATAATGAACTCTAAATTCCCCGACCAAGGTGTCATAAGCAATCATTTCGGCCGCGTGTGTTGGCGGAACTTTCACGGCTTCCCGCGAAGCCAGAATATAAAAGTCTTGCGGATCTAACACGAGTCCGCCGCGACGGGGTGCATAGACTGGCTCCCAATAATCTAGTACCTCATAGTGTTGAACCTTATCGATATCGATTAATCCAGCGTGATTTCGAGCCTTGTAGCCGACAAGCCCTCCCGACTTGTCGCCCCGCACATCCACCGAGACTGGAACCCCGTTACGGATATCGTCTTCACTCAGGGTTGAGCTAACAACCTGGAATTCTTTCTGCAAGCGCCGCATGCCCTCGTCGGAACTTGTCGGATTGCCTCGACGTATTCGGATTTGGCTTAATCTCGAACCTTTGCGAACCAGCACGCTGAAGGTGCGTGGCGACACCTCTGCATAGAGCATGCCTTCGTACTGCTCGCGGACTTGGTCGAATTCCGTGCCGTTGTCGGTGATGAGCCGCGTAAATATGTCCAGCCGTCCGGTGGAACTCTTCGGGTTGCCCATTGCCGACATACGATGCTTTAGGTTTAAACCCTCAAGTAGCGGAATGATGTAGACACAACCGCGCTCCAGCACCCCACCTTTGGTGATGTCCATCTCGTGCATCGCGAACTCTTCTAGCTTTTGTTTAACCGTCGCATTTTTCCCCGGTAAGAAGCTAGCGCGAACTCGATATGCGACAGGCCCTAGCCGGAGGTCCAGGCTAGCTGGCTGGTATTGATTATCTAGGATCGGCTCCAGAGCGAAAATTTCTTTGGTGACATTAACTTGGTGTTTGAGTTCCTGCGATGGCAATATCCCAGTTGAATGAAGTGCCCCATCAGAATCGACTTCTGATTCATCCAGAGACCCTTGTTCTGGCCGGTGGTTACTTGCTTGTGCCGCCGGTCTCAATAATACGTCTTTGACGTTCTCTGATATCAAGCTCATAGTATTTTGTGTCGCACCCTAAGCTGCAAAAACCACCCTTTGTTTTCTGTCCAGATCCAATTCGCGCCGTTGCAGGGAAGACGCTCCTGCAATAGGGACAAACCCCACGCTCCCAACAATCGAGTAAATAAACTTCTTCGGTTATAGCCACAAAACTGTTACTCCGTGCGTATTGCCACGAGATATAGAGGAACCTAACAGTACCAGCGGCTAGTAATGCACATATTCACGATTACCTACACCACCGCTTTGCAAGCAATGCGGCCTTGCACGGCAAATCAAATTCGAGAAATGGGAGCTTTCTCGATAGGTGGTAGTGTCTCAGTTTGAAAAAGCGCCTTACTCCGAATAGAAAATTTTGTCATTAGCGGAATTTTGAACCAATGAAATCGAATGCGAACAATCAGCGCGGTTTATGTAGCTTTCGCTGCTTCTTGCGATTGGCTCGCCATTTTTTGCATAGTAAATCCAATACCACTGCCCCTTGTTGTCCTTCTTTTGCCAATAACACGGATAGGAAACAGCCATGACAAATGCTCCTTTAAAGACCTACGGGTTTAACTACGAATACAAAGAAAAAGAATATGCCTTTGATGTTGTGGCTTCATCTTATGATGAGGCCACGGCACGGGTTGCTGCAATGAGTGGAGCCACATTCTTTGGCGAATTAAAACAGGAAGCATCCGCGCCTCAATCTGCAAGCGCCGCAATTTCTTCCATCGACCAAACATGATCTGAAATCCCCGCTTCCATCGCCGGGGTAACGCGCAGCGTTTTGTGAATCCGTCCGAAATTATAGTGCATGAAATGCAGCGCCACGGCATGCTCAAGGTTTTCAATCTTCTTACTGAAACCGTGGGGCAATCGCGTAAAGCGGCGCATTCCCATCCGCATAGTTAGATTCTGGCGCTCGACATGGCTGGTCGATACGTTCTTTATGTCTGGATCGCCGGTAATGCGGCGCTTGTCTGCACTGACAAACTGAGAAGGGCTATACCGCTTCTGAGCTTGCTTTGCTTCGCCTGGGTTGCTGTAATGCTTCACTAGTATGGCGTAGTCGATATTGCTGCCGAACGCGCCTTCTACAGCCTCAATATAGGGCTTGTGGCCGTCTGTGGTTAGCTGCACACAATTTGCCAAGCGAGAGGCTAAGTCGTCGATAAAGGCATGGGCGTATTCGGCATTGCGCTTACCTACCATGAACGACGGAACCAGTTTGGTATCAGAGCAAATCGCTGTCCAGGTGTAAACATCACCATACCCAAGAATCCCTTTATCCTCAGGCGCGACATTCTTTTCCTTGCTGTAGCAGAACGACCATATTTCATCGCACTGAATGCGCTTGCATGGCAGGTCACGCATAACCTTGTCCTGATATTCGCTGCAAGCAGTGCCTACATCAATAAGAAGCTTGGTGACGGTATTGATCGAACAGCCAACCATGCGGGTGACTGAGCGCATGCTATTGCCTTCAACCAGCATTCCAAGGATTTGAGCGCGTTTTTCAAGGCTTAGTTTGTTCATTTCGTCACCCTCAAGCATTCGATTCAGTTTGAATTATACGGTGCCACAATCCCCTGTCAAGCATATAATTCAGTTTGCGAAAATGTGCAAACAAGCATATAATTCAAATATGAATACAGAGGACGAGGAATTCAAAACACCGGGACAGTTAATCGAATCTCTTTTGAAGGAGAGGGGATGGAGCAATCGTGTATTGGCGTTAGTTCTCGATGCCGATGAAACAGGTGTCAGTAAACTTATTGCTGATAAAAAATCTGTCACGCCTGAAATAGCAATCTCTCTAGAGGAGGTTTTCAAGGTTTCAGCCGAAAGGTTTTTGTCCCTCCAACGAAACTATGACCTTGCAAAGGCGAGGCTTGTTTCTAGACCAAACCCGAAACGATCTACGAGAGCACACCTATTCGCTGGATTGCCTGTAGCTGAGATGATTAAGCGGCGATGGCTTGATGTTGAAGACATTCGAGACATGCCAAATGTCGAAAAATCAATTGCCAAGTTTTTTGGAGTGGAAGCGGTCGATCAAATCGAAATTCTTCCACATGCAGCAAAAAAAACTGCTGTATCAAATGACGCTACTCCAGTACAGCTAGCGTGGCTATACCGGGTAAAGCAAATTGTCAGCGAAATGGTTGTTGGAAATTATTCTAATTTCTCAGTACGACGCGCTATTGAATTATTGCAACCCCTTACTTCTGCGGCAGAGGAAGCAAGAAAAGTACCCCGCATTCTCGCTGAATGTGGGATTCGCTTTGTCATAGTGGAGTCGCTTCCAGCAGCAAAAATTGATGGCGTCTGCTTCTGGCTTAACGAAACATCTCCGGTGATTGGAATGTCACTTAGATTTGATCGCATTGATAATTTTTGGTTTGTTCTGCGGCATGAGCTAGAGCATGTTCTTCATGAACATGGCAAGTCAGTTATTTCAATAGATGCCGAACTGGAAGGTGATCGGGCAGGCACGGGTGACGGGGTTAATGAAGAGGAGCGCATCGCAAATCAAGCCGCATCTGACTTTTGCGTTCCCAAAAAATCTATGGATAGCTTTATCGCCAGAAAATCGCCCGTATTCGCTGAACGTGACATATTGGGTTTGGCTGCCACATTGAAAGTCCATCCTGGACTTATCGCCGGTCAGTTACGCCATAGAACTGGACGTTATGACAGATTTGCCAGTCATTTGGTAAAAATCAGATCAATTGTCATGCCTAGTGCAATTGTTGATGGATGGGGCGATGTCGCCCCTATTGGAATGTAAGACTGAAATGTAAGGAGATCGCAATGGCTACAAAAGCACAGCAGATGCAGAGCATTATCAAAAGATACAGAGAAGAAACTGGGAAAGCTTCCGTCAACATGCACGAAGTAGCCGAATATGCCGCAAATATGGGATGGCCGTTACCGGCCCCAAAAACTGCGCTTGATCGTCTTGCCGAACAGTTTTCAAGCGCGGCGCGCGAGGAAATTCGCCGCGATGATGTTACAGGACGCCCTTATCGAGCAAATTTGGCGGTCACCACATGGCAAGGCAGCCAGCAGCTTACACTGTGGACGGATATTGACGTTGCGCCACGACATATTGCTCACAAGTCGTTTCAACAACGGCGTGAACAAATGGTAGGCGATGCGGTTCAGCTAACTTTTGATGTAATGCACTGGAACAAAATAAACGAAGTTGAAGAACCCATAGAAATGCCAATGGATTTTACCGATGATGTCCAATGGCGGATAAATGCTCCTAACGATGAAAAAAAATCTGCTTAGGATGTTTTTTTCCAGCGCGAATGAGCCGCTGTTCTAGCAATCTCTGATCGCTGCTCAGGCGTAAGGCTTTCCGCTCTAGCCTTCCCACCTTTCTTACCGCCAAGCCGCCCTAATTCCTGGGCGGCTTTGTTCTTTTGGGGCGGCGCTGGTTCAATAGGCGCATCACCAGTCGCTTGATCTACAATCGACTTGGCAAGCTGGTTGAGGTCTAATCTGCTTGAGCGTTTAGGCATGCCCTTATGGTAGCACCCAAGGACATGAATTTAAATGTCAGTCAAATTCAAACTGAGACACTACCCCTTGCCGCGAAAGTGCTCGCGCCGGGATCAAGGTAATGGTGACGTGCATCCTCA
>JADMJT010000058.1:0-2456 GCA_018781585.1 Burkholderiales bacterium
GTGCCGGGCCGCGCGATAGCGGGAATTTGAAAACACAGCGACTTGCCGCCGCCGGTCGGCATGAGCACCAGCGCATCCTGCCCCGCCATCAAAGTGTCAATGACCTCGGCTTGTGGCGCACGGAAATGTTCGTAGCCGAAGATGCTGCGTAGGATATCGTGGGGTTGATCGGTCATGGCAAGGTTGTAGGGGGCAGATTCGCGAAGCGTAACCTGCCGGTGGATCAAGATCAAAAGCCCGGCGAATATCGCTGCGCTAAGACGTGTTTGCGTACCGGTTGATTAATTTGTTACCTATCTCCCCGCGAGCGGTCACACATCGTTCATCAGTTAAGCTCCGGAATCCAGTAAGTGCCGAACCGAAATGACGTATACGGGTTGAGGCGATCCTTTTTAAGATGTTCTTCTAGTTGAATAAGGGAACGGTCAAATAGCATCTCGAAGAATCGGAGTGGGTACGTCAGCTCCCACGCCTTGACACCAGAGTTTGATGCGGTGTCTTCTGGCTCGAAGGAAGTGGTGCAGGATAAGTAATACGGTTCCTTATCGTTATCAATTTCTACCCCATAACCGAGCCCGCGCAGCTCATGCACGGCACTACTCCGGAACGTGTAAAGCAGATAAATATGCTGTAGTGATTTCAAGGAGACTTTCACAAGGGGTGACGGGGCACCCTTCTCCGATGGCCACATTTTATGAATAGTGTCATAAGGCGGATCTCGTGAAAGTGGCACCTCTTGTCCCTCTCCCCATTTCGTGAGTTCCGCCAATGTGTATTCCCGTACTCGGGAATAAGCGGGATCGGGAGCCTTGGACATTAGCGCTGCCAAATGTGGAAGGCTCACTCTATTCGCATCGTTCCACGATCCAAATTGCCCGATGAATTTCACAAAGCGTTCCTTGTTACCTTTTATTTGCGGATAAGCTGAGCGAGCCAGGGCATCTAGTGCTGCGACGTAAAGCGTCTTCTTGAAAAAAATATGGTCGCGCTCTGTACCTAAAGCCGCAATCTTTAGCCTTTGGTCGCGAAAGTGCCCGACGAATCTTTCAATGGTCTCGTTCAGCTCGGTCATCATCATGCTAATTGTAGCTGTCTAACGTGCTGCGAACCGGCGCACCGGTTGTATTGAGTAAATTAACTACGCTCAACCCGCAACTCGCCCCCCTCAACCTCCACCACTTTAATTTTGGTGCCCGCCTCAAGATCAGGTCCGCTGACCGTCCACGGCGTGTCGCCGATAGTGAGCTTACCTTTGCCGTTGTGAATCGGCTCGGTGAGTTCAAAAGTGCGGCCGACATAGTCCTGCCCGCGTTTGTTGAGTTTGCTGGCTTGATCGGCGGCGGGCGGTTTGCGGTATTTCAGCACGAGGATGACGCTGAGCACGCCTAGCACGGCAAAAAGGGTCCAGGCTGCTTCGAGGCTCAGGGCGGGGTAGAGCATCACGCTCAAACCGACTACGCCGGCGGCCACGGCGAGCCAGAGGAAAAACGTGCCGGGCGCGAGCACTTCGACGATCAGTAGCACCCCCGCCAAGATCCACCATTGCCAGTAGCTCATCATGTCTTTTTCTCCACGCGGTTTTGTGTCGCGTCTTTGGCCAGCTCGGCGATGCCCGCCAGGGCGCCGATGACGTTGGAGGCCTCCAGCGGCATGAGGATGACTTTTTGATTCGGCGCGCTCGCCAACTCTTTCAGCGCTTCAATATATTTTTGGGCGACGAAGTAATTGATGGCTTGTACGCTGCCGCCGGCGATGGCTTTGGACACCATGTCGGTGGCGGCGGCTTCGGCTTGCGCCAAACGTTCGCGGCCCTCGGCGGTGCGGAACGCGGCTTCGCGCTGGCTTTCGGCGTCGAGAATCACGGCTTGTTTCATGCCTTCAGCTTTAAGGATGGCGGCTTGGCGCAGGCCTTCCGCTTCGAGGATAAGCGCGCGTTTTTCGCGCTCGGCTTTCATCTGGCGTGCCATGGAATCGACCAGATCGCGCGGCGGGGCGATGTCTTTGATCTCGATGCGGGTGACCTTCACGCCCCAAGCAGAAGTCACTTCATCGATCACCAATAACAGCTTGCCGTTGATGGTGTCGCGCTGCGAGAGCAGCGCGTCCAAATCCATCGAGCCCATGACGGTGCGGATATTGGTCATGACGAGATTGAGGATGGCCGCTTGCAGGTGCGTCACTTCATATGCCGCCTTGGCTGCATCGAGCACCTGGAAGAACACGATGCCATCCACCGTGACCATGGCGTTGTCGCGGCTGATGATTTGCTGCGAGGGTACGTCGAGCACGTTTTCCATCATGTTCATCTTTTTGCCGATGCGATCGATGAAGGGAATAATGAAATTGAGGCCCGGCTCCAGGGTGCGTTGATAGCGGCCGAAACGCTCGATGGTGTATTCCCAGCCTTGGGAGACGGATTTGACGCCCGCGAATAGGATGGCGATCGCGAGGACAAC
>JADMJT010000058.1:2556-21671 GCA_018781585.1 Burkholderiales bacterium
AGCCTTGGGAGACGGATTTGACGCCCGCGAATAGGATGGCGATCGCGAGGACAACCAGTACGATGACAAAGCTTTCCATCATGAATCTCCTCTTGGCTGTACGTATTCGAAAACTGGGAAAGCGCAGTATATCGTAAGGATTAATGACAGGAACATCGCCCACAAAAAAGGCCGCAAACGCGGCCTTTTTCGCTAAAACGTGGGAAGCTTATTTCGCTTTTTTCTTCTTCGCCACCAGATCGTGGATCATCGGGGTCAGAATCACTTCCATCGCGAAACCCATTTTGCCGCCTGGCACCACGATGGTGTTGGGGCGGGACATGAAGGAGTCGTGAATCATGTTGAGCAAGTAGGGAAAATCCACCCCATCGACGATTTCACGGTTGAAGCGAATGACGATAAAACTCTCATCCGGCGTTGGAATATCACGCGCGATAAACGGGTTGGAGGTATCCACCGTCGGCACACGCTGGAAGTTGACGTGGGTGCGCGAAAACTGTGGGGTGATGTAGTGCACATAATCCGGCATGCGGCGCAGGATGGTGTCTACGATCACTTCCGGCGCATAACCGCGCTCGGCTGCATCACGGTGAATTTTCTGAATCCACTCCAGGTTCACGATCGGCACCACGCCCACCAGCAGATCGGTGTATTTGGTCGCATCGATTTTGCCCGACGCCACGCCACCATGCAGGCCTTCGTAGAACAGGATGTCGGTTCCCTTGCCCACTTTCTGCCACGGGGTGAAGGTGCCGGCGTCTTGCTTGTACGGCTTGGCTTCTTCGTCATTGTGTAAATAGTAGCGGCGCTGGCATTCGCCCTTGGCGCCGTAGTCTTTAAATGATTTTTCGATCAGGTCAAAATGGTTCGCGTCCGGCCCGAAATGCGAGGGCGCGGCTTTGCCCGCCTTCTCCGCTTTGACTACGGCTTCTTTGAACGCGCGGCGATCCAGGCTGTGGAAGCTATCGCCTTCCACCACCAAGGCATTGAGATTCTCGCGACGAAAAATGTGCTCGAAGGCGCGCTTCACCGTGGTGGTGCCGGCGCCGGAGGAACCCGTGACTGCGATGACGGGGTGCTTTGCGGACATGATGACTCCCTAAGATTTGCGTGCTAAAAACCCTAAATTTTACTTGCCGGAGACGGGTTTTGTCACCTACCGGTTTGGGGCAAGGATTTTGAGCCCTACCATTGCGCCATTAAACGGCCATTTTCTACCTTGGAATCAAAGTGTTTGAGCGGCTGAGTGCCTATCTCGATGCATTGGCCGGTGGTGATATCGAATTTCCAATGATGCTTGGGGCAGGTCAGCTCGTTGCCCTGCAAGGCTAAGTGCGGAATGTTGGTCACTTGGTGCGGGCAGCGGCTGTCGTAAACTCTGAAGTTTTCGCCCTTGCGATACACAAACAGTTCGCGCCCGCTGCACGGCACGCGCGCAGTTTCGCCATCGGTGAAATCTTCCACCGCAGCCACGTCGTGCCAGGCCGGCTTGCTGTTGATCATGTCGGGATGGAATTCGGGGATATCCATCTCCAAAATGATTTCAGTCGCCCACACGATTTTGGCCAGGCCCAGCATGGGAAAAGCCATCACCAGCGCGTCAATCACTTCCAGCGGCGTCGCCCCCTCGCGCAGGGCGCGCATCAAGTATTGCTTGAGGCCACCCTCGGTTTGCGAGTGCACTTTGCTGATCACGGAAATCAGGTTGCGCGTCTTGGGGTCGAGATGCTTGCCCGAATCCTTCAAAAACTTGAAGTAATGGCCGAGGGCGTCACCCCGTACCGCAATCAGATAATTTAGTGCGTCACTCATAGCATTTTCCTTTAGACATGAACCCGACGTGATTTAAAAGCCGAAATTAAACCTGAGCGCCCGGGGGACTTCAACCGCGTTAGCGGTATTGGCTTATTCGGTTTTGCGCGAAAGCTTGATTTCCAGCTGTTTCAGCTTGCGGTACAGGTGGGTACGCTCCAGTCCCACGGCATCCGCCACCCGGCTCATATTGCCGGCGGCTTTTTCAATATGATGCTCGAAATATTGCTTCTCGAATATATCGCGCGCCTCTCGCAGCGGCAAATCCAGGGACACGCCTAACCCGGTGGCGGGGGCAAGCTGGTCGAATTGGGAGAACACGCGCTTCACTTCTTCCACGCCAATTTCCTCGTGCAAGGCAGTCAGGGCCAGGGTACGCGTCACGTTTTGCAGTTCGGCCAAATTGCCCGGCCAATCGTGGGTGCGCAGTGCATTCAGCGCCGCCATGCTGAAACCCTTAGGTGTCGCAAGTTTCGCCTCGATCAAATGCTGCAATAATTGCTTGGCGATTTCCGGGATGTCCTCGCGATGCTCGCGCAAAGCGGGCAGGCTCACCGTAATGCCGCTGAGGGCTTGGAACAAGTCGGCGTCGAATTGCCCCTCCACGATCAAGCGCGGCAAAGGTTGACTTGATGCACACACTAGGCGCGCGTCGAATTTTTCCAAGCGCGCGCACAGTAGCGCCAGGCCGCGCTGCTCGAGCTTGGAAAGCTGCCCGATCTCGCGCAGAAATATGGTGCCGCCCTTGGCGCTTTGCAATAGGTCGAGCGGGCTCTCTGCCAGCCAAGTCACTTCCTCCGGCGCCGCCCACGGCATATCGGGTGCATGCAGCGCTTGTGCTGCGAGCTCGAATGGGCTGCCGCGCTCGCCGACGAGTAACAGCGCACCACGGGCCTTGCCCAGTTGCTGTAGGCGCGCTTGCAGTTCGATGATGACGCGGCCTTTGCCCAAGGCAGACAAGCCGGCGTGTGGTTTGCCTGTCGCCTCGCCTCGCTTCAGGGCGCGCCCCACGGTGTGCAGCAACTTTTGCAGCGCGATTGGCTTTTCTAAAAAATCATAGGCGCCGATCTTGGTCGCCTCAACCGCGGTATCAATGGTGCCGTGGCCGGACATCATCACCACCGGCATGGTGAGCTGACCGTTGGTCGCCCATTCCTTGAGCAGGGTGATGCCGTCGGTGTCGGGCATCCAAATATCCAGCAGCACCAGATCGGGACGCTCAAGGCCGCGCGCCATCCGCGCCGCTTCAGCGTTTTCCGCCAAACGCACTTGATGCCCTTCGTCATTCAGGATATCGCGCAATAATTCGCGGATACCCACTTCGTCATCGACTACTAAAATATTGCTCATTCGCTTCTATTATCCTGGAAAAAGCCTTGCTACGTTTAGGCCGTCGCCCGCGCGATGCACGGCAATTTAATGCACACGCACGCGCCGGTGGGCTCTATATTTCGCACTTCGACTTGGCCGCCGTGCTCCTCGACGATTTTTTTGACGATCGCCAACCCCAGTCCTGTGCCTTTGGCCTTGGTCGTGACATAGGGCTCGAACACGCGCGCCAACATCTCCGGCGGAAAACCAACCCCGTTGTCGGTCACGCGCAACACGGCCAAGCCATTCTCTAATTCGGTACGCACCATGATGCGCGGCGCCTCGCGCCCCACCAGCGCGTCTTGCGCGTTTTGCAATAAATTATGGATAACTTGCCGCAGCAATTTCGAGTCGCCCTGCACCGGGGGCAGTGCGTGCGCCAAATCGGTTTGCACCGATGCGGGGGAATTTTCGTACAGCGTTAACACTTCGCCCACCAATTGATTGAAATCCAGCGTTTGCAAATTGAGGGCGGGTTGGCGCGCGTATTGGCTGAATTCGTCCACCATGCTTTTTAGCGCCGCCACCTGATTTACGATGGTTTGCGTGGCGCGTTCTAAGATTTCAGCGTCCGGCAAGTCGAGCTTGGCCGCGAGCTTGTGTGCCAGCCGCTCGGCCGAGAGCTGAATCGGCGTCAGCGGATTTTTGATCTCGTGCGCCAAGCGCCGCGCCACTTCGCCCCAAGCCGCGTCGCGCTGCGCTTGAATCAATCGCGTCACATCATCGAACACCACCACATAACCGTTGTCGATCTCGGCCGGCAGGCGGCTGCCGCGCACCAGCAAAGCTTTTGTCCCGCCATCCACCGTCAGCTCGATTTGCGCTTGCCATTCCTTTTGCGTCTCACTTTCAAAGCGCGGTGCCAGGGCTTGCGCCAGCGGTGCGAGTTGCGGCGCTTTTTCACTCCACTCAAACACATTCAATCCACGCAAGACTTGCAAATCCACGCCGAGCAACTGCGCGGCAATGGGGTTCACGCTTTTGATGGAAAACTTTTCGTCGAAGGCCATCACGCCGCTCGATAGGTGCGCCAGAATGCTTTCTAGATAGCCCTTGGATGCCTCTAATTGCTGCTGCTTGTTTTCCACTACCGCGCTGGTCTCCGCCAGCTGGCGCGTCATGGTGTTGAACGATTGCATCAACTGCCCCAGCTCGTCGCGCGCCTTGACCGGTTGCATCGGACTGAAATCGCCTTTCGCCACCGCCTTCGTGCCTTCGGCCAGCAGCCCCAGGGGCGCGCTCATACGGCTAGACAGCACGAACGCCAAGGCCACCGCAGAGAGCAATGCGAACAGCAGCGTCATGGTTAACGCCAGCGAGAATAGCTTGTTCAAGCCCTTGCGCGAGAAGGCGAGCTCCTTGTAATCGCGGTACACCGCCTGTACCGCTTCGGCGTCCTTGGCGATCTTGGTCGGCACCGGCTCCAACAATTGCAGGATGCGCACGTCCTCGCTTAGTGACAGCACGTTCACCGGCACGACCGCGCGCAAATACAGGCCCTTGTCCCCGATCGTCTCGATGCCGCTATACGGTCGCTGGGAGCGCACCGTGCGCAGAATGGCCGGCCCAGGCATTTGAGGCAGAACCGCGCCACGCGCATCGGTGGCGATGGCGAGTACCGTTCCGCGCGCGGAAAACAGCGTCGCCTCATGCACGCCTAGCTGGCCGCGCAGTTGATCCAGCAGGCGCATGTGGCTGCCGGGTTGCTCTTCCTGCAAGGTAATGGCGATCGCCTCCGCTTTTCGCACCAGATCGATTTGCTGCGCTTCTAAAACGCTGCGGCCTAGCCCCATGCCGCCTTCCAGTGCGCTGTCCACGCGCACGTCGAACCAAGATTCGATCGAGCGCGTGAGGAATTGAACCGATACGCCATAGATCAGGGTGCCCGGTATCACCGCCATCAAAGCGAACATGATGATGAGGCGAAGGGTCAGCCGCGCGCCGAACACCCCCTCGCGGATGCGCTTCTTCACCAACCATATCTGATAGCCGATAAGGCCGGCGAGCACCGCGGCGAGCACCACGTTGAGCACCAGCAGCAGCGTGTAATGCTCGGCGAAAGCACCGGTGTTGCTGCTCGCGCGCGACAGCAAATACAAGAGCACGGCGCCGAGACCGACGCTGGCAAGGACGATATATCGAAGCTTGGCCACTAGGGTGTGATGGTAAAGCGATGCCAGTCCGCTACGAGATCCCAATCCTTGGATCCCAATGCGTCTACTTGCAACGGCTTGGGCAGTTGTTTGACGTCCAACCGCATGCGCACCGCCGCATTGTACGGCGTGCCTTTTTTCAACAAATGGCGGTCGAGCACCTTCCAATCCAGGACACGGTTCAACTCATCTTTGGCTTCGGTCAGCGTGTTGAAGGCTTTATTGCCGCTGTTGCCGGAGAAATGATATTGCCGCGTCAGCGCATGGTAGCTGATGCGCAGATTTTGACGCACGCTGGCAATCGATTCGTCGAGCCAGTACCAGCGGGAGCGCGTCAACTCGAATTCGAGCATGAAATTAAGGCTGATGCCTTTATTCAGCGCTTCTTCCAGCGCCGGGGTTAAACCAACGCTGAAATCGGCGTTGAGAAAATACCATTCATCGTTGGCGACGAGCTCCGCATTTTTGACGCTGATACCCTCCGCGTGCGCGGCGTTTGGCGCCACGCACGCGAGCGTGAAGGCGAGTGCGGCGGCGAGCGCGCTAAACCGATTTTTCAAGCAAGGCGTAGAAAAAACCGTCATGCGCCGCGCTCGGCAATAGCTGGCCGTCAGGAAGGCCGGAAAGGGGAAGGCGTTTGGCATCGGGGTGGCTTGCGACGAAGTCGTTGACGATGTCGGCGTTTTCCTCATGAAAGAGCGAGCAAGTCGCGTACAGCAATTTACCACCAGGCGCGAGCAGGCGCCATAAGGCCGCGAGAATCGTGCGCTGGGCGGTCGCGAATTGCGCGATATCGGACGGCCGCCGCAGCCATTTAATATCCGGATGGCGGCGCACTACGCCGGACGCCGAGCAAGGCACATCGGCCAGAATCCGATCATAGGGCTTGCCGTCCCACCAGGGCTGCGGCTCGGCCGCGTCGCCCGCGATCAAGCGCCCCTTCAGATTCAGCCGCGCAAAATTCTCCGCCACCCGCTTGAGCCGCGCTTCGTCTTTATCCAACGCGGTGAGCATTACATCCGCGGTTTCCAAAATATGCGCCGCCTTGCCGCCGGGCGCAGCGCACGCATCCAGCACGCGCTGGCCGGGCGCGAGATCGAGGAAGTGTGCGGCCCATTGCGCGCCTTGATCCTGCACCGAGGCCGCGCCTGAGGCAAAACGCGGCAGCTTGTCCACCCCCACCGGCTTTTTCAAGCGCAGCGCACCGTCTTCGAGCATTTCTGCTTCCAGCCCCGCCTCCTGTAACAGCGCGAGATATTGCGTGGGATCAAGCTGCCGCCGGTTCGCGCGCAAGGTCAGCGGCGGGTGGCTGTTATTGGCTTCAAGAATGGCGGCCCACGCGTCGGGAAAATCTTGGCGCAGCCGGTCGATCCACCATTGCGGATGACTGTAGCGCGCGGGCTCAAAACCATCGGCGCGCACCAGCAATGCTTCTTTGGTGCGCAAGAAATTCCGCAGCACTCCGTTGACGAAACCCGCCGCCCACGGCGCATCCATGCCCCGCGCCGATTCCACCGCGCGATCCACCACGGCATAAGGCCGTGTTTTGGAATAGATGAGTTGATACAAGCTCACCAGCAGCAAGCAGCGCACGCCCTCATGCGTGATGGGGCGGGTAATCAGCGCTTGCAGCAGAAAATCCAAGCGTGAGAAAAAACGCAGCGTGCCAAAGCTCAGATCTTGCACTGCACCGCGCGTACGCGGCGGCAAGTTCGGCTCGCGCCGCCACAAGTCGCTTAATACTTCGTTCAGGTTGCGGCCGGCCAGCACCTCGCCCAACAGGCCGGCGGCTAATGCTTGCGGCTCAAGCACTGCGCACCATTTGCATGAGCTCAGTGGTGACGCATACCGCCGCGCGATTGCGTGCGGCGCAAATCCCTTCGCGCGAAGCGCGCACTACAAAAATATTTGTCATGTTTGATTTTTACTTAAGAAACGATCGCCCGGTTTTATTTCGCCCCCGGCCAAAAATTGCGCGGCGGCAAGACGCTTGCCCCCTGCACGCTGTAATTCGGTGATACGCAATGCGCCTTGCCCACAGGCAACGACGATGCCGGCCTTATCCGTTGCCAGCACCGTGCCGGGCTCGCCTTCCGCATCCATCGCTTGGGCCAGCCAAAGTTTCAGGTTTTCACCCTGCCATTGGGTATGCGCGCCGGGGAAGGGATTGTAAGCCCGCACTGCACGTGCGATTTCAAATGCCGGCTTAGTCCAATCGACCACGCCTTCTGCTTTAGTGAGCTTGGCGGCGTAGGTGGCCTGTGCGTTGTCCTGCGCCTCGGGTACAAGCCTATCTTGTTGCAGCGCATTCAGCGCATCTACAATCGCCGCCCCGCCGAGGGCCGCGAGTTTATCATGTAGGGTTTGCGCGGTATCGCATGGGTCGATGGGAAGAATGTGTCTAGCCAACATCTCGCCCGTATCCAGGCCGGCGTCCATTTGCATGATAGTGATGCCGGTTTCATTATCGCCCGCCAGAATCGCGCGCTGAATCGGCGCCGCGCCGCGCCAGCGCGGCAAGAGCGAGGCGTGGATGTTGAGGCAGCCTTGTTGCGGGATGTCCAGCACGGCCTGCGGCAAGATCAGGCCATAGGCCGCCACGACCATGACTTCTGCCGCTACTGCGTGGAGTTGCTGCTGGACGGCGCTGTCCTTTAGCGAAACTGGTTGGAATATGGGCAACCCATGCGCCAGCGCGATCACCTTTACCGCGCCGGGGCTGAGCTTCATGCCGCGCCCAGCGGGGCGATCGGGCTGGGTCAGCACTAAGGCGATGTCGTGGTCGGCAGCAATCAGATGCTTCAGTGCGGAAGCGGCGAAATCCGGCGTACCGGCAAATATTAGGCGCATGCGTTATTCCATTTCCAATTCAATCGTGAACGCAACGGCGGGGCGCAGACGGTTCAAATAGTACGGCAAGCCCCGCCAACAAAGTGCGCGATTGAATTGGAAATGGATTACATGGTCTCACGCGCGCGTTTCTTCATCTTCAACTTGATGCGCCCTTGCTTTAAACGCGACAGATATTCCACAAACACCTTGCCTTCCAAATGATCCATTTCATGTTGGATACATACGCCAATCAGTCCATCGGCTGTCTGGATAACCTCTTTTCCCTCTAAATCCAGATATTTAACGGTTATGCGCGCGGCCCGGGTAACCGGCTCATAGATGCCTGGCACCGACAAGCAGCCTTCATCCCGCACGGCTTCGCCCTCAGCCTTGAGGATCACCGGGTTGATCAGGGCCAGGAGCTGGTCATGGGTTTCTGATATATCCATGACGATCACACACAGGTGCACGTCAACTTGCGTGGCCGCCAGCCCAATACCGGGCGCGGCATACATGGTCTCCGCCATATCGGCAACGAGTTGGCGAATGGCGTTGTCCACCACTGAAACTGGCTTCGCTATGGTGTGCAGCCGCTCATCTGGATAATGAAGAATGGGTAATATTGGCATCTCAAAAGGCTTGCTTAATTAAACTTTTACATGCAGAATTTAAAGCAAAGTACACGATCCGTATTGCATAACATCAGGTGTTGCGACGGATGGTTTTGCTAACTACTGTGACCGAGGTCGCTCATGCTAAAGACCATTATAGCTTTGCTTAGTTCTTGTGTTCTCTTCAGTGGAGCTGTTTTTGCCGAAGAAGCGGCGCAAGTTAAAGAAGACGCGCCTGATCGCTACGTCGTAGTCAAAGGCGACACCCTTTGGGCCATTTCGGGCAAATTCCTTAAAGATCCTTGGCGTTGGCCCGAGATTTGGAAACTCAATAAAGAGGAAATCAAAAATCCTCATTTAATTTATCCCGGCGATGTGGTCGTGCTGGATCGCGCCAACGGCCAATTACGCTTAGTCAAAAACACAAAATACCAAGGGCGTGACTTTGAGAAGCGCGCGCCGCAAACCCGTGTTGAGACGACTGAGCGTGCCGCGATTCCCGTTATATCGCCTGCGGATATCGGCCCCTTCTTGTCGCAACCGCTGGTGATCGAGAAGGACGGGTTGAAATCCGCGCCACGCATTCTCGCCAGCGAGGAAAATCGCGTGGCGATCGGCGCCGGTAACCGTGCTTACGTCGAAGGGCTGACAGAGGGTGGGCCGAAACAGTGGCATATTTTCCGCCCGGGCAAGGCGCTGATTGACCCCGACACACAAGCGATCTTGGGTTACGAAGCCATTTATTTGGGTGACGCGCGGGTGCTGAAATACGGCGAAACATCCACCATCGAAGTCATCAAATCGGTGCAAGAAATCCTGCGCGACGATCGTCTCGTCGCTGCGACCAATGTGGATCTCGCCAATATCGTGCCGCACTCGCCGAGCAACGACTTGCGTGGCCGCATCATCTCATCTTATGGTGGCGTCGCTGAAGGCGGTCGCGGCTCAATCGTTTCGCTCAATCGCGGCGCAAAAGATGGCCTGGAAACCGGGCATGTACTCGCGCTTTATCGCTTCGGCCCGCTAGTTACCTTGCCCAAAGAAGATAAACCAGACCCATCGTTTAATTTCAATCGCAGCAAATGCTTGCGTGATGGCGCCAAAGTCTCTTTCAACGAGACTTACGATAGCGACAAGGCCTACGGTCCTTGCCCAGACGGCGCAAAGCCAAAAAACTTTGATAAGCCCTACACGACTTCAGCGGATGAAGGAGCGCGTACGCTGAAATTGCCCGAAGAGCGTTACGGTCTCGTCTTGGTGTTCCGCGCCTTCGAGAAGGTCTCCTATGCGCTCGTGATGCAATCGTCGCTTTCGGTGCATGTAAACGACGTGGTGGAAAAGCCCTAAAGACACCGCATGGCGGAGCGAGATGAAGCGCGCTACTGGCTTGCACTAAGTTTCATCCCCGGTCTCGGCGGCGAAACATTTCGCCGTTTACTTTCCCAGTTTGGCCCCCCCGATAAAATTTTCTGCGCCAGCACCGCGCAATTAAGCACGGTGGTGGATCCCCCCATCGCGCGCGCCATCAGCGCCGGCTTGGATGCCGATCGGCTCGCACCCGCGCTCGATTGGCTGACCCAGCCCGGCAACCACTTGATTACGCTCGCCGACGCGGAATATCCCCAGGCCTTGCTCGAAACCCCCAACCCGCCAGCAATCCTATATATAAAAGGTCGTCTGGATTTGCTCAATCAACCGGCGCTGGGCATCGTCGGCAGCCGCCATGCCACACCGCAGGGCGCGCGCGATGCCGAGGCTTTCGCTCATGCCTTATCCGATGCCGGACTCACCATCGTAAGCGGTATGGCGCTGGGGATCGACGCTAGTGCGCATCGCGGCGGGCTCAAAGGCGCGGCTTCCTCGATCGCGGTTGTGGGCACTGGGCTCGACATTGTCTACCCGGCACGCAATCGTGAACTGGCGCACCAGTTGGCCGAACACGGCACGATTATTTCGGAATTTCCGCTCGGCACGCCCTCCAAGGCGCAAAACTTTCCCCGCCGCAACCGCATCATCAGCGGGCTCGCGCGTGGGGTACTGGTGGTGGAAGCAGCGTTGCAGAGTGGCTCTCTCATTACTGCGCGTTTGGCCGGCGAGCAAGGGCGTGAAGTCTTCGCGATTCCCGGCTCGATCCACTCGCCATTATCGAAAGGCTGTCACCGCTTGATCAAACAAGGCGCCAAACTAGTCGAAAGCGCCCAAGACATCCTGGAAGAGCTCGGCTGGGCCGCTCCAGTGAGCACCCACATGCGCGACACACCCGAGCCTGATCAGGCCTATGCGGAATTCTTGAATCATTTAGGGCACACGCCAACGGCAATCGACGCGTTGGTTCGGCGTACAGGGTTGACGTCAGAACGGGTTTGCTCCATTCTGTTGGAACTCGAATTGAATGGCCAGGTTGCCAGCCTGCCCGGCGGCCTGTATCAGGCAATTAATTGATTACACAACAGAAAATGACACCCCGCCGCCATGAGAGAGTCTATGTTCGACATCTTGGTTTACCTCTTTGAGAATTATTTTGAGGCGGAACTCCACCCAGATCATGGCAAGCTGGCGCGCGAACTTTCCGCTGCCGGTTTTGACAGCGACGAAATTTCCCGGGCATTTGATTGGTTTACCGGCCTAGAAAAGCTCTCCACCGACGCAGCTTATCCTGAGACCTTTGCTGCCAGCGCCGCCACGCGCTGCTATGCGCCGCAAGAACAACTCAAGCTCGACACCCAAGCGCAGGGTTTTCTGGCTTTTCTCGAAGCCTCCGGCATTCTCAACCCGATCCAGCGCGAGTGCGTGATCGACCGCGTGCTGGCCTTAGCCGAGTCCGAAGTCAGCTTGGAGCACGTAAAATGGATTGTGCTGATGGTGTTGTGGAGTCACGGCCAGGACTATGTCTTTATAGAAGACTTTTTAGCCGGCGACGACGAGCCGCGCCTGCATTAACCGGCGTTTACTTGCCAGCACCGGCTATTTCCCCTTACTATCCAGCGCCCGGCCCCAACCTTAACCCGCGCGCATGACGCAGACCCTACTCATTGTCGAATCTCCCTCCAAAGCCAAAACGCTAAAGAAGTATCTTGGCGATGGCTACGAAGTGGTTGCCTCCTACGGCCACGTGCGCGATCTCGTGCCCAAAACCGGCGCGGTGGATCCCGAGAACGACTTCGCCATGAAGTATCAATTGGTAGAGCGCAACGCCAAGCATGTTGACGCGCTCACCAAGGCTGTCAAAGCGGCGGATCACATCCTGATCGCAACTGACCCGGATCGCGAAGGCGAAGCGATTGCCTGGCACATCGCCGAGATTCTCAAAGAGAAAAAGCTCCTCAAGAAAAAAGACTGCAAGCGCGTGGTGTTCTACGAGATCACCAAAACCGCGGTCTTGGCCGCCATCGATCAGCCGCGCGAAATCGCCATGCCGCTGGTGAATGCACAGCAAGCGCGGCGTGCGCTGGATTATCTGGTCGGTTTTAATTTATCGCCGCTGTTATGGCGCAAGATTCGGCGCGGCTTATCCGCCGGCCGCGTGCAGAGCCCGGCGCTGCGCTTGATCGTCGAGCGCGAACTGGAAATCGAAGCCTTCACCGCGCAAGAATACTGGAGCGTGCACCTCGACTCGCACAAGGGAAAACAAAAGTTTTCTTCCAAGCTGATTCAATTCGACGGCAAAAAGCTGGATCAATTTTCCATTGGCGATACCAAGGCCAACGACGCCACCCTCGCCAAGCTGAAAAAGGCGGGCGATAACGCCAAGATCGAAACCATCGCCAAGCGCAAGAAAACGCGCACCGCGGCACCGCCCTTCACCACCTCGACGCTGCAACAAGAAGCGGTGCGCAAACTCGGTTTCACCGCCGATCGCGCGATGCGCGTGGCGCAGCAATTGTATGAAGGTATCGACATCGGCGGCGGCGCGGTGGGCCTGATCACCTATATGCGTACCGACTCGGTCAATCTGGGCAATGAGGCGCTGGAAGAAATTCGCGGCTACATTGCCGCCAACTTTGAGCCGGACTACCTGCCCAAGGCGGCGGTCATGTTCAAAAACAAATCCAAGAACGCACAGGAAGCGCACGAAGCGGTGCGCCCAACCTCGATTACGCGCACGCCGCAGGAGATGAAAGCGCATCTCACGCCGGATCAGGCCAAGCTGTATGAAATGATTTGGAAACGCGCACTGGCGTGCCAAATGAGCCCGGCGAAATTCGACACGGTGAGTCTCGACATCAGCCTGGGCAGCTCTAAAAATCTGTTCCGCGCCAGCGGCCAAACCATGATCTTCCCCGGCTTCATAGCCGTGTACTTGGAAGGTGCGGACGAGGAGCCAGAGGACGAAGAGGGCGAAGCCAAGCTGCCGCCGTTTGTAGAGGGCGAGACCATCCCCGTCGACAAACTATTCGGCGAGCAGCACTTTACCCAACCGCCGCCGCGCTACTCTGAAGCCAGCTTGGTGAAGACGCTGGAAGAATTCGGCATTGGTCGCCCGTCTACCTACGCCAGCATTATGTCTACGCTGACACATCGCGAATATGTGGTGCTGGATAAAAAGCGCTTCATGCCCACCGATGTCGGTCGCATCGTAAATAAATTTCTGACCGAACATTTCACGCGTTACGTCGATTACGACTTCACCGCGAAGCTCGAAGACCAGCTCGATCAAATCGCCGAGGGACAGCGCGAGTGGCTACCGGTACTGGAAGAATTCTGGGCCGGCTTCTCACAGCAGCTCGCCGAAAAGAAAGACATCGCGCGCAAAGATGTCACCACCGAACAAATGGACGAGGCCTGCCCCAAGTGTGGCAAGCACCTCACCCTGCGCCTGGGTAAGCGCGGGCGTTTCATCGGCTGCTCCGGCTTTCCCGAGTGCGATTACACGCGCAACGCGAATGAGACCGAAGCCGAGCGCGCCGCCGCCCCCGCCGCCGAAGTGCTCGAAGGCCGCGTTTGCCCCAAATGCGAAAGCCCGCTCATCATCAAATCCGGCCCCTATGGCCGCTTCATCGGCTGCACCGGCTACCCCAAATGCCGCTTCATCGAGCCGCTGGAAAAACCCAAAGACAGCGGCATCGTCTGCCCGGAATGCAAAAAGGGCTCGCTCATCGAGCGCAAGAGCCGCTATGGCAAGCTGTTCTACTCCTGCAACACCTACCCCGACTGCAAATATGCAGTCTGGAACCCGCCCGTCAACGAGCCCTGCCCCAAATGCGGCTGGCCCTTGCTCACACTCAAAACCACCAAACGCCGTGGCACTGAGAAGGTCTGCCCGCAGAAAGAATGCGGCTATACCGAAGTGGTCAGCCCGCCGGAGCAGAAATCAGACGACTGAAACGAGCTGCCCCGCAAGAACGCAAACCCCCGGCAAGACCGGGGGTTTTTTATTTATGTAGGACTGGGACTAAGGGTCATGGGGTCACATCTTGTATTATGACATTTCTTCCAAAGCCGTAATAATCCGGCTCACGGTCGCATAGTGCAAACCGGCTTCCTGCCCGATCTCTGTCAAAGTATAACGATGCTCCAAATAAGCCTTGGCCATCTTGCGATTACGCGTCTCGCGAGATTCTGATGCTCCCAATAACTGCTTAAGCGCTGGCCGATGCAGCTTGCGCTGCCGTTTGGGGATTTCTCCTATTGTTTCGCTTACGCCAAGCGCTGGTCCAAGCTTTTCGACAAAGCCCTCGCTCCCCAACAATACCTGGCCCTTTAGCGCTTCCCATGGCGAAGACTGGCCGACTCCGCCGTGGACAAACGCCGCATAGCGCTGCCTGGCCACGGGTTTGGTTTTGGCGAACTGCCCCAGCACCCAATCAATCGAAAGGCCGGGCGGTAGCGGCACCAATCCCATGGTCGGCCGATAGCTGCTCCAGGCATAGTGCTGCGGGAACTTGACCATTTTCGCGCGTACCGGATTAAGCACCACATAGCGGCATAACTCCAGCAGGTAGCTATCCCGCTCGACCAGTATCGCCTTGAAGCGCCCCTGGAATAGGTGTCCCACCTTACGATGCCGGCGGTTAAAGCGCTGCGTGTAGACGCCATTCAACTGGCGCATGCCGCGCGAGAGACTGGGCTCGGGCGTTTCGATCATCAGATGAAAATGGTTATCCATCAGGCAATAGGCATGGCACACCCAGTTGAAGCGCTCGACAACCCAAGCCAAGGTGGTGAGAAACGTCTCCCTATCCTCGTCATCCAGAAAAATCTTACGCCGGGCGTTACCGCGCGAAGTGACGTGGTAAATCGCGCCAGGATATTCGATGCGTAACGGGCGGGCCACGCGGAGAGCTTAACACGAAATGTCATAATACAAGATGTGACCCCTTTTCCGTCTTATGACCCCTTTTCCGTCTTAGAACCTTTGGTGATTTTCTGCGGGATGCGCGGAAGTCGGTAAACCTGACACTTGAGAAAGCATCAGACGAAGTGCCTTGCTCAAAAAGCTACTTGTGGGAAATGGAAAACGGAACCTCGGAGCCATCGTTGCGAGTGGCCAGCGGTCTGGCGCTAGCATACGGGCTGAAACTAGAAACTTTGGCATCCTATTTGCCGAAGGTGCCCAACGTAAAGTTAAGGGGCTCGCCCGCTTCTGGGCGAGCCCCGCTTGAACGCCGGGTTGGGCGTTTTTTTAATATCACTCTCAGAAAAAGTCATCTGCTGGTCTAGCCAACTGCTGCTCGAAGTAAGCACGATCAACTGCATTTAGTGTAAGACGTTTAAAGCCAGGCCAATTTGGTGCACTGGCAATTGCTTCATCCCAAACTTCTGCAAAATAAGTTGTAGGGGTAATGGCCCACCATTCAGCCCGCTCCTTACCATGATGTATAAATGAGCGAACAATTAATAGATCGATCAAACACTCGCCAGCCCAACTTTCCGGCTCTTCATCAGGCCACACAAGACAGTCGCGCATAGCATCAAAAAATGGACGGGCAGATTGATCTAGCGTTAACGAATTTAACAACTTTAATTCCCAATCGGCAAAATGAGCCATGATTACGCCCAACGTTCGAGTTGAGGGGCTGGACGCCGCAGGCGGCCAGTCCCAGTGAGCGGAGCGAACGACTCGAACGAAGTGTTAGATTTCATTGCCTGTTCCACGCGATGACTTGCCGGCATTTACTACACAACAGGCCCACTTCTGGAACTGGGTGGTAGTGCCTGTCATTGGACTCAAAGTACTCGACCGGCTCTGGTAGTGACAGCACACCTTTGGTAAAAACCAAAGTGGGTGCGTGGCTAAGCCGAACAACCTGCCGCACTTCTGAGTAGCCCTGCTCGACCCCGGTGATGGAACCACCACGGGATAATGCTTCTTCGAGAAAGGCAACAAGTGTTTGCATGTTCCGACGGTGTTAGTGTTCTGTGTAGTGGTCATGTGAAATCTAACGTAAAGTTGAGGGGCGCGCCGCTTTAGGCGCGTCCCTCTCGAACGCCATGTTAGGGCGATTGATATTCATGGTTTAGAACCAAAGACGATTTGGATTGCTGCAATAGCAGCTGCACTAATGGTGCTGACAATCATTGCTATGATTGCCCATTTTTTTGCACTACGAGAAATGTCGTTGGCACTGGCGGAAATAGATAAAGCCTTGCGAGAAATAGAAACACTTTCTTCGTCTCTTGCGTCGGCACGGGCTTTGGACTCAGCCTCTTTGAGGGCGAGCCACTCACGAGCTGGTGCCTGCTTCATTATGTGGATGCCGTTCGTTGCCAAGCGATGACGCACTTCTGCTTCGCCAAGTTTCTCAAACTCTGGGAATGCTTCGTCATGTATCGCTGACATGGGTTGGCCCTAACGTTTGAGTTGAGGGGCTGGACGCCGCAGGCGGCCAGTCCCAGTGAGCGGAGCGAACGACTCGAACGATGTGTTGGGCGTTTTCATTTGGCTGCCTCTTTACGCACCTTTATCTCGCCTGCTTCGTTGAAGGTAACGACTTTCTTATCTTGTACCCCAGATAGAAAGCCCTGAACAAAGGTGAGATACAGCGTACGGCCACCAAGCTCACGGTAGCCTGCTTCATAAGAAATAAGCATACCGTTTGCAGAGAACTTCCGGAGCCCTTGGAGTTGCGAGGCGGTTGCAACGTGCTCACGACCAAACGCGCTAACTTTGAGGGTGCTGATACCGTCATGGTTTTGTGTGCCCGATATTTTTATAGGCCCCGATGAGCCAATGCCTGGGGATGAAATGGCAAACTCCGACCAAACCATAGCCCCTTCTTGTGACGCAGCCGCGTGCAGCGAAGTAAGCAAGACAATCAATGTAACAAGAACGCGAAGATGCTTAAGTATGTGCATGCTCAAGACGCCCAACGTTCGCCATAACCGGCAGTGTAAAGCGGCGCATGCTTTTCGCGCCGCTTTACACTGTCCGTGTTGATGGCGTTGTTAGAGCGCATTGTTAAAGCGCCGACGATAAATAAGCCATGAAGCCCACACACCCAAAAGCGCGCCCGCGCCGACCGCCAAAAACAAAACAGCACTGGGCGTAACTCCACCACGAGAAGCGGTCAGAAAGGCGGCGCTCAACCCGGACGCAAAGAAATAGAGCGAGGGGGCCCAGAAGCCACAAGGCCCACTTGCTCGGTTTTGGTTCGCGGCGAAAAAGTTGAATACCAATTACAAATAGCATTCCGAATGCGCCCCCTACAAACACCAACGGTATATCGGACCATTCAATCGGCGGCTGTGCGGCAGCGCCGGCCTCAAGCACTCCGGGCCCGGAGAACAGGCCCGCTATCACAACCCCAACAACAATCCAGTGCCAAAGTTTCATTGCGCTCTAACAATCAAGATCACCTGATGACCGCCAGCGAAGCTGGCGGGCAGTCAGGTGCATCGTAGGGTTGGGCACCACGGAAAATGGAGAGAGAAATGCTTGATTGGCCAAACGAAGGAACTGGTGGATGTGCTTGCATCTTTGAGCGGAAAGAATACGCAGGAGTAGCAGAGCCGATTGAATGGTGCGCATATCACTCCAAACTGCGCAATGAAAATGCTCGGTTTCGCGAAGCTCTGGAAAGAATTGTGAACGACTGCACTGCCAGAAAATCAGTGATGATTGCACGCAATGCCTTGGGGCCCAACGCTTCGCATCACCGGCAGCAAAAAGCAGAGCGACGAGGAACGAGGAGCGCCGCTTTTTGCTGTCCGAGTGCATGCGATTGTTAGATTGCATGTCAGCCATTTCGTGTGATGATTCCCACCTGTGAAAAGAAGCCTAGATAACGAGCTAACGGAGTGCACTGTGTTTTAGCTTGGATTTCTGTAAGCTGAGAACTGAACTGCCCACGCATCCAGCAGCCAAGAAGGTGACCAGTGTTTGTGGGTTTTAGCTCGAATTGCAAGTACGCGACATCTGGCCGAGACAGCTCACTTGCCCTAGCCTCTAGCATCTCCATCAACAAAAGTTCGGTTTGCTGCAAACCCTCCTGCAACGTGAACTCAATGTCGATCTTGCCGAGTTCCGGGGGAATCGGGCTCGCTATAATTTTGATATTTCCGGAATTCAGAGCTTCACTTGGGCGTTTTGTTATCACAAAAAATTCGGTCGTAAACTCATTAGTAGCCGATTCAAAGGCTGTGACGATTGCATAGCTTTCTCCCCACACACCGGCAGGCAGCCCACGTATAGAGTAAACAGAAAATTTTGATTGTTCGGATGCCATGTAACCTCCCTCCTGCAATCTAACGTGGAGTTGAGGCGCCTGCGCGGCTTTTCGCGCAGGTCGCCTCGAACGCAGGGTTATGCATCTGTGCGGACATGAGCGTTGTAAACCTTGGGGTTGATGCCATCGAGGTGACCAACAGTCTTCGCAAAGGAGCGCACCGAGCAGTTGAATTCGATATTTCCATCCAGTGCGACAGGATTGTCTTTATGGAGTCTGGTCATTTGATTGGCATGACCATCCGGGATTGCTCCACTAAGGTAGAGCGTTGCGATTTCGCCAGGAGCAATGATCTGTTTCTTCAAGATCAAGGCATCTAGGGTCGCACCGCCAAACCAGAACCGGAAGCTGGCGCGATCCAACTCGACGGAGAAAGGCGACAGGTTGATGGCTTGGAGGTACAGAGTGAAAGATGCGGTTTGCCCGAGATCGACTACGGCTGAGTCATGGCGAGGGCGAATGTCGACGTAAATTAGCTGAGCCAGTCTTTCTCGCGTGAAGTACCGCCGAAGAAGGAAACCGGGCAACCAGCGCAACAAGCGCCAGACGCCTTGAATTGGGATGGTCTCAATTGCCATGTGCGGTCACTAGATAAGATGCATAACGTGATATGGAGTTTTTATTCATGATTTAAGAATGTCGCCTATATCTATTCTGCTTGTCAAGTGCAA
>JADMJT010000127.1 GCA_018781585.1 Burkholderiales bacterium
TAGGCGTGCGCGTCACGCATCGCGGATTTGGCAAAGACCGGCGCTATCCGATAACATCCAAGTATCAACCGAAGTTTTGAACGGAAAGGAGTGGGGGAATGAAAAAAATTGAGGCCATCATCAAGCCGTTCAAGCTGGATGAAGTACGCGAGGCGCTTGCCGATGTGGGCGTGACCGGGCTCACCGTGACCGAGGTAAAAGGCTTTGGGCGTCAGAAAGGCCATACCGAGCTGTATCGGGGTGCAGAGTATGTAGTGGATTTTCTGCCCAAGGTCAAAATCGAAGTGGTGGTTGGCGCCGACAAACTCGATGCGGTATTAGAGGCGATAGTGAAAGCGGCGCGCACCGGCAAGATCGGTGACGGCAAGATTTTTGTTTCCAGCGTGGAGCAGGTGGTGCGTATCCGCACCGGCGAAACCAACGAAGCCGCCATTTAACTGAAACTCGCGTAGCGAGGCTACGTCCCTCTCTCCCGTTTGCGGGACTGCGGAGGGGTCGCTGCGAAGCAGCGGGGAACCCGCCGGCATACCCCTTGCGGGCGAAGAGTTAGGAGAGAGGGCAGCGGCTTATTTATTCTGTTGCAGCCATTGGGTCGCCGACGCTACATCCATCGGCCGGCTGATGAAATAACCTTGGGCATGATCGCAGTGCAGCTCGGTCAGGCGATCCAGGGTTTCGATGTTTTCCACGCCTTCTGCCACCACATTCAGGCCCAAACTGTGCGCCATGGCGATGGTGGATTGCACGATGACTTCGTTTTCACTGCAGGTCAACATTTGCCGCACGAAAGATAGGTCGATTTTCAGCGTGCGGATGGGCAGCTGCTGCAGGTAGGCGAGCGACGAATAGCCGGTACCGTAATCATCGATCGAAAGCGTAATGCCCATCTGGTGGATGCGCTGTAGCACGGCCAGCGAACGTGTCGGATCGGACATCACCGCACTTTCTGTGATTTCCAATTCTAATTGCTCTGCGGCGATGCCATGTTTTACCAGCAGTTCTGCGATGTGTTCCGGTAACGCCTTATCCTGAAAATTGCGCGCGGAAATATTCACCGCGATCCGCGTCCAAATGCCATCATCAAGCCAGCGTCGACATTGTTCGAGCGCTTTGTTCATGACCCAAAACGTCAGCGGACGAATCAGATCGCTGACTTCCGCGAGCGGAATGAACTGGTCCGGCGGCACTAAGCCATGCTCGGGATGCTGCCAGCGCACCAGCGCCTCGACGCCGATGATCGATCGATCCAGCAGGTTGAGTTTTGGCTGGTAATGCAAAACCAACTCATTATGCTGGATCGCGTTGTTGAGGCCGGTCATGAGTGCGAGCCGGCGTGGGCTATGCTCATCCAGCTCGGCATCGTAGAGGGCGAAACCGCTGCCGCTGTTCTTGGCGATATACATCGCCACATCCGCGCAGCGCATCAACTGGCTCGGTGTGTTGCCATGCTCCGGAAATAGGGCGATGCCAATGCTGGCGCTAATTTCAGCGCGCAAGCCCGTTAGATCGAATGGCTCGCGGATCGTATTTAGAATTTGAGAGGCGATATGCAAAACCTGTTCGGTCGATTTCACGTCGCGCAGCATCAGCGCAAATTCGTCGCCGCCCAGACGCGTCACGACACCGTGGTTTCGAATTAGATGTTCAAGACGTGGTCCAATTTGCTTCAATACGGTATCGCCGGCGTAGTGGCCTAGGGTGTCGTTGATCTCCTTGAAGCGATCAAGATCGACCAACATCAGTGCAACCACTTGTTCGGCTCCGCCGTAGAGGGCCTCATCCATGCGTTTATAGAGAAAGGAGCGGTTGGGCAGGCCGGTCAGCGAATCGTGCATGGCCTGATACTCCAGCGCCGCAAAATGCGCTTTGCGTTCTGAAATGTCACGTTGGACGGACACATAGCAGAGCGGTTGGCCGCGCGCGTCATCAATGCGAAACAAGGAAAGCTCCACCTCCACAGTGTGCTGATCGTTGCATTTGATTTGCAGATCGCCGCGGTAATGCCCGTGCGCCATGACGGCCGTGCTGATTGTGTTGGCGGCGACGCCGCCAATCAAATCCGCGATGGCTCGGCCGTTCAATTCTTCGTCGCTAAAACCCAGCAGCACGTGATGGGCCGCGTTTTGTTCCTGAAAGCGGAATCTCGGGTCAAGCAGGGCGATGGCATCATTGGCGCGGGTGATGACCTCGCGATACAGCAACAGCCGCGCCTCGGCCTGTTTACGCACGTCGATTTCAGAAATCAATTGGGTATTGGCGCTGCCTAGCGCCTGCGTGCTGAGTTTGAGCCGCAGCAGGGTGTAGATCACATAGGCCAGCAATATCAACGCGAAAGCATAGAGTAACAAGCGGTAGCGATTTTGGGTTTGCAAGGACGCTTGGTAGGCGGCTTGGTAGGTCGACATAAGGGCATCGAGCTGGTCGTCCAGTTTGGTGGCGCTAATTTGCGCCAGCGTCGAGTCGACGCGGGCTTTGTGCAGCATGATGGCTTCTGCATGGTCCGAGACGAGGCTGGCTTGCTCCCGCAAGTCGCCAGGCAGATACGCTGCTTCAGCACGGATCGCGCGCACACTTTGCTCGATGACCGGTTGCAACTCGGCGCGATGGGTGAGATTGAACAACAGTACATCGCGCAGCAAATCGTTCAGCCGGGTTTCCAATACGGCATCACGCCGGCGATCCAGGCGATGCAACAGGGCGCCTGCCGCAAGCGGAAAATAATTGAGTGAATTCTTGAGGATGGCGTTTTTCGATTTAAATTGATCGAGTTGCTCATTCTTATGCTGCAGCGTGCGCTCGACTTGGCTTAGACGGCTCAGTACAGTCGGGTCTTGTGCATTCAAATACGCGCTCATTTCGTTGGTGCGCAGATCGGCACAGATTTTTGATATTTGGGCTTGGGTCGCGACCAGTGAATCGTAATGCATGAGCCGGTCGTGCCGGGTGCGCAGGATATCCTCATTCAACCTCGCATCGTATTGTTTGATGCGCCGGATGTCAGACAGGATGCGGTTGTGCAAATCGATGTTGATGATTTCCGATTTTAGATAAAGCACCGAGAGCAGCGCGATGGCGCCGATCCCGGTGAGCACGACGCGCCAGGAAAAAAACAATCTGCCTGTCATCTTGCGGGCGCCTGATCCAAGGCTCGGCCACGGTATTCGCCGCTTAAGGTGTGCAAGAAGGCGATCAGTCGCTCAACATCGTGGGGCGGGATTTCACGCCCGAGTTGATATTTACCCATGACAGCAATCACGGCACGCAGGTCTTCCGCTGCGCCATTATGCAAATACGGTGCGGTGAGCGCGATATTACGCAGGCTTGGCACGCGGAATACATGCCGGTCTTGCTCCTGCTTGGTGATGAGGTAGCGCCCCATGTCGGCTTCATCTAAGGGCCCGTGCTCCTTAAAAAAATCACGCATCACGCCCAATTTCTGGAACATATTCCCGCCGACATTGGCGCCCTGATGGCACGACGCGCAACCATAGCTTTTAAACAGGTAATAGCCTTCCTCTTCTTCGCGTGTAATCGCGTTTTTGTCGCCCCGTAGATAGCGATCGAAGCGGGCGTTAGGCGTGATGAGCGAGCGCTCGAAGGTCACAATGGCGTCTTGCAGCGTCGCTTCGGTCATGCCCTGCGGGTAGGCGCGTGCAAAGCGCGGCGCGAGCTCAGGATCTGTTTTAAGTTTGCGCAATACATTATTCCATTCGGTGCCGGTGTCGCGCGGGTGGGCAATCTGTTCTTCGAGTTGCTTGGCGCGGCCGTTCCAGAATAAGCGGAAGTTCAGCGTCACATTGAACAAAGTGGGGGTGTTGAATTCGGTCTGCTCGCCGCCGACCCGGCGCGATTGCGGCTGGCGATCGGTTAACGCTAAGCCAAAAATATGACAGCTTGTACAGGCGATGCTACCGTCGCGCGAAATGCGCGGATCGCGAAATAGGCGCTCACCCAGATCGACTTTCAAAGGGTCGAGTAGGGGTGGTTCGGGGATGGGTTGAATCGGCTCAGTGGCGTAGGCGGTGACGGTCGTGGGGTCGGTTGTGACGGGTGGGGGCGGAGCGCTTGGGGCTTTGCGCAGCCCGATTCCAACGCCAAGCAGCATGAGTGCCAGGAGCACAAGACCGATCCATGCCGGTTTATTAACCATGTGATTCACATCCGATTACCATACTGATTTATCGGTTGCGGACGTGATTTCTTGAAGCGGATTAGAGACAGGCTGTGGGCGCCTAAACCGGCCTTACCAAAATTGCCACCAAGCCTTCGCCAGTCCCACCGGCGCGCCTTTCAGGTACTTGCTGCCGGGGAAGGTTTTTTCTAGAACGCGTTGCGAATCTTTAGAGAGATCGGTTAACCCCATCGCTGCATAGCTACGCACTAATACCGCCAGCGCTTCTTCCGTGGCGGGGGTATTAGGATAGGTTTTTAGCAGGTTTTGCGCGCGGTTCACCGCGGCCACATGTGCGCCGCGCCGGTAGTAATACTGCGCTACATACGATTCATGCGAGCTCAACGCATTGACGAGATAATTCATGCGCTTGATCGCATCCGGCGTGTACTTGCTTTCCGGATATTTGGTCGCGAGATCCTTGAAGGACTCGAAGGCTTCGCGCGCGGCCTTCGGGTCGCGATCGCTCAAATCCTGGGTCACGACATAACCCGTAAAACCCAAGTCCTCGTTGAAATTGACCAGCCCCTTCAGGTAATACGCATAATCGACGTTGGGATGGTTGGGATGCAGTTTGATGAAACGCTCGCAAGCGGCAATCGCCGAGGCCGGTTCGCGATCCTTGAAGTAGGCATAGGCAACCTCAAGCTGCGCCTGTTGCGCATAGCGGCCATAGGGATAGCGCGCTTCCAGGGATTCGTAATATTTAACCGCTTTCTCGTAGTTATTATCGGCCATGGCGTCCTTCGCCGCCGAATACAGCCTTTGCGCCGACCAACCCTTGGTTTCGTCTTGCACTTCGGGCAACAAGCCGCAGCCGACCAGCCACAGCACCATGAATACCGCTAAACTATTGCGCAACATGTCAAAACCCCTTATCAATCCAGAAGATTATACAGAAACCACAGCGCTATCGCAGCCGCTGGAAATGGCCGTTCCCGCGCGGCTATCTGGCCTACGGCTAGATCAGGCGCTGGCCGAATTGCTGCCGCGCTACTCGCGTAGCCGCCTGCAAACCTGGATCACGGACGGCGCGATCACGCTGGATGGCCAAATCACGACGCCTAAAATCAAGGTGTGGGGTGGGGAACAGGTACGGATTCAGCCGATCGCGCATCCCTCGGAAACTTCCGCACAAGCGGAGGCGATCGACCTCGAGATTGTATTTGAGGACGAAACGCTGCTGGTCATCAACAAACCGGCGGGCCTGGTGGTGCACCCGGGCAGCGGCAATTGGACGGGTACGCTGCTCAATGCGCTACTGCATCATGCGCCGCAACTGCAAACCGTGCCCCGCGCCGGCATTGTGCATCGATTGGACAAAGAAACCAGCGGCTTGCTGGTCGTAGCCAAAACGATTGAGGCGCAAACCAATCTCGTGCGCCAACTGCAAGCGCACACGGTGCAGCGTCATTATCTGGCCTTGGTGGAAGGCAGCGTGCAACAAGCCGGCAAAGTCGAAGCGCCCATCGGGCGCCACCCCACCGCGCGCACCAAGATGGCCGTAGTAAGCCGCGGCAAGCCGGCCGTGACCCATTACAGCGTGTTGCAGCGCTTTGCGCGCCACACCTTGATCGAGTGCCGCTTAGAGACCGGGCGCACGCATCAGATTCGGGTGCATATGCAATCCATTGGTCATCCTTTGGTGGGCGATCCGACTTATGGTTCGAAGAGAGCGCACGCTTTCAAGCGCCAAGCGCTGCACGCCGCGCGCTTAGGCTTGATTCATCCGGTCACGCATGCTGCGATGGCGTGGGAAGCGCCTCTACCCGACGATATGCGCACGTTGCTGGCCAACATGGAACAAAAACCGTAGGGGCGAGGCCTGTCTCGCCCGAAACCCATCCATGAAAAATAAAAACTGGATCACGCCCGATTGGCCCGCCCCGCCCAATGTGCGCGCGCTGATCACCACGCGCACCGGCGGCGTAAGCCATGGCCCCTATGCCAGCATGAATCCCGCCGATCATGTAGGAGACGACCCGCAGGCGGTTGCCGCTAATCGGGCGTTGTTGCGCGCGCAACTGCCGAGTGAGCCATTCTGGTTGAAACAGGTGCATGGCGATGTAGTGGCCGAGGCCGGTATCGGCCCGGTCGAGGCCGATGCGTGCATTGCACGCGCCGCCGAACAGGTGTGCGTCGTGCTCACCGCCGATTGTTTGCCGGTTTTATTTTGCGCGGCGGATGGTTCGGTGGTCGGCGCCGCACATGCCGGTTGGCGCGGCCTTTGCGCCGGCGTGTTGGAGCGCACGGTAGCGGCAATGGGCGTACCCGGCCAACAAGTGCTGGCCTATCTGGGCCCGGCGATCGGGCCGCTTGCGTTCGAAGTCGGGCTGGAAGTACGCGAGGCGTTCATGGCGCTGGACGATACCGCCGCTGCCGCATTCGCACCCCAAACGAATGGAAAATATTTAGCCGATTTGTATCTGCTCGCGCGCCAACGCTTGGCCAGGGTCGGCGTGACGCAAGTGTCTGGCGGCGGGGAATGCACCTATCGTGACGCCGAGCGCTTCTTTTCCTACCGCCGCGATGGGGCGACAGGGCGCATGGCGGCGCTGGTGTGGATCGATTCTGTATAGGGGCGGTGCTTCCCGTATAATGGCCGCTTTTGCCTGATTGTCCCTGTGAATACCCTACTTGCCATCATCATTTCCAGCCTTGTCGGCGGCGTTTTGAGCGTCGTTGCCGCGGCCCTGTTCGCCTATTCGGCGCGCCTGTCTTGGGTGCCGATTCTGGTGAGCTATGCCATCGGTGCGCTGCTTGGCGCGGCGTTTCTGGAAGTGCTGCCGCATGCGTTCGAGTCCGGTGCGAGCATTAGTGCGATTACCACGACTTTGCTGATTGGCATTTTGCTGTTTTTCGTTTTAGAAAAATTGGTGTTGTGGCGGCACTGTCACACCGATCATTGTGAAGCGCATACCCTGGTTGATCCGAGCCACGATCATGGGCGCAGCGGGCTGATGATTACCGTGGGCGACACCTTTCACAACTTCGTCGATGGCGTGATTATCGCCGCCGCGTTTATGGTGAATATCCAGTTGGGTGTGGTCACCGCACTCGCCATCATCGCGCACGAGATTCCGCAAGAGGTGGGCGATTTCCTGATCTTGCTGCACTCCGGTTACACCAAGCGCCAAGCATTTATGATCAATCTGCTCTCCAGCTTCGCCACCTTAGTCGGCGGGGTGCTCGCGTATTACGCACTGGACACGATGCGCGGCGCGGTGCCCTATACCCTGGGCATCGCGGCAGCGAGCATGATCTACGTGGCGGTGGCGGATTTGATTCCGGGCTTGCACAAGCGCGCTGAATTGCAAGCGACTTTGCAGCAAGTGATATTGATCGGTCTCGGCGTGGGCACGGTTTGGTTTACGGGGTGGGTACTGGATGGGGTAGCGCATGGCTAAAGCCGCCAAAATCCCGCAAGTCGGTTTCGTCTCGCTCGGGTGCCCCAAGGCCACCGTCGATTCCGAGCACATCCTGACCCGGCTGCGCGCCGAAGGTTACGGCATCGTCGGCAGCTATCAAGATGCCGACCTGGTGGTGGTGAATACCTGCGGCTTCATCGACGCTGCGGTGGAAGAGAGCCTGGAGGCCATCGGCGAGGCGCTGCGTGACAACGGCAAAGTAATCGTCACCGGCTGCCTCGGCGCCAAGGGCGATATCGTGCGGCAGACCCATCCGCACGTATTGGCCGTGACCGGGCCGCACGCCACCGAGGAAGTGATGAACGCGGTGCACGCGCATCTGCCGCAGCGTCACGATCCGTTTACCAGCCTGATTCCCGAGCAGGGCATACGCCTCACCCCTCGCCACTACGCGTATTTAAAAATTTCCGAAGGCTGCAATCATCGCTGCACGTTTTGCATCATACCCAGCCTGCGCGGCGATCTGGTTAGCCGCCCGGTGCATGAGGTGATGCACGAGGCGGAGAGTCTGGTGAAAGCCGGTGTGAAAGAGCTGCTAGTCATCTCGCAAGACACCAGTGCCTATGGCGTGGAGGTTAAATATCGCACCGGCTTCTGGAACGGTCAGCCGCTCAAGACGCGCATGACCGAGCTGGTACGCGCACTGGGCGAATTCGGTATATGGGTAAGGTTGCATTACGTTTATCCCTACCCGCATGTGGATGAAGTGATCCCGCTGATGGCAGAAGGCAAAGTGCTGCCTTATCTGGATATTCCGTTCCAGCATGCGAGCCCAAAAGTACTCAAGGCGATGAAACGCCCGGCGGCGACCGAGAATAATTTAAAGCGCATCCAAGCATGGCGCGCGATCTGCCCGGAGCTGACGATTCGCAGCACTTTCATTGCCGGTTTTCCCGGCGAGACCGAAGACGATTTCCTGCGCTTGCTGGATTTTTTGGGCGAAGCGCAATTGGATCGCGTTGGCTGCTTCACCTACTCGGCGGTGGAAGGCGCAGGGGCGAACGCGTTGCCGAATCCCGTGCCGGAAGAAGTGAAAGAAGAACGCAAAGCGCGCCTGATGGCATTGCAAGCCGGTATCAGTACTGAACGCTTGGCGCGCAAAGTCGGCCAGACCATAACCGTGCTGGTGGACGAATTGGCCGAGGGCGGCGCCATTGCGCGCAGCAGCGCCGATGCGCCGGATATCGATGGCATCGTGTATGTGAGAAGCAAAAAAAACATCCAGCCGGGCGAATTTCTGACGGTAAAAATTACCGATTCTGACGAACACGATCTCGTCGCGAAACCCGCTTCACGCAACTGATTTTGACGGGTTGCAGTTGTAGCGCCGGCCTCCTGTCGGCAAGTTGCGATTGAGTTGCCGGCAGGATGCCGGCGCTACATGTTTCCTCGACCAGAATCGCCGAAGCTGAGTTTTCCCGGTACAAAATAGCCACGCAAAATGCTAGGCTGTAAACTATCGATTATTGCGGCAGACGTTAATCGTTATATCGGAATCTTCATTCCCCTCTCTCCTAACGTTACACCCGCAAGGGGTACGCCGGTGGGTGCCCCGCTGCTGCGCAGCGACCCTTCCGCAGTCCCGCGAGCGGGAGAGAGGGAAATAGACGCGCTTTGCGAGTGCCATATATCTGAGGCAGTCAATGCAGCATTTCAATCAAATCGTGGACGCGGTGCAAACCAATTGCCACATTACCGATGCCCGTCATGCGCAAGACATGACCATGTGCATCTTTTTGCTGGAGATGCGTCAGTACTACCGTTGGGAATACGATATCCCCTATGCCGACAATCTACCCAAGGATGATCTGGGCAACTGGCTGATCGAGCGCGAACAGTTGTGGAACACCCTCGAAGATCATCCGTACCTGCCCATGCCGCTGTCCACCGGCGCATGCGATCCATTTGAAGCCGAAACCGTCAATCAAGAATTGGTACCACAAGGCTATGTATATAGTGCAGGCTACGGTCGCTTTCACCGGCCGCATTTTTTTCTGGGTCGTTTGCACCGTGCCGAACAGCGCGATGGATTCCAAGTGCTGGAAGCCGATTGTGAATACGCGCGTGACCTGATCGCCCCCCCCGCCGCTTTGCAAGGCAACACCATCTACATTCGGCACGAAGCCGTCAAAAGCTTTCTCTGGAGCAAGGTCGAAGAGTGGAATATGCAGCAGCGCGATAACGCCTTGGGACGCGCGCTCGCTTGTTACGACTTCGTACACGCACCGGATCAATCGCTGGCGCGTATGACCGAGATTGAGGCCGAAGCCATGATATTGCACGAACTGGGCGAAGGCCTAGCCGGGCGCGAATACGGCGACGCAGCATGGGGCGAAATGCTCATGACTTGCAGCCGCCACCGGCCCGAGCTGTATGCACGTGCGGTGCGCGATAATCTGGCGGATTGCTTATCGACCTTGCCCACCCTGATCGAACGTGATGCACAACCGTCATTACATTTCTATTTTGCCAACTTTGAAGGCATGCGTAAAAAACTGTTTCCGTTGGCGGCCAGCGCGTATCAAGCGTGGGTCGAGCACGGCGATCTTGCGCCACTGAAAACCGCCGTGGCGCGCGGGCGCGAACATTGGATCGCTACGGGTAATAAAATGATTGCGGCGCGGCGGGCGGGAGAGGCGGAAATGCGGCTGGTGGAAATCGGCGAGGGGTCGATTTTATAAATCGCCAAAATCATTTTTGCCCTGGAGAGCACGGAGTAATGCTCCGTGTACTCCCTGGTGAGTTGGGTTGTTAGCTTTGACCTTCCGGCTTATCCGACTTCGGCTTAATGAAATTCACCACCGTCGCCGTCTGCACTTCATCCACGTAATGAGGTTTGGCCGTATCCATGCCCAGCTCGTCCGCTAACTCCCGTTCGCGAATTGAAATCAGCGTGAAGCATTCCTTGATGCCCTCAACCGTTTCATCCGACAAGGGGCTGAGATAGCCGCTTTTCGGCGTGACGTCTTTGATCACGCTCGCCAGCGTCTTGCGCATGGCGCGCAGGATGCGTTGTTCTTTGCTTAACGCTTTGGTGCTCATGGTTTTACCGCTTAAATAATGAGGAAAGGTCGCCACTCTAGCGCAAGCGGCGGGGGGCGTCCACCGTGCGTGGGCTTAGGTTTCTAGAAAGGTTCCTCCCTTTGTTAAAGGGAGGGTAGGAGGGATTTGCGGACTGTGTAGTGCGTGTGGGCGTTTTCAAATCCCCCTCACTCCCCCTTTTGCACCCGCAAGGGGTACGCCGGCGGGTGCCCCGCTGCTGTGCAGCGATCCTTCCGCAGCCAAAAGGGGAGGCGACTTGCGCAGCATCCTTATAGTTACTCACTCAATAAATTCCCGTTTCAAATGCGCATATGCGGATAACGTCTCCAATCGCGTATCGGTCAGCGCACCGCCAATGGTGAAGTGATACATGCTCTGTAGCCAATGGCCTTTGATGCCGAGCACGTCATGCACGCCGTCGTCGAAGTAGCAGCCGATGCCCGTTCCGCGCACCCCCGCGGCTTCGGCTTCGAGGTACAACACCTGACCGAGGATGCCGGCTTCCCAAAACAGTTGGCGATACATCCACGCTCCGTGCGCTAGGCTGCTTTCATATTCGGCGAGCATACCCAAACTGAATGCACCATCGGCGGCGATGTTCTGGTGACACGACAGCGCCTTGGCGGCATTGCGCGCATCTGCTTCAGCGACTCGATAGAGTGGCAAATGCGCGGGGCAGCCTTCCGCCCGTACCCATTGGAATTCGTCAGACAACTCCGCGCGCATTTTCGATTCAATATCCGCATTGCGCAGAAAGAGATATACGCCGGGCATCAGGCCCTCGACGCGGTGGACGAACAGCGCCAAGTGGATGCGCGGCGCCCAATCGATCGCGTCCCACGGTGGTACGGCGGCGCGCGGCAAGGTCAGGTCGAGCATGCGGAACAGGGTGTCGGCGGTGATCGAGGTCACCCCGTCAAATTCTTGCGCGCTGCGGCGTTGTTTGATGATGTCGACTGCGCGGACCTCGTTGGCAAGCGGTAATAGGTCGGGCCGAGGCGGTGCTCGCCACGCGGCCTCCTGGGTCGCGGGCTTGACGCAAGCCGCTGCGACTGATTCGATCACCGGCCAATCGTGAGCGTGTGAAGGTGAGAGGCGGTTGGCTTTGCCGTACCATGCTTGTGCGACGGATGTCTTGGCGATGCGATAGGCCGCATCACGCCCGATTACCATCATCACATCCGGATGCTCCCGCTCAGCATCGCCGAAGTCCATTTCACGATCCAAACCGAGCAAGCTCGCGATATCCGCATCGCTCCAATCACCGAGCACGCTCGCCTGCCAACCAAGCGCGGCAGCGGCGTAGCGTGCGGCGGCGATAGCGTGCCCCGCATCGTGCTGGCAGTAGCGATACGCACGCTCGCCATATTTCCACGCTTCGCGCCAGTGGATGGAAGTCAGGCCGAGCAGAAAAGTCTCAGTGGGTAAGTCAGCGCGTAAATCACAACGTTGTTCAAGCACATGATCGCGGCTGAGGTAATGGTGCACGCCATCGGCGATGCCCGCTAAGCCTTGCACCACCACATAGGCTTCCGTCGGATGCAAGTTGCCGCTAGAGGGATTGCAGCGCAAGGCCCAGCGTGTTGCGCCATATTCCTTCCACGCAGAAAGCCCCAAGGCGAGTTCGAGCAGGGCGGCGATGTTGGCGAGTGTGAACGCGTGCGGCGCAATCGCTCCCGGCTGGTAGAGATCGGCATAACGCGTTTGGAGCGTGGTGTCGCTCAGCAGCGGCAGCGCCACCTGCGGGCTGCCGGCGAAGGTACGAAATGGGTCGGGCTGCGTCGCCCAATCGAGGCCGCCGGGGCCCGCGGCGTAGCGTTGGAAATGGTGCTTGGTGCGCTCGTGGTAGGCGAGCACGATGTCGAGGGGATGGCTCATATCAGCGCTTGCTCAGCGCGCGAACTTCTTCACCACACTCATCAATTCCGCAATCGCTGCGTCGCCTTTGCCCGATTGGATCGCGTCGCTGACACAGCCACGGGTGTGATCCTCTAGGATTTGCATTGCTGCCGCGTCGAGCGCGGATTGAATCGCGGATATTTGCGTAAGGATATCCATGCAATAGCGATCGCCCTCAATCATTTTGCCGATGCCGCGCACTTGGCCTTCGATGCGGTTGATGCGCTTCTGCAAGCCTGGCTTGTGCGGCTGCACCACGTTTTTGGGCGCGGCGTGGCAGGGCGCTTTAGTTGAGGACTTCGTAGCCGGCATGGCGGATTGCCTCGCGGAATTGATCGGGTTTAGCTTGGCTCGCATCAAAGCCGATATCGACCTTGCCGGTTTCCAATACGACCCCCACATTGGCGACGCCGGCAATCGGCGCGAGCACGCGTTTGACGCTGTTGACGCAGCCCACGCAGGTCATGCCTTTTATATTCAGGGTAAGGGTTTCCATTTAAAGCTCCTTAAGGTTGTGGCGAAATCGGTTTCCAACGTTTCAACAACAAAGCATTGCTCACTACTGATACTGAACTCATGGCCATGGCCGCACCGGCGATCACCGGGTTCAGCATGCCCAGCGCGGCGAGCGGAATGCCCAGCACGTTGTAGATGAAAGCGAAGAATAAGTTCTGGCGAATCTTACTGAGTGTTGCGCGCGAGAGTGAGATGGCATCCGCCACGCTCATCAGGCTGTTGCGCATTAAGGTCACATCCGCCGCTTCGATGGCGATATCGGAGCCGCTGCTGATAGCGAAGCCAACGTCTGCCGCCGATAAAGCCGGTGCATCATTAATGCCGTCGCCCGCCATGCCGACCACTTTGCCCAGCACTTTTTGCCGTGCGACTTCTTGTGCTTTGTCTTGCGGCATCACTTCTGCAACGAAACGATCAACGCCCGCTTGCTCGGCGATGGCTTTAGCCGTCTGCGGGTTATCGCCCGTTAACATTACGACTTCGATATTCATTTTCCGCAATTGGCGCACGGCAGCAGCGGAATCGTCACGCATGCGATCGGCAATGGCGATCAATCCCAGGCAGCTTTGCGCGCTGCCGATGCCGATCACGGTTTTGCCTTGTTCGAGTAAGGGGCGCGCATCCGCTTCTACAAGCGGCACACCCGATGCGGCGAGAAACTTCAGCGAACCCAAAAAAATTTGCTCGTTATTGATCGTGGCCGAAACGCCTTTACCCGCGACGGTCGTGAAGTTGCTGCTCGCGCGTGGGGTGATGCCTGCGGATTTGGCATGACTCAGAATTGCGGTGGCCAAGGGGTGTTGCGATCCTTGTTCGAGCGCTGCCGCGATAGCGATCAGGTCTTGTGCATCGTTCCCGCCCAAGGGAATGACATCCGTGACGGTGGGTTGGCCTTCGGTCAGCGTGCCGGTTTTATCAACTATGAGGGTGGTGATTTTGTGCGCTTGTTCGAGTGCGCGCGCATCACGCACCAGGATGCCGGTTTGCGCGCCGCGCCCGGTGCCGACCATGATCGCCGTCGGGGTGGCAAGCCCCAAGGCGCAAGGGCAAGCGATGACCAGCACCGCCACCGCGTTGATGAGGGCAGCAGAAACATCGCCACCCAGCCACCACCAGAGCACGAAAGTGACCAGCGCAATCGCCACCACGATAGGGACGAAGATACCGGAGATCACATCAGCCAAGCGCTGGATCGGCGCTTTCGAGCCCTGTGCATCTTCCACCAGGCGCACGATGTGGGCGAGCTGCGTCGCACTGCCCACGCCGGTGGCGCGCAGCTTCAGCATGCCGTCGAGGTTTTGCGTGGCGGCATAGGCGTGGCTACCAGAGGCTTTGTGCCGCGGCATGCTCTCGCCGGTGAGCATGGCTTCATTCACACTCGAGGCGCCTTCGATCACTTCACCATCGACCGGAATATTTTCACCCGCGCGCACGATGCAGATGTCGCCGAGTTGAAGTTGCTCGATCGGGATATCAAGCTGTTGACCATCGCGTTCGACGCGCGCCGTGCGCGGTTGCAGTTTGAGCAATGATTCAATCGCCGCCGAGGTTTTACCTTTGGCGCGCGCCTCCAGCAGTTTACCGAGCAGGACCAAGGTGATCACGGCGCTGGACGCCTCGAAGTAAACATGTTGCTCGTGCATCCCCAACAGCGTGACGACCAAGCTCAGGAGATAAGCCATGGTGGTGCCCAACGCTACCAGCACATCCATATTCGCACCGCCCCCGCGCAAGGCGTGATACGCGCCGACATAAAAGCGCTTGCCGATCCAGAATTGCACCGGTGTCGCCAGCGCCAATTGCAGCCAGCGCGGCAGCCAGTCTTGATGCTCGCCGCTCAACATGCTGCCCATTTGCGCTACTAACGGTAGGGTGAACAAGGCCGCAAGCCAAAACAGGCGAAACTCTTTTTGATACACAACTAATTTGCGTGCGCGTTCGGCTTCGCGGTCTTGCGCCACCATTTCATGGGCCTGGTAACCGGTCTTGCGCACGGCGTCGATGAGTTGGGTAATGCCGATCTGACCCGGCTGAAAGCGTATGGATGCTTGTTCGGTGGCGAAATTCACGCTGGCGGAAACGCCCGGCAGGAGATTGAGCGCCTTTTCAATGCGGGTAGCGCAAGCGGCGCAAGTCATGCCTTCGAGCGCGAGGGAGACATGCTGCTCGGGGACTTGATAACCCGCTTTTTCGATAATGGAAACAATTTGCTCAGGCGTGGTTTGCGCGGGGTCGTAATCCACACGGGCTTTTTCCGCAGCGAGATTGATCGCCGCCGTGACGCCGGGTTGCTGATTGAGGCTGCGCTCAATACGAGTGGCGCATGCTGTGCAGGTCATGCCGCCGATGGGCAGGTCGATACGGAGTAGATTGACAGCTTGCATAGTGAACCCTCTTCTGAGGGAACCCATGCTAAACCCAAAGAAATCATCCTGTCAATATACCCTGGTGGGGTATATTGAGAGTGGTCGGTCAAATTAGTTAAATAAGGTGCTTACAGGTATTTCCCGGCCGTGTGAAATCAGCTTTCCGGCCGCATATGCGGAAACAGAATCACATCCCGGATATTCGCGCTATCGGTCAGCAGCATCACAAAGCGATCGATGCCGATGCCCTCGCCTGCGGTGGGGGGCAAGCCGTATTCCAGGGCGCGGATGTAATCCGCGTCGTAGTGCATGGCTTCCTTATCGCCCGCCTCTTTTTGGCGTACTTGTTCCATAAAGCGTTCCGCTTGATCTTCCGCATCGTTTAACTCGGAGAAGCCATTCGCCAGCTCGCGACCAGCAATGAAAAGCTCGAAGCGTTCGGTGATTTCCGGGTGCTTATCGCTGCGCCGCGCGAGCGGCGAGGTTTCGGCTGGGTAGTCGACGATAAAGGTGGGGTCGAACAGCAAGTGTTCGGTCGTCTCCTCGAACAAGGTGGTTTGTAGTCCGCCGATGCCGTCGCCTTTGCGGTATTCGAACTTGTGTTGCTCGAAATAGCTGATCAGAAACTTCGGGTCATTGACCTGTGCCAAGCTGAATTCCGGATGGTAATGCAGCACCGCCTGCACCATGCTCATGCGCGCAAACGGTTTCACAAAATCGATAACGCGTCCTTGGTAGCTGATGGTGGTGGTGCCGAGCACCTCCTGGCAAATGTAGCTGAACATCTGTTCCGTCAAGGCCATGAGGTAATGGTAATCGCGATACGCCACATAGAATTCGAGCATGGTGAATTCAGGGTTGTGGCGCGGGGAAATACCTTCGTTGCGGAAATTACGATTGATCTCGAACACCTTCTCGAAACCGCCCACCACCAGCCGTTTCAAATACAGCTCGGGCGCAATACGCAGAAAAAGTTGCATATCCAGCGCATTGTGATGCGTCTCGAACGGCCGCGCCGCCGCGCCACCGGGAATCGGATGCATCATCGGCGTTTCCACTTCCAGGAAGCGCCGGCTCATCAGAAAACTGCGAAACGCCTGCATGATTTTAGAGCGCCGCACAAAGGTAAGCCGGGTCTCGTCGTTCATCATCAGATCGACGTAGCGCTGGCGATACTTCACTTCCTGATCGGTGAGGCCATGCCATTTGTCCGGCAGCGGGCGCAGCGCCTTGGTGAGTAGCTTGATCTAGGTGGCGCGCACCGAGAGCTCGCCCTTGTTGGTTTTGAACATCGTGCCGCGCACGCCGATGATGTCGCCCAGATCGAAATGCTTGAAGGCCTCGTGTGCCGCCGCCCCCGTGTGGTCATCGGTGATATAGATTTGCAGGCGGCCGCTCATGTCTTGCAGTGTCGCGAAGCTGGCTTTGCCCATCAGGCGTTTGAGCATCATGCGTCCTGCCACTACCACCGCGACGTTCTTCGCTTCCAGTTCTTCCTTCGGCAGATCCTCATACTGCTCGTGCAGCACTTCTGCCAAATGCTCGCGCGGGAAATCATTGGGGAAGGGATTGCCCTGCTCGCGCAGCGTTTTCAGTTTGGCGCGGCGCTCGGCGATGATTTGGTTTTCGTCTTGGGGTTGATCTAGTGGGTCGGTCATGAGGGAACTCAGTTAAAAAAGGTGGTGGTGGCTAGACCAAGCTGGGTCGCCGCTTGGGCCATGATTTTATCCGCGGTGGCAATCGAGCTTGCCTGTGCGGATTGTGCAGCGGCCAGGTGTAGCGCGTCCAGCGTACGCAAGGCGAGGGGGGAAACGGACGCTAGCAGATACGTTGCTTGCGCATAGAGCCCCTCATGCAGCGCATGAACACGATATGCGCCGCTCGCTAAGTGGCGCGCAAACTCCGCCAGCGCCATCTGATGATACGCGTCGTCAAACGCGCCAGTACGCAATCTGCGGTTCATCGCGCAATGCCACTCCAAAATGCTCAGGCTGCTAATCAAAGGGGGGTTGAGCGTGTCGACAAATTTTTCGACTTCTTCCGACAACGGCTCAGCGACATACAATTTAATCAATGCGCTGGTATCGACGTAACAATCAGTCGCGGGCATCGCGATCTTCTCGAATCAATACTTCGCTGCCGATTGTTTGGCGCGGCATTTTATCGCGCAGCCATTTGAGCGATGGCAAATGTAGCGCGCCACTCTCCTGAGCAATGGGCAGCACGCGCGCAATGGGTTTGCCGTGGCGTGTCAGAATCACTTCGCCTTCTCGGGCTAGCAACTCGTCCAAATGGGCAAGCTCTTGGCGTATCTCACGAATATTTAGGTTTTTCATACGTTTACCTTTAAATGTGCAACATATTTATAAGTGTGTCACAAGTAGTTTAGTAAGGCAATCACTCATAAACGCTGGCATCGATTCTTAAACGCCCTGTTTCAAACTTGCTTCGATGAAAGGATCGAGATCGCCGTCCAATACTTTTTGCGTATTGGAAATCTCGACATTGGTGCGCAGGTCTTTGATGCGCGATTGATCCAGCACATAGGAGCGGATTTGGTGGCCCCAACCTACGTCCGACTTACCTGCTTCTAATTTGTCTTGCTCGGTCTGGCGCTTGCGAATTTCTGCCTCGTATAAACGCGACTTCAGCATGGCCATGGCCTCGGCGCGGTTGCGGTGCTGTGAGCGGTCGTTCTGGCATTGCACCACGATGCCGCTGGGTGCGTGAGTGATGCGGATCGCGGAGTCGGTTTTATTGATGTGCTGACCACCGGCACCTGAGGCGCGGAAGGTATCGACGCGCAAGTCGGCGGGGTTGATGTCGATCTCGAACGACTCATCCACTTCCGGATAGACGAACACGCTGGCGAACGACGTGTGGCGCCCACCCGCCGAGTCGAAGGGCGACTTGCGTACTAAGCGATGGACGCCAGTCTCGGTGCGCAGGAAACCGTAAGCATAGTCGCCTTCGATTTTTAAGCTGGCGGAGCGGATGCCTGCAACGTCGCCATCAGTTTCTTCCAATAGCTCGGCCTTGAAGCCCTTGCGCTCGGCGTATTTCAAGTATTGGCGCAACAACATCGAGGCCCAGTCGCACGCTTCGGTACCGCCCGCACCGGCCTGGATGTCGATAAAACAATTATTCGGGTCCATGGGGTTGGAAAACATGCGGCGAAATTCCATGTCGGCCACGGTCTTTTCCAATGCAGCTGTATCGGCGGCGACGGCTTGCAAGGTGTCTTCGTCGTTCTCCGCTTGCGCCATCTCGAATAATTCACGCGCGTCGGTGAGACTATTCCCCACTTGGCGCAAGGTATCGACGACAGCCTCCAGCAAACGCCGCTCGCGGCCTAGCTCCTGTGCGCGTTTGGCATCATCCCAAACACTGGGGTCTTCCAATAGGCGCGCGACTTCGACTAAACGTTGTTCCTTCGTGTCGTAGTCAAAGGAACCTCCGTAAATCGGTGCAACGGGTAGCGAGATCGGCCAGTTGATTACTGATGAGATTGAGTTGTTCGGCTTCCATGAGGGGTGTGTGCTTTAAAAAGCGGCTATTTTACCGCAGATACGCAAAACCTCAGAACAGATATAACGCCGCACCACTGCCGACCGCGACGGCCGCCAGGGTCGGCAAGCAAGCCACGCCAAGCGCACGTCCACCGATCGAGAACACCAAGCCCAATTTGAAGATTAGATTTGCCAACAGGGCCAGCATGACGGCGATCACCGCCTGTTCCTGCATAATCTGCCCCAGATCAAGCAGGCGCAAGGTGGAGAGAGTAATGGGGTCGACATCAGGAAGCCCCGATACCAGCGCCACGGCATACAGTCCTTTTTCACCGGCATAGTCCGAGAGCCAAGCCGAAGCCAGGAGCACGATTGCATACAGCAGGCCGAAGCTGAGCGCAGTGCGCAATTCGGTTGGATTTTTCATGTCCGGCATGAGCAGCGTGCCTTGGGCATGCAGTTGGCGCCACTGATAGAGCGTGACGGCAAGTCCCAGCACGAACCCCGCACCCAATACCGGCAGCAGACGCGCGAGCAGCGAGGGCGCGATAATCGCCGCCAGCACCGACAAGCGCAACATGACCACTAAATTGGCGAGCAAAATCACCGTGACCGCGAGCTTGCGCATTTCGGCATCGGTGCGGCTGTGTTTGGCGTAGACCAGCGTGGTTGCGGTGCTGGACACCAAACCGCCCAGCAGCCCCAACAACACCGCGCCATAGCGCAAGCCAAAAATGCGCAGTGCCACATAGCCGGCCAGGCTCACGCCGGAGATCAACACCACCATCAGCCAGATTTGATACGGATTCAGCGTGCTGTAAGGGCCATAGTTCTGGTTCGGCAACACCGGCAGCACGATGAACGTGACCACCGCGAATTGCAGCATCGATACCAGGTCGCGCCGCGTGAGGCTTTTCGATATTCCTTCCAACTCGTTTTTGAAGTAGAGCAGGACGGTAGTCACGATGGCGAGCATGATCGCCAGCGTCTGCTCGTCATACCACACCATCGCACCGAGGCCGAAACACACCAGCAGGGCGACTTGGGTGGTGGTGCCGGGCTCCGGGTCGTCGCTGCCGAGGTAAGCGGTGAGGATGAAGCCGGCCACGCCCACCAGCGCCGCCGCCAAAAACCAGGGCGAGCCGGTCTTGTCCGCGAGTAAGGCGGCCAGGGTGCCGAGCAAGGCGGTGAGGGCAAAGGTGCGCAGCCCGGCTTTTGCGTTCGGGTTGCGCTCGCGCTCCAGGCCGATCAACAGCCCCAGCGCCAGGCTGGTTGCGAACGTAAATAAATGCCCGATATCGGGGTCGTTCAAGAAGGGGATGTGCATGCAGTCTCCCAGTGTTGGAGGATGAGTTGCAGGCTGCGTTTTCCGTTGAATTCGTTCACGTCGAGACGGTACACCGCTTCGATCTCGGTGGGCAGGGTTTCCGCGCGGAAGAACAGCATGGCTTCAAATTGCGCGCCATCGCGTTCGAGTTTGAGTTTGGTGTGTTTCTCGCCCACGATGCGTTGGCTTGCAACGACGAATCGATCGACGAATTGCGGTTCGGGAAACCCTTGGCCCCATACTTGACCTGCGAGTGCCTGCGCGGTATCGAGTTGTGCCTCGGACGTGGGGAGTGAGCCGTCGGTTTCGATGGTGCGCGCGAGTTGTGCCGGGGTGAGCCATTCGGCTGCGACAGCTTCGAATGCGGCTTCGAATTGCGGCAAGGCCGCTTCATCCAAAGTGACGCCCGCCGCCATGGCATGGCCGCCGAATTTTTTCAGCAAAGCCGGATGGCGTTTGGCCACGAGATCCAAGGCATCGCGCAAATGAAACCCGGCGATCGAGCGGCCAGAGCCTTTTAATTCACCCGCGTTGCCCTGTGCGAAGGCGATCACCGGGCGATGATATTTTTCCTTGAGGCGAGAGGCGAGAATGCCGATCACGCCTTGATGCCACGCCGGGTCGAATAAGCTCAAGGCGTTGCGATCACCCACTTCAATTTTGTCCAATTGCGCGAGTGCCGTTTCTTGCATACCGGCTTCGATCTCGCGCCGTTCGCGATTTAATTCATCCAGCCGGATGGCGATGGCTTGTGCGCGCGCTTCATCATCGGTGGAGAGCAGCTCGATGCCGAGCGCCATGTCGGTGAGGCGACCGGCGGCATTGAGCCGGGGCCCGAGGGTAAAGCCCAAATCCCAGGTCGAAGCGCGCTGCGGGCTGCGTCCCGCGACTTGATACAAGGCGCGAATCCCCGCGCACGCCTGGCCACCGCGAATACGCTTAACACCTTGGCGCACCAAGATGCGGTTGTTGTCGTCGAGCCGCACCACATCCGCCACCGTGCCGAGCGCGACGATGTCCAGCAGCTTGGCCAGATTCGGTTCGGCTTTGCCCTCGAATGCGCCACGGCGGCGCAACTCGGCGCGCAATGCGAGCATGACGTAAAACATCACGCCCACCCCGGCGAGATTTTTACTTGCGAATGCACAGCCCGGCTGATTCGGGTTCACGATCACTTCGGCATCGGGCAAGGTCTCTGCCGGCAAGTGATGATCGGTGACGAAGACTTGCATGCTGAGGCGGTGCGCCTCATCCACGCCTGCATGGCTGGCGATGCCGTTATCCACGGTGATGATGATGTCTGGTTTCATTTCCGCTGCA
>JADMJT010000073.1 GCA_018781585.1 Burkholderiales bacterium
GCGGCTCACGGATTGGTCGCGCGACCTCTACCCGGCTTGGATCGGCGATTTGCGCGCAGCGAGCGGCATCGATCCGGAATATCGCACCTGCGGCATGCTGGTATTGCCGCCCTATGATCGGGCAGCGGCGCTGGCTTGGGCAGGCGTGAGCGGAGAGCCGGTACAGGAACTTTCCGCGCGTTCGATACTGCCGGCTTTGGCAGTGGATGATCCCGCGCTATGGATGAGCCGGGTGGCGCAGGTACGCAATCCGCGTTTGTTGCAGGCGTTGCGGCTAGCCTTGCTGCGGCACGACGTGCAAATTTTGGAGCAAACCGCATTGACCGGTTGGTGCTCGACGCCAACCCGCATCGAAGCCATAAACACCGCGCAGGGTGCGATTGCGGCGGACGAGTTTGTGCTTGCCGCCGGCGCCTGGAGCCGCGAACTGTTGGGCGAGCAGGGCGCGGATATTCCGATTAAGCCGGTGCGTGGGCAGATCGTGCTATACAAGTCTGAACCAGGCCGCTTAAAGCAGGTGGTGTATCGCGATGGCTTGTACATCATTCCGCGCGACGATGGCCATCTCTTGGTCGGCAGTACCTTGGAAGAAGTTGGTTTTGATAAAAATGTGACAGAAGCGGCGCGTATCGATTTAAGCCAGCGCGCGGCCGCGTTGCTGCCCTTTCTTGAGCAAAAACTGGTGGTTGGGCACTGGGCAGGATTGCGCCCCGGTTCGCCGGAAAATATCCCGATCATGGCGCGCCATCCGTCGATCGAGAATCTCTATCTGAGCAGCGGACATTACCGGTACGGTGTCACCATGGCGCCGGCCAGCTCGCAGTTGATGGCGAATTTGATTCTGGGTCACCCCAATCCGATTGATGTCTCACCTTACCGTTGGCCCACCTAAAGTGCTGATTCTGCTAGACGATAATCCTTTTCAACAGCTCGTTCGGGTGATTTGTTAGACAAAGTCCAAACATTGGCTTAAGATTATCTTATGGAAAAACAGCACTATACTCGTGACGACATGGCCGGCCTGCTACGAGGGCATGGCATCAATCCCACGCACCAACGGATTGAGATTGCCTATGCGCTGTTCAGCCGCCAAGAGCATTTGTCGGCCGATCAAATTATGGCGATTGTGAATGATCGGCACAGCGAGACCTCCAAGGCGACCGTCTACAACACGCTGAATTTATTCAAGCTGCACAAGTTGGTACGGGAAGTGATCGTCGATCCGAGCAAGGTGTTCTACGATCCCAACACCGGCCCACATCATCATTTTTATAATTTGCAAAGCGGCGAGTTGATCGACATTGACGCGCGCGACGTGCAAATCCAAGGCTTGCCCGCCTTGCCGACCGGCATGGTCACCGAAGGAGTGGACGTCATTATCCGCATCCGCCCGCAACACACTTAACCCCTGAACGCGTTGCTGGGGGGCACCCAAACCACTATAATGCCCCGCTTTGCCGGTGTAGCTCAGTTGGTAGAGCAGCGCATTCGTAATGCGAAGGTCGGGAGTTCGACTCTTCTCACCGGCACCAATTCCAAGCGGCCTACAGCATGCCTGTAGGCCGTTTTGCATTTTTGGCTGGGATGCTTGACAAAAACATATCGATAAACTTATATATGTCGATATGAAATCCAGCTACGCACGCGCCTTGCCCAAAGCCTGGAAAGGTTTATCGAAGGTGTTCACCGCGCTCGGGGATGAGCGGCGGCAACGTATCTTGCTGCTGTTCGAGCCGGGTGAGAAACTCAATGCCGGACAAATTGTGGCAGCTTGTCCCTTATCCCAATCTACCGTTTCGCATCATTTAAAAATTCTGCGCGAAGCCGGGGTGTTGCGAAGCGAGAAGGCGGGAAAAGAAGTTTTTTTCTGGATTGATAAACCGCGCTTGAGCGAAGCGTTGGAAAGTGTCGCGCAGTATCTACATGAAAAAACATGAGGCAACCATGCTAAAAACATTCATCCGTTGGCTGACCCGTTGGGTACTCCCCGTTGAATTGCGCGGAGATATTGTGGAGTTGCGTGCCGAGCGCTTGCTGATCATCGCCAATCACCAATCGTTTCTCGATGGCTTGATTGTGGGCTTATACCTACCGCTTAACCCGGTGTTTATTGTGAATACGGGCATTGCCAAGCATTGGGGTTTCCGCTTGATCTTGTCGCTGGTCGATCATTTGGCGGTCGATCCCAGTAACCCGATGGCGATGAAGCGCGTGGTGAAGCTGCTCGAATCCGGGCGGCCGGTGGTGATTTTCCCCGAGGGACGAATCACGGTGACGGGTAGTTTAATGAAAGTTTACGAGGGGCCGGCCTTCGTCGCGGCGCGCACCGGCGCCACCATCGTGCCGGTGCGCTTGGAAGGCGCGACACGCTCCTATTTCAGCCGCACCTCAGGCGATATCCAAAAACAATTATTTCCGCGCATCACGCTGACCGTGATGCCTGCCACACATATCCCCATGCCGGATGCGCCAAGCGCAAAATTGCGACGCAGAAAAGCCGGTGATGCGATGCGTAAAATCATGCAGAACATGTTGTATGCCTCAGCCCCGCAGCGATCACTATTCGACGCACTGGTGGATGCAGTCCGTATCCACGGCCGTGCTACCCCTATCGTCGAAGACATGCGCCAGATCGAGGAATCCTACGGCGACATTCTGCGCGCTACCTTGGCGCTCGGGCGCATCGGCAGCCGCTTAGTGGGCAAGAACGAGCGTATCGGCGTGCTGCTGCCGAATCTCAGCGCCACCGTGAACCTGATTTTCGGTCTCTCCGCGTTTCAGCGTATTCCCGCTATGCTGAATTACACGGCCGGCGCCGAGGGTATGCAAAATGCCTGTGCCGCCGCCGGGGTGACGGTGGCGATCACCTCGCGCCAGTTTCTTGAGACGGCGAAACTGACCGAGACTGTCGCGGCGGTGCAAGGCGTGCGCTGGGTGTATTTAGAAGATTTGAAATCCAGCTTCGGTCTACTGGATAAAGCGTGGCTAATGCTGTTTGCGCTGTGGTTCCCGCGTTGGGCCACGCATCGCGTCGATCCGGAAGCGACCGCGGTGGTGTTATTTACTTCCGGCTCCGAGGGTAAACCGAAAGGCGTGGCGCTCTCGCATCGCGCCCTGCTCGCCAATGTCGCGCAGATATGCGCCGTGATCGATTTTTCCCCCAGCGATAAGTTTTTTTGCGCGCTGCCAATTTTCCACGCCTTTGGGCTCACTGCCGGGGCGATCCTGCCCTTGGTCACGGGCACGAAACTTTTTCTCTATCCCTCGCCCCTACATTACAAAGTGATTCCTGAGTTAATTTACGACCGCAATTGCACGGTGCTATTCAGCACCAGCACCTTTCTGGGCAACTATGCAAAATTTGCCAATCCCTATGATTTTTACCGCATGCGTTATGTGGTGGCGGGTGCTGAGAAATTGAACGAGGAGGTGCGTAAAACTTGGAACGATAAATTCGGCATTCGCATCCTCGAAGGCTATGGCGCGACCGAGACCGCGCCAGTGCTAGCGGTTAATACACCGATGGCGTATCAGGCGGGCAGCGTGGGCCAGTTGCTGCCCGGCATCGAGTCACGCGTCGAGCCCGTGCCCGGCATCGAAGGCGGGGGCATCTTGCATGTGCGCGGGCCGAACGTGATGTCCGGCTATTACCGCTTTGAACAGCCGGGCGTGTTGACGCCACCGGCCTCCGAAGTGGGCGCGGGCTGGTACAACACCGGTGATGTGGTCGAAATCGATGCTGATGGTTTTGTCACGATCAAAGGCCGCGTTAAACGCTTTGCCAAGATCGCGGGGGAGATGGTGTCGCTGGAAGTCGTCGAGCGCATCGCGACACTCGCCTCGCCCGAGCACCAGCATGCTGCTTCTTGCCAAGCCGATCTACAGCGTGGCGAGACCATCGTATTGTTCACCACCGATACCACGCTTAGCCGCGAACGCCTGCTGGCGGCAGTTCGTGCGAACGGTTGCGCCGAGCTGGCCGTGCCGAAGAAAATTGTTTTCGTGGAAGCGCTGCCGATACTTGGTACGGGAAAAACCGATTATGTAACGTTGAAAAAAATGGCAGAGACCGCATGAATCGCCGCCGGTTTATAGTGATGGCGGGCTCAGGCGTGGCCGCTGCCGCGATCTGGCACAAATGGCCGGAGCAGGGATTTTTCAACGAATGCCGCGTGAATCTACCGCTGGATATCGCGCAACACGATTTGGTGCGCGCGGCATGGGAAGGCATCGATGCGCGGCAGGTATGGGATTGTCACGTGCATTTAGTCGGCGTGGGCGACCGGGACAGCGGCGCCTGGACCAGCCCCAAACTCGATTCGATCTGGCATCCCATCCAGCGTCTGCAGAAATTGTTTTATCTGAATGCGGGATGCGTGCATGAAGCACCGGGGCGGCTCGACCAAAGCTATATCGAGCGCTTGCACAACCTGGTGGATGGCATGCGGCCTGGCGCCAAGCTCATGCTGCTCGCGTTTGACCGCAATGTCCGCACCGACGGCAAGCCGGATTGGGAGAACACTTCTTTCTATACGCCAAACAGCTATGCACGCAATATGGCGCGCCAGCATCCGCAATACTTCGAGTGGATCGCCTCGATTCATCCCTATCGCGCCGATGCCGTGCCCGCGTTGGAACAAGCGATAAAAGACGGCGCACGCGCGGTGAAGTGGCTGCCCAACACCATGAATATCGACCCCGCCTCAGCACGTTGCGATGCTTTTTATGATCTGCTGGCCAAGCATGATGTGCCCTTATTGACGCACGCGGGCAAAGAGCGCGCAGTGTCTGGCAGCGAAGCACAAGATTATGGCAATCCACTGAAAATGCGCCGCGCGCTCGATCGCGGTGTGCGGGTCATCATGGCGCATTGTGCCTCATTGGGCGAAGACAGGGATTTGGATCAAGGTGCGCAGGGTCCGTCTGTGCAGAGTTTCGATTTGTTCACACGTATGATACGTGAGCCGCGCTATGAGGGACGCTTGTTCGGCGATATCTCCGCGCTCACGCAATTCGATCGGGCAGAATATTTGAAGCGCGTGTTGGCGATGCCAGAATGGCGCCACCGTTTATTAAACGGCACGGATTATCCGCTGCCGGGTATTTTGCCGATTTATTCTGCGCGGACTTTCGTTGAGCTCGGAGTTTTAGAGCAAAGCGCCGTACCCGTGTTGAATGCTATTCAGCAACACAACCCGCTGCTATTCGATTTTGTATTAAAACGCAGCCTGCGGTTGAATGGCGTGCGCCTTCCGGCGCGAATCTTTGAAACCCGATCCTTCTTTGATAGAGCCCTGCATGTCCTCTCCCCCGCCCCATAACGCTTCACTGCTTTCGCCTGCCATGCTCGCCGTGTTGGCGGCGCAGTTTCTATCTGCCGCCGCCGATAACGCGCTCTTGTTCGCGGCTATCGGGCTCATCAAAGCCAACGGTTTCCCCGCTTATTTTGAATCCATGCTGCAAGAGTTTTTCGCGGGCGCCTTCATTTTGCTCGCGCCTTTCGTGGGGCCGTTTGCCGATGCGTACGCTAAAGGCCGTGTGATGTTGGTGGCGAATGCAATCAAATTCCTCGGCGCGGGTGCGATGTTGTTCGGCCTGCACCCGCTGCTGGCCTATGGCATCGTGGGCTTGGGCGCGGCGGCGTACTCACCGGCCAAATATGGCATTCTGAGCGAATTGGTGACACCCGATAAATTGGTGAAAGCCAATGGCTTGATGGAAGGCTCGACCATTGTGGCGATTTTAATGGGGGCCTTGTTGGGCGGCTGGTTGTCGGACGTCTCGGTGAATTGGGCGCTGGGTGTCGTGGCAGGGCTATATATCGCCGCGGCCCTGGCCAATTTGCGTATTCCAAAACTGCCCGCTGCACATCCCGTGGCGTCGTTCAATTTCTTTGTGCTGGTAAGTGATTTTTGGACAGCGCTCAAGCAACTCTATCGCAATCCCGAAACGCGTTTTACGCTGCTGGGCACCAGCTTATTTTGGGGCGCGGGCAGCACCTTGCGTTTCATGCTGGTGGCGTGGGTGCCGGTGGCCTTGCTGATCGACAACAATCACACCCCCGCTAATTTGAATGGCGTAGTGGCGATCGGTATCGCCGTGGGTGCGGCGCTCGCGGCGCGTTGGGTCAATCTAAAAACGGCTAATCGCGCGCTGATGGGGGGCCTATTGCTGGGCGTCGGCGTATGGGTATTCGCCCAAGCCACGCACTTGTATGTCGCTATCGGGCTGCTGGTGCTGATCGGCGCCTGCGGCGGGTTTTTTGTGGTGCCCTTGAATGCCTTACTACAAGAACGCGGGCACGAAACGGTGGGTGCAGGCCACGCCATTGCCGTGCAAAATTTTAGCGAGGGCATTGCGATGCTAACCCTGGTGGGGGCTTTCACCGCCGCCCGCAAAGCAGAGTGGCCGGTAATTCCCCTGGCAGAGGGTTTCGGATTGACCATTCTCGTGCTCATGGTGTTGCTCACGCTCTTGCGTCTTACGCGTTGGAAAACACCTACTTAAGCATCGTCCCCTGCTGGCTGACCGTTGGCGCCACACTAGAATTCGTGCATCTCTTGCCCCGCTTTCTCAATATCCGGCTATTTCGGGCGATATACAAGATTAAGGCCCGTTCCCGGAGCATTTGTGTTCGCACTCAAGTCACGTTTTTGCCAAACCACTGATAGCCTCCGCGATTGGTTCGGCCTACGGCTGCACCCCGATCCTCTCCCAATAACCGAGACGGAGGTGGCAGCATGGCTTATCGAGTTGCCAGCGCATGATACTTATGCCGCGTTGAGTGCGATTGCGACGATGCTGAAATCGTTGGCCGCCAGGCAGGAGATGCCTTTCTCCCATCGGGCCGCGTTGGCACGGATCCTAGACAGCGCGGCTGTACCGCTCGCGGCCAAATTGAGTGCGGATTATTTGGCGCTATTGCGCGGCCAAGCTACGCAGGAAGCACGTTTATGGCACGCGCTAACCGATTATTGGCGCAGCGCAGAACAGGTGTATGCAAGCCTTGTACCCGATGCTCACGCGTCAGAGACAAGCAAAGAATGCGCGGCGCTGATCGCGCTTGCGCTGGCAGCCTTAAGCGAGCAAGCCCGGCTTGCGCGCATGCGTTATTGCGCGGTGGAGACGCGCATCTGGCATGAATTAGGCCGCTTATTCTCCCTTGCTGAAACGGCGCAAGCCGGTGTGCCAGATTTGGTGATGCAAGTCTGGGCGCGCTTGTGCATGCGCGAGATGGCTTCGCCGCAGAATTTATTGCCGCGTGAAATCGAGCTGGTGGATCGCTTGGCGATGCGCTATGCCATGCTATGTGTGTGTCAATGCAACGCCAGCGCTGAGGCCGGATATTACTTCGATCTCACTGCGGGCCAAGCGCCGTCTCGGCGCATGCCTTCGGGCCACCTCACGGAGCACATCCGTTTTTTCAGTGCGGGTGAGCGTTATCGCCAAGCCGAATTGGACGCGCAAACGATTGAACAGCAGGGCGGCTTGGACGGATTTCCGACCCTGGCGGAATTCTCGCCGAATGAGGTTGTGCGGATGCTGCGCCATGTGGCGCGACTTTGGTCGCCGACGCCCCCGGCCCGGGGGCAAGACCGGAGTGAAGTACTGAGTCGGGTGAGGATCGTTTTCGATTTGAATGAAATTCGTCGAAAAATCGCCAAGGGTGACAGCAACGCAATAGCTAAAGCGCCGGGCAATCAGGAAGGCTTAGAACAAGCCGACCTCAAGCGTTATGGCTTTGTCACCGAACACACCTGGCAGTGCTTAGCGGAAGTCATGCCGGACGAAGAAGACTTGTTGACGGAGAGTTGGGTGGTGCGTGATGAAAGCGGCGTTGGTTTTGGCGCTGACGTGCCCAGCCCCGCGTCGGATTGGCTATGCGCCGGCAAGCTGATTGGGTTCAAACGCGAAGGCGGGGAACAATGGGGGGTGGGCGTGATACGGCGTGTAGAGCACGATACGCGCAAGCTTAGCCGTGTCGGTATCCAAATACTCAGCGAACAGCCACGAACAGCGCGGCTGCGGCCACTGTCTGCGGCGCAGCTTGCGCAATGGGACAGGTCGCGTGAAGCGCCGAGCTACGAATATCGCAACGGTATTCTGCTCGCCTTGCCGCAAGGCCGGGAGATTGGTGTTTTGTTGTTGCCGTATGGGACGTATCAGCAAGAACCGTATTTCGAATGGATCCACGGCGCGTCGTGTGAACTGCTGGCGATCACCGATCTGGCGATGCAGACCGAGGAATTTGATTTGTTGATGTTTCGCTTGGTGTAATCCCCCCGTGGGGTAGGGCTCGGTTTATCCCGAAAACCACAGTAATATCAAGTCGCCCATGGAGAAATCAGGTGCGCGGGCCTGGGCCATGCGCGAGTACATGGCATGGAATCTGCTATTGGTTAAAACAAATACTTCTAGATCGTTGTTTAGGCACTCATGTTGAAATTCCTTACCACCATCGGACGTAAGCCCATTCCGCCACTCACGGATGCGCTCTCTATCACACGCTGGATGGAGGAGTTGCCCATGGGCGATGCCGTCGAGACGATCGAAGCGGTGGTAAAGCAGATCAAGGAATACTGCGACCAGGGGCTCCCGACCACGAAAGAGCGGCTGGCCGTGCTGACCGTATTGGATCAAGGCGCGCAGGACGCACTGGAAACGTTGCGCGATCAATATCTGCAAAACCCGCGCATGTCGCGCATGATGGAAAGCCGGCTGTGGAATACGGTCATGCTGTATTACCAGGAGATTTTGCGCGCGTACCATGGCCACCTGATGGAATACATCGGCAACCCGACGGGTAGCCGCATTGGGCTATCGATCCCGCTGTTGACCGCGCGCGCGGTAAATTATTTCGCTTTGGATGCGATATGGAGTTACTACCGCTACACCGAAGCCAATCCAAAATTATGGAAGCGGCTGCACAATCTGTATCACTTCGCAGAATACGAGGAATTCGAACGTCAACCGCTGAAACTTTACGAAGAGGGCGTGGATACGTCCATCGCTGAGCTCTATTTGCAAGCGTTGATGCTGGAAACGCTGAACACCGGCAGCCTGGCGCCGCGTCAGCTGTATTTGATCGAGCGCTGGTTGCCGATGCTGGTGAAAGGCATCCAGATAGCGCGCGAGTTCAAGCCGACGCAACATACGTTCTATCTCGACCTGAATGAAAATCGCGGCGCGCATCGGGTACGCCGAGTTGAGCCACAGGAGAACCTGCGCTATTGGGATACCTACTTCTTAAAGGAAAAGCTCGACAATCTGCGCGCCCAACTCACAGCGGGCGCGCTGCCTGCCAGACTGGGACTGACCGAGGATTGCAAGCTGCCGACTTGTTTGGAATTGCTGGAACGCATCGCCTATTTTTGGGCGCCTACCGGAATCAAGCGCGTGCAGCGCGCATTCGAGCGCAAGCACATCATGCAGTCGATCGAAGTGGTGCGCGGCCTAAACGACATCAGCCTGAATGTGCGCGCCGATTACGCGCGCTCGGCGCGTCCTGCGACTGCGGCCGATGCGGACGATATTAGTTACGCGGAAATGGTGGATGTGCATCTCTATGGTTTTGTCACCCAACGTACTCAGGTCAAGCTCGGTCAAGGCCGGACAGAAAAAATCGAACACGCCGTTTCGCACGAACGTTGGGTAATGGAGAATGAAAGCGAAGGCGGTTACGGCGCGAATATCAATGATCAAGCCGACGATTGGGTGCGGCTCGGCAAATTAGTCGGACTGAAACCGGAGAAGAAGGGTCACTGGAACGTGGGTGTGATCCGCCGCATGCGGCGAATCAGTCCGCACCAGCAGTATGTGGGTATTGAGGTCATTGCCGAGCGGCCGATGGCGCTGCTGTTGCGCGCGGAAAAATCCGAGAATCGGCCGTTAAGCATCGATGGCATCGATTCAGTCGGCTTCGTGATGCCGATATCCGCGCTCTACTTCAAAGCGGCCCAAGCCGACCAAGTCGATTCGTTGATCTTGCAAAGCGCAGAATATGCTAAGGGGCGCGAGCTCTGGTTCAATGCGAAAGGTTTTACCTATCACATCCGCTTGAAGCAAGCCGTGGAGCGCGGCGATGACTGGCTGCGTGCTTCATTCGACGTGCTCGCCAAAACTGCGATTAAGCAGTCAGTACGTTAGCCAGCCAATTTCCGATATCCACCACTTCTTGCGCACTCACCGTGTGCGTCATCGCGTATTCATGCCATTCCACCGAGTAGCCGAGCTTGGTCAAGAGGACGCGCGAGCCATCCGCGAGCGCATAGGGCACGATGTCATCTGCGGTGCCATGCGCCATGAAGATCGGCAGTGCGCGATTGGCGGCGCTCGCTTCCAGCGCTAAGCGGTCTTTCAAGCCCAAGTACGAAGATAGGATCAATGCGCCGGCAAGCGGCTGGAGATAACGCAGCGCGCTATTCAAGGCGATATTGCCACCTTGGGAGAATCCAGCGAGCACAATGCGCTGGGAGGCGATACCGCGTTGTATCTCACGTTCGATTAAGCGGTCGAGATAAGCCAGGGATGCGCGGATACCGGCTTCATCCTCCGGTGCATCCGCCTGCAAACCGATGATGTCATACCAACTAGGCATGACGTAACCGCCATTCAATGTCACCGGCTGTTCAGCGGCGTGGGGAAAGATAAAGCGCGTCGGCGGCAGATGGGCCGCCACCAACTCATCGACGATGGGCAAAAAATCGAAACCATTCGCACCCAAGCCGTGCAGCCAGATCACACTTGCGGTAGGCGAGTCGCCGGTTTCGACTTCGAGCGGGGTGCGGTAGGTGAGCATGTGAGTGTCGATTGAAGCTAGAAACGGCCTTTTTACCACGGAGTACACAGAGGGCACGGAGTTTTAAAAGCTTGAAACGCTAAGGATGCAAAGAAAACAAAATGTTTTTGAATTACCTTCGCGCACCTTTTCGGCTATCGCGGTAAAACAAAATTTAGCTTACTCCGTGTCCTCTGTGTACGCCGTGGTGAAATGTTTTTCTAAATTCAGTGATGCCGAGCCAACACATCGAACGGCACGCGGCTATAGTCTTCCGCTTCTTCCAGCGCGTTTTGCAGACGGATGGTGTAAGCCTTGCCTTGCGCTTTGAGTTGCAACAGCCGGCCCGGCTCATAGTCTTGGCGTGCGAGGAGCAGACTGCGCGCCACTTGCGCTTGCGGCATTTCCAATAAATACACCGCAGTCGATTGCGGTGCGCGCTTATCACCATTGGGTAGGGCATGCAATTCGACCGGAATTGGCGCCTGGCTTAAGGTTTCGATGCCGACATAGGTCTTGCTCGTTGGATTCTTGTTGATGCGGCGGATGATGCCGATCAAAAAATGGCGGCTGCTTTCTGGCTTGAGTCCGATCAGCGAGCCAATTTTGAGGCCATTGTGGCCGCTCGGGTTGAACGTGACGCCATAGCCTGAGGCGCTTTCATTTTCCATGATCCATTGTTCCAGCGCGGGTTCAAATAGATCATTGTTGCCCTGCGTATTCATCTCTATCGGCGAGCCGCCGATGGTATAGCCCATGACTTGATAGCCGACCATCTCCCCCTTAGCTTTGCGCTTAATTTTTGCACCCGGTTGGAGTTGGGACAGGATGTCGCCCAGGCCTTGCACGACATGCACGACTTTGACATTGGCCTTACGCTCGTGTTTGCGTTGCACATCTTTTTTGGCCCAGCGATTTTCCACTAATTCGATCAATTCGAGGCAATGCGGCAAGCGGCAATCCTCGCCCAAACCAAGGCGCGCCGGCAATTCGCCGCTTTTTAATTGTTCTATGGCCTTGTCGATGGTCACCAACAGCAGGCCGACACCCCAGTAGCGGTATTTTTCGCCTAGCATGTTGCGGCGCAGGGTGCGCGCCGGCTTGGTATCGCCGAGATTCACCGCATACAACTGGCGGTGCGGGCGGAATTGCGTTTCCAGGCTGACGCTCTTGGCCCAGGTGTCGAGCCAACCATCCACTTGATTGATTTGTTGCGGCTGCAAACTCTCCGGATTGGCGAGCATGAGCATCAAAGGTTGTAGGTATTCAGACAGGCAGTAGGTTTCTTCACTGCTGTCTGGAAATAACTTGATCGGTGCTTTCTCAAATTTCTCGCGCTCGGCAAATAGATAAAGCCGATGCAGGTTGCGCCATACCGCGCCTTCCACCGGCATATAGCGTAGATAGGCCCATTTGGCTTGCATTGCGAAGTGGTACAGCGCGCGCGCAGTGAGGGTATGGATGGTCGGCCATAATTTCGCGCTGGGGTCTTGGGCGAAGCTGCGAATGCAAATTTGATAGGCCACGGCCATTTCATCCCAGAACGCCAGAATCGTATGCAAATAGGCGCGCTCCGGGGCTTTCTCGTCTTCCATCGTGACCAGGTAGTCGCGGCACAGATTGTCTTGCAGCGCGCGCGCCTTTTCATTCAAGTACATGCAGACCCGAATCCGCTCTTTAAGCGGCATTTTTTTGTTTTCGTTGATACTGGAGAGCGCGCGAACAATCTCAATTTGTGCATTATGGATATCCGCGAGCGGCAGCTCTTGAACCCAGATGGTGGCCGATTTTAAATCGCCGACCGGGTCATCGGATTTCTTGCGCAAGATCGCGTTGATGAGCCCGCTAAAGTCGAACATGGTCTGACCGAGTGAGAAATTATGAAAATTGCGTAATGTCGACGAATACTAAAGCATGGGACGTACCCGGGCAAGCGCGGGGAGGAATTACTATGCCAATGGCGTCAATGGGTCTAGCTTGAGCGAGGCAGCCACCCAGGTGGCGTGCCATGCGGGAGGGGTTATTGGTGTTTTTCCAACAGGCGCTGGGCGATGCCGACTTCGTCCGATTTGCTGAAAAAATAGGGATAGAGCGATTTCTCGCCACTGACGGTATCCATCAGGCCGCCAAACTTACGCACTTGGATTTCGACATAATCGGTTTCCAATCGCAGTAATACGGCGGGTGCATTGACGCGCGGGCAGATGCGTTCCGTGCCGAATTGGCGGAAACCCAGCATGCGCTCGTAAAACGCCACGTGACGCGGGTTGACCTCAATCAGGATGTCGGTGCAACCATTGAGATGGCGTGCGTGGATATACGCAATATGAAACAGCGATGCGAGCACTTTGCGCGAGCGCACACATTGATCTACCGCGAGTTTGGTCATTTCGCACAGCATACGGCCTTGCGCGCGCAGTTGATCGACTTCTGGCTTATACATTTCCATGGCCGACATCCCCTCGGGCGAATCAATGCCTAGGGTGAGGGTGCCAATGGCCTGTTCGGCGGAAAATACCGAGAGACAAATATTATTGGGTGCTGTATTGACCGCGCTCGCACCGGTTGCGTAGCCTCGCCAAGAATACATCTTGCGGATTAGCAGGTTGGCGGAGAGGGTATGTTGGGTATCGCGAGTGAGCCGGATCTTGAATTTTTGCAGACCCATTTGCACGCTATCGAGCGCCTCACCTAAAGGGTTGGCGCACATCTGCTGCAGGCCAAGTCGCGCTTCGACCGACACAATGGTGTGCTGTCCGACTGTTGATTGCTTCTGCCGCCGCTCCGCGGGCTTGGCGAGAATCCCTAGCATTTTCGCCTCCTTATCCATCTTTAGATTGCTATAGCCTTAATCCAAGGCAAGGAATATGCCATTTGTCTGGACGGAACCACAGACTTAAGCTTAGTTTTTGTTAATATTGGTAAAATCGCTGATGCACCAAAGATTGTCAAGCTTGAATCCAAATGCATAAAGGCTAGCAGGGTGACGTCATGGGGCATTAATTTAACGCCTACGCCAACTTTATGACGGTTTTTGCGCAGATTTTGGCCGAAATGCTTTGAGCACTTCGCCTCGCGTTTCAATATACGGCCCACCCAGCAGGTCAATGCAATAAGGCACCGCAGCGAATATCCCATCCAATGTCTCCTTGATCGCCTTAGGTTGTCCAGGCAAATTTAAAATCAAGCACTTACCCCGCGTTACCCCGACTTGGCGCGAGAGGATAGCCGTGGGTACATATTTCAAGCTTACTGCGCGCATTTGCTCGCCGAAGCCATCCAACACGCGTTCCGCGATGGCGACGGTCGCATCCGGTGTGACATCGCGCGGTGCCGGACCCGTACCACCGGTAGTGAGGATCAGATTGCAGTGAATCACATCCACCAAATTGATCAAGGTTTGTTCGATGAGCGGTCGTTCATCGGGGATAAGCCGTGTTTCGGCGCGCCAGGGAGATTGAAGCGTGGCAGCGAGCCATTCTTGCAGGGCGGGTAGGCCTTTATCTTCATAGAGGCCAAGACTGGCGCGATCGCTCACGCTGACCAGACCAACAATCAGTTCCTGAGTCATAAGTGCCGTACCTTAAAACAGAGTAGGCAAGCAGCGCAATCGCAATTGCGTGAAAGATTCGTCATCTTAGGATGGAATGCTTAGCCGCCTGTGGGCGGTGCGCTTTGCATGATCTCACGCAGCATGCGGAACAGCGCGCGATAGTGCGCCAGGGGTTTGTTCAGCACGCGCTCCTTGCGCGTGTTGCGAATCAACGTGCGCAAGGGCTGGACATCGCAGGCCGGATACTGTGCGATGAATTCCGCCAGCGCGGCATCATCCTCGATTAAACGATCGCGCCAGCGTTCGAGTTGATGTTGCTTGGCGGTTTCTTGGTCATTCAAGCCATTCCAGGCATCAATCTGCGCTTGGATCGGTGCCGCATCCACGCTGCGCATGACGCGCCCGATGTATTGCATTTGGCGCCGGACGGCTTCGTTTTTAGTCAGGCGTTTGGCTTCGATAACGGCATCGAGCAAGGCTTCGGGCAAATTAAGCTGCTCAATCTGGCTGAGTTTGAGCGAGACCAGGGTTGCGCCCAGCTTCTGCAAGGCGGTACTGTCGCGCTTGCGCTGGGATTTGCTGACTTCGTCGTCGCGGTCTTCGTCGGCAGTCAGGTGAGTGTCGGGCAGAGTAGGTTGGGTCATGCGGATTTCGCCGAGCGGGCTAAAATTGCTATGATAACCGCTTTCCTCAACCTAGCCTTTGACGACATTCGTGGAACCCAGCCGTTTTTCCTACTCGATCGACCAGCTCCAGCAAATTACGCAAGACCTCTTGACCCAAGCCAAGGCCGCCGGCGCGACCGCGTGCGAGGCGGAGGTGAACCAAGGTTTCGGACAAAATGTGACGGTGCGCCTGAATCAAGTCGAGACCATCGAATACAACCGCGATAAAGGTCTGGGTGTTACCTGCTATTTCGGCCAGAAGCGCGGCCATGCCAGCACCTCGGATCTGTCCACCGAGGCGATCCGCGATACCGTGGCCAAAGCGCTCACCATTGCCAAATACACCGCCGAGGATGAATTCGCCGGCCTGCCGGAAGCGGATCGCTTAGCGCGCGACATACCCGATCTCGATTTGTATCACCCCTGGGATCTGCCGGTAGAGCAAGCCATTGAGTTGGCGCAAACCTGCGAAGCCGCCGCGCTGGCGGTCGATGCGCGCATCAATAATTCCGAGGGCGGCTCCGTTTCCACCCAGGAATCGATTTTCGTTTATGGCAACAGCCTAGGCTTTGTTGCTGGCTATCCCACCTCGCGCCATAGCATTTCGTGCGCAGTAATCGCCGAGTCGGATGCCGGTATGCAGCGCGACTACTGGTACACCACGGCGCGGCAAGCCAGCGCGTTGGAGAGTGCCGAATCGGTAGGGCGTATCACGGGTGAGCGCACGCTACGCCGGCTGGATGCGCGCAAGCTCAAGACCATGCAAGCGCCGGTGATCTTCGAGGCTTCCATTGCCGCAGGCTTGTTGGGCAGCTTCGTCTCAGCAGTGAGCGGCGGCAGCTTATATCGCAAGAGCTCGTTTCTGCTCGATAGTCTGGGCACACAAATCTTCGCGCCATTCATTCAGATCATCGAGCGCCCGCATCTCAAACAAGGTTTGGCCAGCGCGCCATTCGATAATGAAGGCGTCACCACTACCGATCGCGCTGTGATTAAAGATGGCGTGCTGCAAGGGTATTTTCTCTCCAGCTATTCGGCGCGCAAGTTGGGCATGAAGACTACGGGCAATGCAGGCGGCAATCATAATTTGATTATCGAAACCAGCGCGCTCGATTTTCCCGGGCTGCTCAAACAGATGGGGCGAGGCCTGGTGGTCACCGAACTGCTCGGCCAGGGTGTAAACGCGATTACCGGCGACTATTCGCGCGGCGCTGCGGGATTCTGGGTGGAGCACGGCGAGATTCAATACCCGGTGGAAGAAATCACCATCGCGGGTAATTTGAAAGAGATGTTTAAGCAGATCGTGGCGGTCGGCAACGACGTTGTGGTGCGCGGCGCGCGCCAGACCGGATCGATCTTGATCGAGAACATGACCATTGCCGGCGAATAAGCCGAGTGATGGCGAATAGGAGGAAATAATGGAACGCCGCAACTTCTTAAAACGCGCAGGCGCTGGCTTAGCTGCAGGCGCGACCCTTATCACTCCCGCCATCGCCTCCACCGAGCCGGAAATAAAGTGGCGGCTTGCTTCCAGCTTCCCCAAAAGTCTCGACACCATCTACGGCGCGGCCGAGTTGCTCGCCAAGCGCGTCGCTGCGCTCACTAACAATAAATTCCAGATTCGTGTGTTCGCCGGCGGCGAACTCGTGCCGGGGCTGCAAGTGTTGGATGCAGTGAGTCAAGGTACGGTGGAATGCGGCCACACCGCGAGCTATTACTACGCCGGCAAGAACAAAGCCTTCGTGTTCGATACCGCGATGCCGTTCGGCCTCACCGCGCGCCAGCAGAATGCCTGGTTTTATTACGGCGGCGGCTTGGCCTTGATGCGCGATTTATACAAGCAATACGGCATCATAAATTTTCCCGGCGGCAACACCGGCACGCAGATGGGCGGCTGGTTTCGCAAGGAGATCAAAAGCCTCGCCGACTTGAAAGGGCTGAAGATGCGCATTCCCGGTATCGGCGGCGAAATCATGTCGCGCCTGGGCGTAGTGACGCAGACGCTGGCGGGCGCGGACATTTATCCTGCCTTGGAAAAAGGCACGCTGGATGCCGCGGAATGGGTCGGCCCGTATGACGACGAGAAACTGGGCTTTCATAAAGTGGCCAAGCATTATTACTACCCCGGTTGGTGGGAAGGTGGACCAAACCTGTCCTTCCTCGCCAATGCAAAAGAATGGGAAAAATTGCCGACGCAATATCGCGAAGCGTTCGACGTGGCGACGGCGGAGGCCAACCTGCACATGCTGGCCGAATATGACGCGAAAAATCCCGCCGCGCTCGGGCGCCTGTTGAAGGGTGGCGCCAAGCTGCATGCGTTTCCGCCGGATATGATGCAGGCCGCGCTCAAGGTGGCGGAAGATATCTATCGCGAAGAGGCGGCAAAGAATCCCGCATTCAAAAAGATTTATGAACCCTGGGCGCGTTTCCGCAACGATCAATTCCAATGGTTCCGCGTGGCCGAGGCCAGCTACGCCAACTTCACATATAACAACGTCAAGTAATCGCACTTCATGGAACTATCCGTCATCGTCCCGGTAAAGAATGAGCAGGAAAATATCCTGCCGCTGCTGACCGAGATTCGCTTAGCACTCGAAGGGCGCAGCGATTACGAAGTGATCTACATCGACGATGGCAGTACCGATCGCACGCCTTCGATCCTGTTGGAGGCGATGCGTGAATTTCCCCGGCTGCGCGTGCTGACCCATGCGCAAAGCTGCGGCCAAAGCGCAGCGGTGATCAGCGGCGTGCGTGCAGCACTTGGCGAGTGGATCGCCACACTTGATGGCGACGGGCAAAACGACCCGGCCGATATTCCGAATTTGCTCGCCGTCGCGCGCGACCCATCACAGCCAAAAAATTTGCAACTCATTGCCGGCTGGCGCAAAAAGCGCAAAGACACTTGGTTAAAGCGCCTGTCTTCGCGCATCGCCAACCATGTCCGCGCAAGCATGCTGGGGGATGCCACGCCCGACACCGGTTGCGGCCTTAAACTTATTCCGCGCGCAGTGTATTTGCAGTTGCCTTTTTTCAATCACATGCATCGCTTCCTCCCCGCGCTGGTGCGGCGAAATGGCGGTGCGACCCTCTCGGTCGAGGTGAATCATCGGCCGCGCACCCGAGGCGTTTCCAATTACGGTTTGCATAACCGGCTGTGGGTCGGCATTGTCGATATCTTCGGCGTGATGTGGCTGCAACGCCGCATGCGACACCCGCAAGTGAGCGAGGTCTCGCGCTGATGCAGCCGCGCGTCATTCTGCGCGGCTTGATTTTCATCGCATCGCTGGTTGCCCTGGGCTATGTGCTCGAAGCCACGCATTTCGGTGCAACGCTCAATCAAGCGTGGATCGACACTGAGATTCGCGGCAAAGGGCTCTCCGGCGAGTTGCTGTTTATCGGTGTCGGTGCGCTTGCCGCCGCGCTCGCCATGCCACGCCAATTCATTAGTTTCCTCGGTGGCTATGCGTTTGGCTTTGTCCTCGGCACGGCGCTGACCTTGGCCGCCGTTATTTCGGGGTGCATTATTTCTTTTTTCTACGCGCGCTGGATCGGGCGGCATTTCATCACGGCGCGCTTCGGGGCGCGTATTCAGCGTGTGGATGATTTTCTGAGTTGGAATCCGTTTGCCATGACCTTGTTGATCCGCCTGCTGCCGATCGGCAACAACCTAGCCACCAATCTGGCGGCGGGCGTGACCAGCGTGCGTGCATTGCCGTTTTTTCTGGGCTCCTTGATCGGCTATATTCCCCAGACATTGGTATTTGCCTTAGTCGGCAGCGGGGTCAACGTCGATCCGGCGCTGCGCATCGGCTTGGCGGTGCTGCTGTTTCTGGTGTCGGGCGTGATCGGCGTATGGTTGTATCGCAAATATCGCCACGGCCATACGCTGGGCGCGGAAGTGGATGCGGAGTTGGATCCTCAAGCTTTGAAAGACAATTAAACGCAAAGGACGCGAAGGTACGCGAAGGAAAACCTTTGCTTGATTAGCCACAAAGTTCAGCAGCTCCCACCCCTTGTGGAAGGACTGAGCCGGGTTTTGTAGCGCAAGCATCCTGCTTGCATGCCGGCTGGAAGCCGGCGCTACACGGGCCCGCTGTCCTGATGGGTGTGATGGATAGGGGAGGGAGCAACACGGTGGGCTACAACTTGCTGAACTTCGTGGCTAATCAGGAACCTTTTTGAATTACTTTGCGTACCTTCGCGTCCTTTGCGGTGAATGATTTTATGCTTTCTTCTAAACAAGACCGCTCTCTAATTTTCCTATTGCTCGGCTGGGCCGCGCTCGCGCTCGCCGCGCTTTTCCTGCGCCCGCTGTGGCCAGTGGACGAGACGCGCTATCTCGCGGTGGCGTGGGAGATGTGGCATCGCGGCGATTTTCTGGTGCCCTATCTCAATGGCGAGCCCTATAGCCACAAGCCACCACTGTTGTTTTGGCTGATTCACGCGGGGTGGGCCGTGTTCGGCGTCAACGAGTGGTGGCCGCGCTTGGTGCCGTCCTTGCTTGCGTTCGTTGGGGTGGTGCTAATGCGGCGCTTGGCGCGCCAACTCTGGCCAGCACAAACCGAACTGGCGAACACGGCGACCTGGATTGTCTTTGGCACTTTTCTGTTCGCCGGCTTGTTCACGCTGTTGGGCTTCGATCCGTTGCTCATGTGCAGCACCTTGATCGGCATGCTCGGCACAGTGCGCGCGGCGCAGGGCGAACGCACGCGCGGTCTGCTCTGGCTGGGTGTGGGCATCGGCCTGGGCGTATTGTCCAAAGGGCCGGTGATTCTCTTGCACTTACTGCCCGCTGCTGTACTCGCACCGTGGTGGGCGCGGCTGCCACGTGGTGAAATTGCGCGCTGGTATCTCGGTGTGTTGGGGGCGCTGTTGCTGGGTGCGGCCATCGCCCTCGCTTGGGCCGTACCCGCCGCGTATTTCGGCGGCGAGGCGTATCGCAATGCGATTTTCTGGGGGCAGACAGCAGGGCGCATGACCGAGTCGTTTGCGCATCGCGCAGCGTGGTGGCATTACCTGGCGATGCTGCCGCTGATGCTGTTTCCGTGGTTTTTGTGGCCAGCGTTTTGGCGTGGTGTGTTAAGTTTGCGCGAATCAATCAACGAGCCCGGCGTGCGATTTCTGTTTGCCTGGATAGTGCCAGTGTTCGTCGGATTTTCGCTCATCAGCGGCAAACAAATCCGCTACTTGCTGCCACTCATCCCCGCTTTCGCCTTGTTCGCCGCCTATGCGCTGCAACGCGTGAAAGACAAGCCCGCGCGCTTTGATTTACTCTTGCCGGCATTGGCTTGTTTCCTGTTATCGGGTGCATGGTTCTATTTGCGCCTGCATCCTGCCAAGTTGGATTTACCAGATTACACTGCGACTTTTCCGGCATGGCCGGCGTGGGCATTTGCCCTGGTGGGCGCGGCGCTGCTGTTCGCTGGCCGCGCGATGCTCATGATGCGGCTGCGTGTATTGGCGTTGAGCATGCTGGCCTTACTGACGGTAGCCTATCTCAGTGTGATCCCTCTGCTCGCGCCCTACATCGATACGCGACCCGTGGCACAGCATCTCGCGCGCTTACAAGCGCGCGATGTCCCCATCGCGTATTGGGGCAAGTACCACGCGCAATTCAATTTCGCTGGCCGGCTGACGAAGCCATTCGCCTTGGTCGATAATGATTCGGTGCAGGCATGGGCGCGGCAGCATCCGCAGGGGCGTATTGTGGTGATCGATCGGGCGCCGACTGCAAGCGCAGCCAAGCCGGAAGTGGAGCGTTTATTCCGCGGCGCTTACGTCAAAGTCTGGATCGGAGAAAGTTTGCTGGCCGCTAAAAGCGGGACTTGATCCAGCATGGCCGCTGGCCGGAAATCGGCGCAAATTTCCATAGCCTGCTAACATCACGTTGGCATTTATCAATAACAAAGGGGAATATGATGAAACCGCTGATGTGGCTTGTTGCTTTGTTTTTTGCCTTCTGCAATGTGGCTTCTGCCCAAATACTTGATCGCCCCGCCCGAATCACAGTCGATTCAGCCGGCAACATTTATGTCAGTGAACAGCCTGCGGGGGTGACGGTGGGCGCGGTGGTCGTGATTGCGCCAGCGGGTACGATCACTCGGCGTATCCATAGCGCCGGTTCGACGATTGCCGACCCTGGTTATTTTTCCTCGATACGTGATCTAGCGATTGGCCCCGATGGCAATCTGTATTTGCTGGATGGCGTGCAAAAACGCATTGTGCGCATGAGCACCGCGGGTGTGCCGCT
>JADMJT010000079.1 GCA_018781585.1 Burkholderiales bacterium
CCGGCGCGCCCGGCGACTTGCAGCAGTTGCGCGAATAAGCGTTCGGAGGCGCGAAAATCTGCGCTATACAGTCCGCTATCGGCATTGAGAATACCCACCAAGGTAAGTTTGGGGAAATCATGGCCCTTGGCCAGCATTTGCGTGCCGACCAGAATGTCGATTTCTTCCGCATGCACTTTCTCCAGCATTTCCGCCAGGGAATTTTTGCGCCGGGTGCTATCGCGATCCACGCGCAAAATGCGCGCTTCGGGTATGAGCTTTTCCAGCGTGGCTTCCAGCCGCTGCGTGCCTTGGCCTACGGGCGCCAGATCGACATTGCCGCAACTGGGGCAGGCGCGCGGCAGCCGTTCCTCGTGGCCGCAATGATGGCAGCGCAAACGCTGCTCTTTGAGATGCACCACTAAACGGCTACTGCAACGCGTGCAACCGGCGAGCCAGCCGCAGCCGCCGCACATCAGCACCGGCGCGAAGCCGCGGCGGTTGATGAAGAGCAGGCTTTGCTCGCCGCGTTTGATTCGCTGCTTCAGCGCGCTGATCAGCGGCGTGGAAAAGCCCTCCATCAATGCCTCGCGCCGCAGATCGATGCAGTGAACCGCTGGCGGTGCGGCATCGGTCACCGCGCGCGCCTGCAAGGTGAGCAAGTGATACCGACCATTTAGGGCATTGTGATAACTTTCCAGCGCAGGGGTGGCCGAGCCGAGCAGGATGGGGATCGCCGCTTCGCGTGCGCGAATTACCGCCACATCACGCGCCGAGTAGCGCATGCCATCTTGCTGCTTGAACGAGCCGTCGTGCTCTTCATCCACCACAATTAATTGCAACGTTGGCATGGGGGTGAACACCGCCAAGCGCGTACCGAGCACGATTTGTGCGCTACCTTGTTGCGCCATCAGCCAATGCTTGAGGCGTTCGCCCTCATTCAAATTGCTGTGCAAGCTGACAATAGTGGTTTGTGGAAAACGCGCTTGGAAGCGTGCTTCAAGTTGCGGGGTGAGATTGATTTCCGGTACCAGCACCAATACCTGGCCCCCCTGCGCGAGGATGTCTTCGATCAGATGCAGATACACCTCGGTCTTGCCGCTGCCGGTCACGCCATGCAACAGCCAGGCGCTGAATCCAGCCGGTGCGGCGCGTATCGCGTCGAGCGCTTGCTGCTGTTCGGGGTTGAGTGTGGGCGCATCGAGGCTGGCGGGCAGGGCATGGTTGCGGGCTGCACTGGTAAGCGGCTCCTGCGAGATCGTCACCCATCCCGCTGTTGCGAATTCTTTCACCGCCTTAAGCGCCGTTGGCGAGAGAAGCGCAATCTCGGTATGGCTGAGGCTGCCCGCAGCTTGCAGCGCGGCCAGCAGTTTTTGTTTGACCAATGCGCGCTTGGGCAGCGCCCCCACTGCCATATCCCGGCCGGCATGTGTTAACCCATAGCGCGCTTCTGTTAACGTGCCCACCGGCTGCGTGCGCCGCAGCCGTACCGGCAACAGGGTGGCGAGTACCTGGCCTAAGGGATGATGGTAATACTCGCTACAAAATTGCGCGAGCTTCAAAATCGCTTGCGGCAGCGGCGGCACATCGTAAAAAATTTCTTTCACGCGCTTGAGTTGAAACGCGGGGTCAGTGGGCGTATCCGCGATCCCCACAATAATGCCCACCACCAGCCGACGGCCAAACGGCACTAAGGCACGGCGACCGATATCTTGCTGACTAATTTCTGGCGCGAGGTAATCGAACTGCCGCGAAAGCGGAACATCCACCGCAATTTGTGCGATTTTTTCAGGGGCGTTTTGCATGATTCTTCGTAGGCTTGCTTAATTTCCCAGGCTGCGCTGTCAGTCTATTCGGAATGAGCCTAAATACGGGCCTTTCCAGCCTGTGGATAACTTTGTGCATATTTTTTAGTGAAGGAGCGCAGATTGCGTTTAGTATCAAGAGACGACAAATCAGTAGCCCAGGGATTATTGTAATAATTATTACAAATCATATAGATGCGACATGTTGGAGGCGATCTATTTGATTTATTTATGGATTTATACAGCATACCGGTTTTGTGCATAAGTGGCACACAAATAGCTTTAGCGCGCTTGATGATGGCCGGAATAGTTTGGGACTAATGCTATATTGCGGCGTGCCATTTCGCTAATATTCAAGCGTATCCCATGTCCCTACTTCACTACACCATCAAAGTCGCGCTTTCCGCCGGGGTGATTGTTGCCGTGGCCGAGATTGCCAAGCGCAGCTCATTTTGGGCTGCAGCGTTGGCGTCGCTGCCCTTAACTTCTTTATTGGCGTTTGTCTGGCTCTATCTGGAAACAGGGGACATCCAGAAAATTACCGCACTCTCGCAAGGCATTTTTTGGCTGGTGATTCCATCCCTGCTGTTATTCGTGTTATTGCCGGTCATGCTGCGCGCCGGCTGGGGGTTTTGGGTGAGCTTGGCGGCGGCGGCGTGCGTCACGGCACTGGGTTATGCGTGTATGGTCTGGGTGCTTACGCGGGCGGGGATTCATATTTAATTCCAAGAAGCGTAATTAACCACGGGGTTCGCGGGGGAAAAATCAAAGACTTTTCGCTTGAATCTTTTCACCCGCTGGGTGCAATGCCTCAATCACACAAATTATTGCCCCGTGCTCCCCGTGGTTCAAGAACTGTTTTTTGGTTAAGCGGGTGCGCGGCCCAAGCGCAGGGCGCCGAACAAAAGCATGCTCCCCGCCAGCAAAGCCAATGCCGTAGTGATGCGCAGCAATAGGAGCGAGTGCGACTGGTAAGTTTGCCAGTGCATATCAAGCGCCGTGGCACGCTCGCTAGCGCTTTGACCGAGCGAATCGGCTTGGTGAATCGCTTGGGTCGACAATACGTTCATTTTGAATAGTGCTTCTCGTGCGCGGTCCCAATCTTTATCTGCACTGGTCATGGCGCTTTCTAACCCAAGGCGGAAGCTATCCATCTCTTTATACAAGCGCGTGAGTTCAGCCACAGTGGCTGCCCCGCCCTCTTGTAAGGTGGCAAGGGCTGCCAGCTCACGTTCAATGGCAATTCTTTGCGCAGCAGATTTTTTTTGGTAAGCGGGAAATGCTAAAACCGTTGAGTAGAACTCGTTCATCGTCAGCTCATACCCGGCGGCCAATGATTTCAACGATTGAGTAATGCGGTATGACTTGAACGTGGCTTCGCGCGCATCGCCCCCTCCTTTGCCGGCCATGATGATTTGTTCCCCGGCCCAATACGATAAACCGGCCGCGATCAATGCAATGAGGGCGGCCATGGCCGATACAGTGCGAATGCTGAGTTTCATGCGATGTCCCTTTATGTGGATGACAGCGCTTAGTCGAAGCGGGGCAGACTCCCTTACGAGAGAAGCGGAAATGCGGGTGTTAATGAGTACGGTGAGCGCGCAGGGTGTAGATGCTAGTGAAACGCCCGCGACAGTTCATGCACCGCATCCACCAGCGCGGCAACATGCTCGGGCGGGGTGAATTGCGAGATGCCGTGGCCGAGGTTGAACACGTGGCCGCTACCCGAGCCGTAGCTGACGAGGATGCGCTGCACTTCCTTGCGGATGGCGTCGGGGCCGGAGAACAGCACCATCGGATCCATATTGCCTTGTAGCGAAATTTTGCCGCCGACGCGTTTGCGTGCTTCGCCGATGTCGCAGGTCCAATCTAAGCCAACCGCATCGCAACCGATGGCGGCGATTTTTTCCAGCCAAATGCCACCGCTCTTGGTGAACACGATGCAGGGCACGCGTTCGCCGTCGTGGTCACGCAGCAAGCCGGACACGACTTGGCGCAGATAGGCGAGCGAGAATTCTTCATACGCGGCGCTCGACAGCATGCCGCCCCAAGTATCGAATATCTGCACCGCTTGCGCGCCGGCTTGGATTTGCGCATTGAGGTAATCGGTGACGGCTTTAGCGTTCACCTGCAGAATGTGGTGCAACAATTCCGGGCGTTGGTACAGCATGGTTTTGACGGTACGAAAATCGTCCGAGCCGCCGCCTTCCACCATATAGCAGGCGAGCGTGAACGGTGAACCGGAGAAACCGATCAGCGGAATTTCATTGTTCAGTGCCTTGCGAATCTGCGACACGGCGTCAAGCACATAGCGTAAATGGGTGTCGGGATCGGGTGCCGTGAGATCGCGAATCGCCCACTCCTCACGCAGCGGACGTTCGAATTTCGGGCCTTCGCCCTCGGCGAAATACAGACCCAAGCCCATCGCATCGGGAATGGTCAGAATGTCGGAAAACAAAATCGCCGCATCCAAGCCAAAGCGCGCGATGGGTTGCAGCGTGACTTCGGTCGCCATATCCGGGTTCTTGCACAGATTGAGAAAATTACCGGCGCGCGTCCGCGTCTGGTTGTACTCGGGCAAATAACGCCCGGCCTGGCGCATGATCCAAATCGGCGTGTAGGGCACGGGCTGTTTGAGCAACGCGCGGAGGAAGGTGTCGTTTTTAGGTTTCATTTTTGAACCACGGAGTACACAGAGTACACGGAGGTTTGAGAAAGGAATTTCTCCGTGACCTCCGTGTACTCCGTGGTGAGAAAATCAAACACCCAAGTATCCAAGGATGCCCTCGGCTGCCTGGCGACCCTCATATACCGCTGTCACCACCAGATCGGAGCCGCGCACCATGTCGCCACCGGCAAAGATTTTCGGATTGGCGGTCTGGTATTCGTGCGCAAATCCTTTGGCTACCACGCGACCACCTGCATCGGTGGTGACACCGGCCTCGGTAAACCAGGGCTGCGGATTGGGGCGGAAGCCGAAGGCGATAATCACGCGGTCGGCGGGGATAATTTCTTCCGAGCCGGGTACGACTTGCGGGGTGCGACGGCCGCGCGCATCGGGCGCGCCGAGTTCGGTGGTGACGAGTTTCACGCCTTCCACACGGCCGTTGCCGACGATTTCCACCGGCTGGCGATTCCACAAGAATTGCACGCCTTCTTCTTTCGCGTTTGCCACTTCGCGCCGTGATCCGGGCATATTGGCTTCGTCGCGGCGGTAGGCGCAGGTGACGGATTTAGCGCTTTGTCGAATCGCGGTGCGGTTGCAGTCCATCGCCGTGTCGCCGCCGCCTAATACCACCACGCGTTGGTTTTGCATGGAGACAAAAGCGGCATCACCCCCTGGCAATTCAAGACAATGGCGCACGTTGGAAATCAAAAAAGGTAAGGCCTCATGCACGCCGGGCAATTCCTCGCCGGGGAAGCCGCCCTTCATATAAGTGTAAGTGCCCATGCCCATGAACACCGCGTCGTATTCGGCGAGCAATTGTTCCAGCGTAACATCCCGGCCGATATCGGTATTGAGGCGAAACTCGATGCCCATGCCTTCCATGATCGCGCGTCGACGGCGCACTACGTCTTTTTCTAATTTGAATTCGGGGATGCCGAAAGTGAGCAAGCCGCCGATCTCGTCGTAGCGGTCAAACACGATCGGCTGCACCCCATTGCGCACCAACACATCTGCACAGCCAAGCCCGGCCGGCCCCGCACCGATCACCGCGACTTTTTTGCCGCTGGGCGTGACTTGGCTCATATCGGGACGCCAACCTTGTTTGAAGGCTTCGTCGGAAATATATTTTTCTACCGAGCCGATGGTCACCGCGCCGAAGCCGCCCTGGTTCAAGGTGCAAGCACCTTCGCATAGCCGATCTTGCGGGCACACGCGGCCGCAGATCTCGGGCAAGGAATTGGTTTTATGCGATAGCTCAGCCGCTTCGAACAGATTGCCTTCTTCGATCAACTTCAACCAATTAGGAATGTAGTTGTGTACCGGGCACTTCCACTCGCAATACGGATTGCCGCAGCCCAAGCAGCGTGCGGATTGCTCCGCGCCTTGCGCGGCATCGAACGGCGCGTAAATTTCTTTGAATTCCTTGACGCGAACGTGCGCCGCCGTTTTGCTGCCATCGCGCCGTTGCACATTCAAAAATTGGAAAACATCAGACATTGCAATCTTTCAATCAGTCTTTCAGCAGGCTGTCGAGCTTTGCCGCTTTGGGTTTGACCAGGTAGAACTTGGCTACCGCATTATCGAAGTCGGCGAGCAGGTGCTGGCCGCGTTGGCTGCCGGTGAGCTTCACATGCCCGGCGATTTTTTCGCGTAGGAACTGGCGATACTCTTCCATCGATTCGTTGGTGATGCGATGAATGTCGATCAGCTCATTGTTGTAGCGCCGCGCAAAGTGGCCGTCTTCGTCGTACACCATGCTGAAGCCGCCGGTCATGCCTGCGCCGAAGTTGAGGCCGGTGTTGCCCAACACGATCACGCAGCCCCCCGTCATGTATTCGCAGCAGTGATCGCCCGCGCCTTCCACCACCGCCACGCAACCGGAGTTGCGCACGCCGAAGCGCTCGCCCGCCATGCCCGCCGCGTTGAGTTTGCCGCCGGTCGCACCGTATAAACAGGTGTTGCCGATGATCACGTTGCTGTGCGCGACAAAATCCGATTGGGCGGGTGGATAGATCACGATGCGCCCGCCTGCCATGCCCTTGCCCACATAATCGTTGGCGTCGCCACTGAGTTCCAAGGTCAAGCCTTGCGCGTTCCACACACCGAAGCTCTGCCCCGCGCTGCCGGAGAGTTTCAAATGCAGGCAGCCATCCGGCAGACCGACCGCACCATGGGCGCGCGCGATTTCGCCCGAGAGCCGGGCGCCGATCGAGCGGTTTACGTTGCGCACCTGATAGGTCAGCGTGAGTGCTTGCTTGGCTTTGATCGCAGGCAGCGCATCGACCACCATTTGTTCGGCCAGCTCGCCTTTGTCGAAGGACGGGTTGCGCGCATCGACACAGAATTTCGGCACGCTGTCCGGGATATGCTTTTGATCGAGCAAGGCCTTGAGATCGAGCTTGTGTTGGCGCGGCGTCTCACCCGGCATGAGTTGCAACAGATCGACGCGGCCAATCAGTTCTTCCAGCGAGCGCACGCCGAGTGAGGCCATCAGTTCGCGCGTTTCCTGCGCGATGAAAGTGAAATAATTCATCACCATTTGCGGCAGGCCGATGAAGTATTTTTGGCGCAGCTTGGCGTCTTGCGTGGCGACGCCGGTGGCGCAGTTATTCAGATGGCAAATGCGCAAAAATTTGCAACCCAAGGCCACCAAGGGGCCGGTGCCGAAACCAAACGATTCCGCGCCGAGGATCGCAGCTTTGATCACATCCAGCCCGGTCTTCAAGCCGCCGTCGGTCTGCAACCGAACGCGGCCGCGCAGGCCGTTGGCGCGCAGCACTTGTTGCGCTTCGGAGAGGCCGAGCTCCCACGGCGTACCGGCATATTTCACGCTGGTCAGCGGGGATGCGCCGGTGCCGCCATCGTAGCCGGAGATGGTGATCAAGTCGGCGTAGGCCTTGGCCACGCCCGCCGCGACCGTACCTACGCCGGGCTCGGCCACCAGCTTCACCGACACGAGTGCTTGCGGATTGACTTGCTTCAGATCAAAAATCAGCTGCGCCAAATCTTCGATGGAATAAATATCATGATGCGGCGGGGGCGAGATCAGGCCGATGCCCGGTTTCGCGAAGCGCAGCTTGGCGATCATGGGCGAGACTTTGTCGCCCGGCAGTTGGCCGCCCTCGCCCGGTTTCGCGCCTTGGGCGATTTTGATTTGCAGCACTTCGGCGTTGACCAAATAATGCGGTGTGACACCGAAGCGGCCCGAGGCGACTTGCTTGATCTTGGACATTTTGACTGTGCCGTGGCGCGCCGGGTCTTCGCCGCCTTCGCCCGAATTGGAGCGGCCGCCGAGGCGGTTCATGCCTTCGGCCAACGCCTCATGCGCCTCGGGCGAAAGCGCGCCCAGCGACATGCCGGCCGAGTCGAAACGCTTCAGAATTTTTTCGACCGGCTCGACTTGCGCAAGCGGGATGGGCGTGGCGTCGGCTTGCAGTTGCATCAAATCGCGCAGCATGGCTACCGGGCGCGTGTTCACGTATTCGGCGTATTTTTTGTACTCGTCGTAGTCGCCGTTTTGCACGGCTTTTTGCAGCTGCATCACGACATCCGGGTTGTACGCGTGGTATTCGCCGCCGAAAATGTATTTGAGCAGACCGCCTTGCGATAAGGGCTTCACCGGATTGAAGGCATGTTTGGCGAGTTGCTTCTGGTCGGATTCGAAGTCATCAAAATCCGCGCCGGAAACGCGGCTCACCGTGCCCGGCAAACACAGGCCGATCACGTCTTCATGCACGCCGACCGCCTCGAACAATTGTCCGCCGCGATACGAGGCGATGGTGGAAATGCCCATCTTGGAGGTAATCTTGAGCAGACCCTTGTTGATGCCTTTGACGAAATGGGCGATGGCGTCTTCCAAGGGCTGGGTGACTTCCTGGGTGCGGATCAAGTCGTTGATCACTTGATACGCGAGGTAGGGATACACCGCCGTCGCGCCGTAGCCGATCAAGCAGCCGAAGTGATGCGGATCGCGTGCAGTGCCGGTCTCGGCCACGATATTCGAGTTGCAGCGCAGGCCCGCATCGATCAGCGCGTGATGCACGGCACCTACGGCGAATAGCGCGTGGATCGGCAGCTTGCCTTTGGCAATCGCACGATCGGATAACACCACGATCACGTAGCCTTGTTTGACTGCCGCCACCGCTTGCTGGGTCAGGTCTTTAAGCGCGGCTTTGAGCTTGGTTTGCACCGGGTCGTAATTCAGATCCAGCGTGATGGATTTATATTCGTCGCCGGTCTGCTGCGTGAGATACACGAATTTGTCGTGGGTCAGCACCGGCGAGTGGGTCTCGATACGGCGCGCGTGCTGCGGCGTTTCGTCGAAAAGATTGCGCTCGGGACCGAAGCAAGTCTTGAGCGACATCACGATCGCCTCGCGAATCGGGTCGATCGGCGGGTTGGTCACTTGCGCGAATTGCTGACGCAAATAATCGAAAGGTGAGCGCACCTGGCGCGACAGCACCGCCATCGGCGTGTCATCCCCCATGGAGCCGATGGCTTCCTGGCCGTCTTGCGCCAGCACACGAATCACTTGATCGCGCTCTTCAAACGACACGTTGAATAGCTTCTGATACTGCAAGGCGCTGGTCGCTTCCAACAGCGGCAGGGTCTCGCTTTTGGTGAGCGAGGATTCCAAATAACGCACATTGTCTTTGAGCCATTGGCGATAGGGCTGCGCACGGGCCAAGTCGGCGTCGATCTCCTCGGGCAAGAGCAGCTTGCCGGTTTCGAGATCGATGGCGAGGATCTGGCCGGGTTTGATGCGGCCTTTGGCGACAACGTTTTCCGGTGCGTAATTCCACACGCCGACTTCGGAGGCGATGGTGAGAAAGCGATCCTTGGTCACCACATAGCGCGCCGGGCGCAAGCCATTGCGATCCAGCACGCACGCGCCATAGCGGCCATCGGTGAGTACGATGCCGGCGGGGCCGTCCCACGGCTCCATGTGCATCGAGTTGTATTCGTAGAACGCTTTCAGATCCGGGTCCATGTCGTTCACGTTCTGCCACGCCGGCGGGATCATCAAGCGCAGTGCGCGGAACAGCGGCACGCCGCCCATCACCAGGCCTTCCAGCATATTGTCCAGGCTTAGCGAATCGGAGCCGGTGAGCGATACCAAGGGCCGCACATCATCCATATTGGGGATGAGTTTGGACAAAAATTTCATTTCGCGCGCGCGCGACCAATTGCGGTTGCCTTGCAGCGTGTTGATTTCGCCGTTGTGCGCGAGGTAGCGGAAGGGCTGCGCCAGCTTCCACTCCGGCCAGGTGTTGGTGGAGAAGCGCTGGTGATATACCGCCAAGCTGGACGCGAAGCGCGCGTCATTCAGGTCGGGGTAAAACACCGGTAGATTGGCGGGCAGCACCAAGCCTTTATAAGAAATAACCTTGGAAGATAATGTGGGCAGATAAAACGATTTGTCTGCGGGGCCGATCGCTTTTTCGGCGCGGCGGCGCGCAATGAACAGCTTGCGCTGGAAAATCGCGTCGGAGATGTCGTCTGGGCAATTGATGAAAACCTGTTCGATTACGGGCAAGTTTGCTAGTGCATACTCCCCACAAGCTTCTTTATTAATAGGCACCTTGCGGAATCCGACAAGGGTAAGCCCTTCGACTTGCATCGCTGTTTTGAGGCGGTCGCGCGCGCTTTGCGCGAGATGGACGTCTTGGTTTAGGAAGACTAGGCTGGCGGCGTATTGCTGAGCCAGGGTGAAACCAGCCTCCGCTGCCACGGCGCGCAAGAACGCATCCGGCTTCTTGAACAGCAGCCCGCAACCGTCGCCGGATTTACCGTCGGCTGCCACCGCACCCCGGTGTGTCAAGCATGCGAGCGAGCTGATCGCGGTTTGCACCAGTTGATGGCTTGGCTTATCATCCATTTGCGCCATCAAGCCGAAACCGCAGCTATCGCGCTCAAAATCCGGGTGGTAGAGCGTACCGTCCAGCCAGCTTTGTCTGTCCATTGCCAGAACCCTAAAATTCGGTGAAAAGTCTGCGATTTTAACCGGTAAGACCAAGTTACAGCAACGAGAAACCCCTTATTTGGTAATTAGGGGTATTGATGCCTTACTTACTTAGAGAACCCCATGAGCAATGAGTTGCGCCAAAAAGGCCAAGCGAAAACTGCCCGCATCCCGATCAAAATCGTGCCCGAGCCCGTGGCGCGCAAACCGAGCTGGATTCGCGCCAAATCGCCCAACAGCCCGCGCTTCTTCGAGATCAAGCAAATCCTGCGCGAGCATCAGTTGCACACAGTGTGCGAGGAAGCCTCTTGCCCCAATATCGGCGAGTGCTTCTCGCACGGCACGGCGACGTTCATGATTTTGGGCGATGTGTGCACGCGGCGCTGCCCGTTTTGCGATGTGGCGCATGGCAAGCCGCAAGCGCCGGATGTGAACGAACCGGCGAATTTAGCCAAGTCCATCGCCGCCATGAAGTTGAACTATGTCGTGATCACCAGCGTGGATCGCGATGACTTGCGCGATGGCGGTGCACAGCATTTTGTGGATTGCATCCGCGCGGTGCGCCTCGCCTCGCCGCAGACACGGATTGAAGTGCTGGTGCCGGATTTCCGTGGACGTTTGGATCTCGCGCTGGAAGTGTTGGAACAAGCCCCGCCCGATGTCATGAACCACAACCTGGAAACCGTGCCACGCTTATACAAAGCCGCGCGCCCGGGAGCGGATTACACCAATTCCTTACAGCTATTAAAAGCGTTTAAAGCACGGCATCCCGAGGTGCCAACTAAATCCGGGTTGATGGTGGGTTTGGGCGAGACGGACGAAGAAATTCTCGATGTGATGCGCGACTTACGTGCGCACGATGTGGAAATGCTTACCGTCGGCCAGTATCTGCAACCGAGCCAGCATCATCTGCCAGTGAAACGCTTTGTCACGCCGGATGATTTCAAAATACTTGAAGCAGCCGCGCAAGACATGGGGTTTCTTAACGCGGCTTGCGGACCGATGGTGCGGAGTTCTTATCATGCGGATCAGCAAGCGGCCGGGCTAAACGGCACTTAGCTTCTCGTAGGACAAACCGGGCTTAAGCCTATATTTTGAAGTGTGCCCTCATCGGATTTGATACCGACGTGCTAACCCCCGGCTGGCTATGCAGCCTTCAGCGTTTGAATCTTTTCATAATCACGACGTTTGGCAAGCTCCCACAAATCGAGCGTTTGCTGCATGCGCAGCCAAATCTCCGGGCCATTACCGAGCAGGCGACCCAGCCGCATAGCCATATCTGGGCTGACCGCACGCTTTTCATTAATCAATTCCGATACCGTCAACCGAGAAACGCCCAGCCGCTTTGCGAACTCCGCTTGAGTCATCCCTAACGAAGGCAACACATCTTCGCGCAAGATTGCACCGGGGTGCGTTGGGCGGCGTTTCGGATCGCGTAGCGATTTAGCCATCAGTGATAATCCTCCAAAGTTACGTCCGTCACGTCCTCACCTTCAAAACGGAAGGTGATACGCCAGTTACCCGATACGCTCATCGCCCACTCGCCTTTACGGCTGCCTTTAAGCGGGTGCAGGTACAAACCTGGGATATTTACTTGCTCGGGCGCGCTGGCATCATCCAGTAGATCAAGAATACGAAGAATGCGTGAAACATGTTGCGCTTGAATGCCCTGCGAATCGCCCTTGCGGAATAACCGTTCTAAGCCTTTATGGCGGAAGCGTTTGATCACGTTGATCAGCGTAACAGATGGCAATACGTAATGCAATCCATGGCATTACACAAAAAGAACGGCGAAAATAATCGAGTCTGAACCCCATTTTTGCATTTTTGATCGGGCGCACCTCGGGCCGCCGATAGTCGGTTAACTTAGCAGCCGCCGCCGCGTCAGCCCCAGCGCCAAATAAAACCCCACCGCCCCATACGCCAGCAACACCAACACATGCAGCCAAGCTTGGTTCGGTGTGACACCCAACATCAGCGGACGCACTAAATCGATGGCGTGGGTGAGCGGCAATATGCTGGAGACGGTTTGCAGCCAAGCAGGTAACTGACTCACCGGGAAGAACACGCCGCATAGCAGCACCATCGGTGTAATCACCAGCGTGAAGTAGTACAGGAAAAAATCATAGCTGGGCGAGATCGCGTTCATCACCAGCCCCATACCAGAGAAGCAAAAGCCGATCAGGATTACCACCGGAATAATCCACAGCGTCATCCAGAACGAAGCTTGCAAGCCCATTACCCAGATGATGAGCAGGATGGCGATGCCGGAGAGCAGGCTTTTCGACGCGGCCCAGGTGAGCTCCCCCAGCATCACATCATCCAGCGTCATCGGCGTGTTCATGATCGCATCCCAAGTTTTTTGCACATGCATGCGCGAGAAGCCGGAGTACAACACCTCGAACGTGGCGCTGTTCATGGTGGAGTAGGCGATCGTGCCGGCGGCGAGGAAGGTGATGTAGGGTACGCCCGCCACGTCCGGCAACAAACTGCCCAGACCGAAACCGAGCCCCAACATATACAGCATCGGGTCGGCCAGATTGCCGAGCATGGAGGGGATGGCGAGCTTTCTCCATACCAAATAATTGCGCCGCCACACGGGGATGAAGCGCAGGCTGAGTTGAGGGAGATGGAAGTAGTGGGTCATTTTGGGGAAAGCTGAGTAACCACGGATGAACACGGATACACACTGATAAAAGCGAAAAACATTAAAACTTTGGGGCTTGGCATCCGTGTTTATCCGTGTTCATCCGTGGTTTCAAAATTAATCGCGCAAATCACGGCCGGTCAGCTTCAAGAATACATCTTCCAAATTCGCCGGCCGGTGCAGGTAGCGTAGATGCGGCCGAGTCTTTAAGTTTTCCGTCAGCGCCTCGCCGTCACGGCTATAGCAGAACAACGTTTCGCCGACCACTTCATGCCGCTCGCACAATTGGTCACCGAACTGCTGACCCCACCCTGCCACTTGCTCGCCATACAACTCCATTACGCTGGGTTCGATGTGTTGCGCGATGAGTGCGCGCGGGCTGCCGGTGGCGATGACGTGGCCGCGATCCAGAATGGTAAGCCGATCACACAGGCGCTCGGCTTCTTCCATGAAGTGTGTGGTGAGAATAATCGTTTTGCCTTGACTGAGGAGGCGGCGCAAGCCTTGCCACATGAGATGCCGTGCTTGCGGATCGAGGCCGGTGGTCGGCTCATCTAAGAAAATCAGATCAGGGTCATTCACCAGCGCGCGCGCCAGGGTCAGGCGCCGCTTCATGCCGCCGGACAGGGCTTGAATTTTGGCATCGGCGCGATTCGTCAGCCCAGCGAAATCCAACAATGCCGGAATGCGCGCCGCGATCTCGGCATCACGCAGGCCGAAATAGCGGCCATAGGTCATGAAATTTTCATGTACGGTGAAATCGGGGTCGAGGTTGTCCATCTGCGGCACCACGCCGACGCGCAAGCGTGCGCGTCGCGCCTGTTTGGGCACGGGTTCGCCCAGCATTTCAATCTCACCCGCGTCGGGTTCGATCAAACCGAGCAACAAACGCAGCGTGGTGGTCTTGCCCGCGCCGTTGGGGCCGAGCAGGCCGAAGCACTCGCCTTTCTCAATGGAGATATCCACCCCGGCGACGACTTTCAGTTCGCCGTAAGACTTACGCAGGTTGGTCGCGCTTAGCACGGGCATAAGTTAAAAATATGCTCTTTAAGATCGCCCAGTTTCTTGTGAAAAAAATGATCGGCATCGCGCACTACGCTCAGGGTAAAGCCGCTTTTTGAAGCCCAGTCACGGACTTCTGCTAAGGGCACGACTTGATCATCCTCACCATGAATCACGATGGTATGCGGTGGCGCATCGCCCATGTTGAACATATTCACCGCAGGCCCCACCAGCAGCAAATGCGCGGGGTTGACGGATTCGCTCACCACGCTTTGCACATAAGCGCCGAAAGAGAAGCCGGCCAGGGTGATGGGTAGATCGGGATAACGCTCGCGCACAAAGGCGTACACCGCGAGCATGTCTGCCACCTCGCCCTTGCCGTGATCGTATTCGCCTTCGCTTTGGCCCACGCCGCGAAAATTCGGGCGCACCGCGACATAGCCAAAGTCAAAAAAGGTGTCGGCGATGGTCTGCGTCACCTTATTGTCCAGCGTGCCGCCATGCAGGGGGTGCGGATGCGCGATCAATACTAGCCCGCGGCGCGGTTCGCCCGGGTCGTTGATGACGGTCTCGATCTTGCCGCCGGGGCCGTCGATGCGCAGCTTGAAACGGCTCACTTAGAATCCTGAAGATTGAAAAGCAATGAAATATTAGGCAATAGGGGTTAACTATAACTTACTGATATTGCGCTAGTTAAACGTAATTGATGAACATTATATTTTGAGACGATCAACGGTGCGTCCGTGGATCAAGTGCTCATTGATAATCTCATCGATATCGTCTTTATCTACATACGTGTACCAAGTACCTTCGGGATATATCGCGATTACCGGGCCTTCGGAACAGCGATCCATGCATCCGGCGTTGTTCACGCGGCATTTGCCAGGACCGGAAAGTTTGAGCGATTTTATTTTCTGCTTGGCGTAATCGCGCATGGCTTGCGCGCCCTTATCGGCGCAGCAGGCCTCGCCCTCCTCGCGTTGATTCACACAAAAAAATACGTGATGTTGGTAATAGTTGCTCATAGTGAAATTTTGCATGATCGGGGGCCGCCATTATAGCGACACCCTACTGTAATTTATCGTATTTAGTATTGTTGCCCTTGGATTTGTCCACCGGGTATTTCAGCGCATTGATTTCCATTTTGTCGAATGCGGCTTGAAGCGGGTCGATGCCCAGCACATCGGCTAAGCGGGTGAGGTAAATCAGCACATCGCCAATTTCCTGCGCTACCGCTTCCTTGGTTTTAGCGTCTAGGCGCGTGCTTTGCGCCGGGGTAAGCCATTGGAAGTGCTCCATCAATTCGGCGGTTTCCACGCTTAGCGCCATGATGAGATTCTTGGGGGTGTGGAATTGTTCCCAATCACGGGCCTGGGCAAAGGCACGGATGGCCGCGCGTAACTCATTGAAGTTTTGCTGGGGCATGATAAAAAAGTGGCGTTCTGGATTTAAACTTGGTGGAATGATACTCCAAGACGAAAAATGCAGCAGTGAGCGGGTTTTGCTCGATAAGCGTTAGAATATATCCAGCTAGTATCCGATGTCGGGGGCTCATCAGCGACGCTGAACGACCGCCTGAAATTTACTCGCCGGCATGACAAGAAGTGCCGTAAATTTATGATGTTAAAATACAAATGTTTACTGGCTCAGTTCTTGCCTTAGTGTGAAAGGTTGTCTTTTTGTTAGCGAAGCTGCAATAAAACGACCATACAATTAAAAACTTGATTGTTCACACAGGCTTATGTGTCATAATTAAAGTTACGCATTAGAAAACTGGAGGGTATCGTGGAAAAATCAAAGTTCGTGGGGATCATCTGGGTTGCGGTAACGATTGTTCTATTTGGCTTGACGGGTTGTGCGGCTACGCATCCCCCTGCGCCTGCTGTGGTGACTCAGGCTTCAGATTTTTATTACATCATCGGACCGGGCGATAGTCTTGATATTCAAGTATGGCGCAACCCCGAAGTCTCTAAGACCTTGCCGGTGCGACCCGACGGTAAAATATCCACCCCGCTGGTCGAGGATCTGACCGCTGCCAACAAGACGCCTAGCCAATTGGCGCGGGATATTGAAAAGGCCTTGGCCAAATTCATTCAAGACCCAATCGTTACGGTCATCGTCACCGGTTTCAGTGGGCCCTATGAGCACCAAGTCAGGGTGATCGGCCAAGCCGCCAAACCACAAGCCCTGCAATATCGCGAAAAAATGACTTTGATGGACGTCATGATCGCGGTAGGAGGCATCACCGATTTCGCCGCGGGTAACAAAGCCAGCATCGTGCGCATCGTAGACGGCAAGCAACAACAATTCGGCGTGCGCTTGGAGAGCTTGATCCGCGATGGCGACATATCAGCTAACGTGGGAATCTTGCCTGGCGATGTGCTGATTATCCCTGAAAGCTTCTTTTAATTATTGCTGGCTCCATTTAGGCAACGGGTAGAGAAAAATGCATGAAGTGATCAACCAACTCTTGTCCCACGCGCGCGGGATTTGGCTGCGCCGGTGGCATGCCATCATTGCGGCCTGGTTAATCGCGGTTGTTGGTTGGGTCTTTGTCTCTACCCTGCCCCAGCGCTATGAAGCATCGGCGCGCGTCTATATCGACACCCAATCCATTCTCAAGCCGCTGATGTCGGGTCTGGCAGTTAACACGCCAATTGAACAACAAGTTCAAGTGATGACCCGCACCCTGTTAAGCCGGCCCAATATGGAAAAAGTGTCGCGCATGACGGATATGGATCTTAAGGCCAAGTCGCCAAGGGAAATGGAAAAACTGATCACCGGTTTGATGGGGAGTGTAGAGCTGGAGGCTGCATCGCGTGGGCAGGAAAATCTGTATCGCATAACCTATCAAAACAGTAGTCCGGATATGGCGAAAAAAGTAGTGCAGTCTTTGCTGACCATCCTGGTGGAAGGCAGTCTTGGTAGCAAGCGCAAGGACGCCGATTCGGCCAAACGCTTCATCGAAGACCAGATTAAATCCTACGAACAAAAACTCAATGCGTCAGAAAATGCGCTCAAGGAATTCAAACAAAAAAACCTGGGCATGATGCCGGGCCAAGGTGGCGACTATTTTGCCAAGTTGGGCGAGGCGCAAAAGAACGTCAATGAAGCCACGCTGGCCCTGCGTGAAGCCGAAACCCGGCGCGATCAATTGAAGCGGCAACTCGCTGGCGAAGATCCGGAGGAGGGCGCTCAGGGCGCCTCGGCCGTCGGTGGCAATCCGGAGCTGGATGCGCGCATCCAGGCGATGGAAAAAAATCTGGATCAGATGCGCTTAAGTTATACCGAGCAACACCCAGATATCGTCAGCACCAAGCGTGTCATTGCGCAACTCGAAGAGCAGAAGAAGCAGGAAGCCAAAATCAAGAAACCGGTTACCGCCAATGCGGCAAGCCAAAATCCCTACTATCAACAACTCAGCCTTTCGTTGGCAGAGGCGGAGGCGCAAGCCGCCTCACTGAAAGCGCGGGTAAGTGAATATTCCTCCCGCTTCAGCCAACTTCGGCAGCAAGCCAATATGGTCCCGCAAGTGGAAACGGATCTGGTGCAACTCAACCGTGATTATGAAGTGAATAAGAAAAACTACGATCAATTGTTGACCCGGCGTGAATCCGCACAAATGTCGGAGGATATGGAAGCCAAAACGGATGTCATCGACTTCAAAGTCATCGACCCGCCTTATGTGCCACCCAATCCGACTTTCCCCAACCGGCCGTTGCTGCTCTCAATGGTCTTGTTGTTAGCGATCGCGGGCGGCACTGCATTTGCCTTCGTACTAAGCCAGATTAGACCGATCATCACTGACCGTTCTGGAGTGACCGCGCTTACTGAGTACCCCGTGCTGGGTACGGTAACGATGGTCTGGAACGAAGCGCAGACAAAATCACGACGCAAAAAACTGCTGGCGTGGGGCGCGTCGTTCGGTGCGCTCGTCAGCGCCTATGTTGTGGTGCTGGGTATTTCCTTTCTCTTCGCCCGCAGTGCGTAACCAGGAATTGCTATGAGTATTATCGAAAAAGCGCTGAACAAGATCGGTGACAAGCCGCAGGCACAACCTGAGCCGCTGCAACCCACGCCAATGACAGCCGAGATCTCGGCGGACAGCTTGGTTGAGCAAGCCGTAGCCAAAATTGAAATCAAAGCCGAAGCGCCGCGCCAGACAGCGCGTTCGCAGCCAGTCGCTGCGGCCCCGGCCGACGCCGCTGAAGCGCTTATCCCGCGTCAAGTCAATATAGATTTTGCGCTGCTGCGCGCGCGCGGTCTGCTTACCAGCGATGATGAGCGCAGTGCCTTGGCTGAAGAATATCGCATGATCAAACGCCCGCTCCTAGCGAATGCGTTTGGCTCGAATCCGGTCAAAAACGGCAATCTCATCATGGTAACGAGTTCCTTGCCGGGCGAGGGTAAAACCTTCACGGCGATCAACTTGGCAATTAGTATCGCCATGGAACTTGACCGTACTGTATTGCTGGTCGACGCCGACGTGGCCAAGCCACGCATGCCGGAGTACCTGGGGTTCCGCTCCGAACATGGTTTGCTCGATATTTTGCGCCAAGATACGCGCGATTTGTCTAATGTGATTTTGCGTACCAACATCGACAAGCTATCCATCCTGCCTGCCGGCCGCACCTATGCGCGCGCAACGGAGTTGTTGGCGAGCGAGGCGATGGATCGCCTCATCGCTGAATTAGCCAACCGCTACCCCGACCGCTTAGTGTTATTCGATTCGCCCCCACTGCTGGCGACCAGCGAAGCGAGTGTGCTCGCCTCGCATATGGGGCAAATCGTCATGGTGGCCGAAACGGACAAGACACCGAAAAACGCATTGCGGGAAGCCCTCTCGCGCGTAGAAGGCGCGTGCGACGTAATCGGCATGGTGCTCAACAAATCCGCTTCGCACAACGCAGGCGGCTACGGCTATTACGGTTATGGAGGCTACGGCAAGCCAGCTTACTAGCGCCAAACAAATTTGATGATAAAAAACGAAAAAACAGCAGCCAACATCGGGGACATGGGGCGCAAGATCATCGCCACCATGCTGACGCTCGCGTTGTCGGGTTCGGCGTGGGCATCAGATTGGAAGCTGGGCGCAAGCGTAACCGCGAGCGAAACTTATACTGACAACGCCACGCTCGGCACGACAGGCGGGTCAAAAGGCGATTTTATAACGTCGGTAACCCCCACGGTTACCGCGAAAAAGGATGGCGCACGGCTCAAGGTAGATGCGAGTTACTCCAATCAAAACCTGTTTTACGCCAACGATTCCACACGCAACAAAACTTATCATCAACTTAACGCCCGTGCGAATGCGGAATTGTTTGAG
>JADMJT010000067.1:0-14047 GCA_018781585.1 Burkholderiales bacterium
CCGAGCGCCTTGAAGGCCTGCAAGCCATACACATGATCGGCGTGGTAGTGGCTCACGATCACGCGCTTGATCGGCGCGGAGGTGAGTTTGCGTATCTGGGCGATCAGCGCCTCCGCCAGCGGCACGGTGCCGAGCGAATCGAACACCACCACGCCGGCCGGGGTGATCACGAAGCCCGCATTCGACATATAGCCCTGATTGGCGGCGGAAGCCGCGCCGGGCAGCCCCTCCACGTAATACGCATGCGCCCCGACCTTGACCGGCTTGACCTTGACGCTGGCGGCATTGTCGCTGGCCGCCGCCGCAGTCAGCGGAGACAATAGGTACAGGGGCATCAGCAAGGAGAGGAGCAACTGCTTCAACATGGCATTCCTTTTATGTCGACAGGGGAATCGGTTATTATAGGTGAGGTCGGAAATCCACACCAAAAGCCTTAAAAACATGCTTTCCGGCATTTATTCACATCAGTCGAGAAGCGCGTTGCTTAAAAAAACCTGGTTGCCCATTCTGCTCGCATTCGTGCTGCCCTTGCTGCTGGTGTATGCGTGGTGGGGCGGATTTAACGCAGTGCAGATCGAGCAGGGTGAGCGCGGGCCTTATACCTATGTGTATCTCGAGCATAGCGGCAAGCTGGCCAAATTGCCCGATACCCAGCAAAAAGTCTGGCAGGCATTAAACGCGCAAGGGATTAACCCCGGGCAATCGATCAATGTGCTGTTCGACGATCCGCGCCGGGTGGCGAGCGGCAAGCTTCGCGCGCACACCGGCTATTTGATCCAGGCAAGTGAGTCAATTCGCGCGCCGCTGCTGCGCGGCGAGATCGCCAAGCGCCCGGTATTAATGGGGCGGGTGCAAGCCGCTGCGCTGCTCGCGCCGGGTAAAACCTACCAGGCGCTCTACGATTACCTCAAAACGCAGAACCGCGACATCACGATGCCGACCGTCGAGCTATACGACAGTCCGCTGGAAGTAACGCGCGTCGGCGTGCTCACCGTGGAGATGCAGCAATGAGTTTCTTTTCGCTGGTTGCCGTGATGCTGTTGGAGCATTTCCGGCCGCTCACGCATCGGGTTCAACTCTACGTGTACTTCGCGCGCTACGGCAATTTCCTGGAGCGCCATTTCAACGCTGGGCGTTATCGTTATGGCCTGCTCGCTTGGGGCTTGGGCATCCTGCCGCCCGTGCTGGCGCTGGCGATTTTCTATTTCTTTTTGTATCGCGCCAATTTTTTACTGGCGCTGCTGTTCAATGTCGGCGTGCTGTATTTAACCCTGGGCTGCAGTCTATTCACCCAATCCGCAAGCAAACTGGCCCTTGCGCTGCGCGATCACGATCTCGACGCGGCACGCAAGCTTTTGGGGGATTGGGAGGGTCGCTCGATCGCAGGTTTCAACGCCGCCTCGCTCACCAAGATTGGCATGGAAAAATTATTGCTCTGCGCACACCGTCAATTTTTCGGCGTGTTCTTTTGGTTTGCCGTGTTGGGCCCAGCCGGCGCGCTGTTGTATCGCCTGGCGCACATCCTGCACCAAAAATGGGGTGCGCTCGATCATCAGGAGTATGGCCGCTTCGGGATTTTTTCCGACACCGCATTTCGCTATTTGGACTGGCTGCCGCTGCGCCTGACGGCGGTGAGCTTTGCCGTGGTCGGCGATTTCGAAGACGCGATTCGCTGCTGGCAAGAGCAAGCGGCCAAGTGGGCGAATCCTTCCCAAGGCATCATCCTCGCCAGCGGCGCGGGTGCGCTGGGTGTGCGCCTGGGCGATCCGCTGGAGGTCGATGGCCAAATTCATTATCGTCCCGAGTTGGGCTTGGGCGAGGAACCCGATGCCGATTATCTGGATAGCGCGGTGAGCCTGATCTGGCGCGCGATCTCGCTCTGGTTCGGTCTGTTGCTGTTGCTGACCATTGCCAAGTGGGCGGGTGGTTAATCAAAAGCGCGTTACCGCGTCTTCTGTACCCCGGCGGGTAGGCTGCGCGCTGGTGAATAAATTTCCGATATGACCGAACCCATCACCACGATTGATCTCCTGCGCCACGGTGAGCCGGTCGGCGGGCGCAAATATCGCGGCCAGACCGATGACCCGCTGAGCGACAAAGGTTGGCAACAAATGCGGGCCGCAGTAGGCGAGCACAAGCCGTGGGCACACATTGTGAGTTCGCCGCTGTCACGCTGCCTGGCTTTCGCGACGGAATTGGCGCAGCGGCATGAGTTACCGTTGAGCATGGATGCCCGCTTCATGGAAGTGCAGTTTGGTGCATGGGAGGGCAAGACCGCCGACCAATTGCGCGCGGTGGACCCGGATGTGATCGAGCGCTTCAAGCGCGATCCGATTAATCAGCGCCCGGCGGGCGCGGAGCGTTTGGAGGATTTTCTGATGCGAGTGCGTGCCGGCTGGAATGATCTGCTTAGCGAGCAAGCCGGCAAACATGTGCTGATCGTGTGCCATGCCGGGGTGATCCGCATGGTGCTGGCGCATGCGCTGAATCTGCCGCTTGCCAGCACTTACCGCATCGATGTGCCCAGTGCCGGGCTCACGCGCATCCAGGTGCAAGGGGTAGGCGAAGCGGCGCATCACCAGTTGCTGTTTCATCATGGCAAGCTCTGAGTCATGTACGCTATGCGGCGCACCTATTGGTCTTTTCCTAATTCATGACATACCCAACATGCTCACAAAATCCCTCCCAGCCTCCCTTTGCTAAAGGGAGGAGCCCACTCCAAGTTGCGTTCCGAGGGTGCCCCCCTTTGAAAAAGGGGGGCTGGGGGGGATTTGAACCGTGTCACGAATTATGAAATGCTCGATAGCCTGTTTCTTGGCAACGTTGCTCCTTGCACACGCCGCAAGCGCCGCTATCACGATCACTGACGATCGCGGCAAATCCATCACGCTGCCACAACCCGCAACCCGCATCATCAGTCTGACTCCGCATTTAACTGAGCTGGCTTTTGCCGCTGGTGCAGGCGGCAAGCTAGTGGGTGTCTCGGCCTATAGCGATTACCCCGCAGATGCGCGCCAGCTCCCTGTGATCGGTGATTATTCCAAAATCGATTTGGAGCGGGTAGTGCAGCTCAAGCCCGATCTCGTGCTGGCTTGGATCTCGGGTAATCCGCGCGGCGATGTCGTGCGTCTGGATCAACTGGGGTTTAAAGTGCTCGCACTTGAACCGCGCAAGTTGGATGACGTCGCGCGCCACCTGTTGCTGATCGGCGAGTTGGCCAGCACCGGCTATGAAGCGACGCGCGCCGCCAGCCAGTATCGCAGTCAAATTCGCTTGCTCGAATCGAAATACCGCGCGCGGCAACCGGTCACGGTGTTCTATGAGATATGGCATCAGCCGCTAATGACCATCGGCCAGACGCACCTCGTCAGCCGCGCAATCGAATTGTGCGGCGGGCGCAATGTATTCGCGGATATCAGCGGCATCACGCCCACGGTATCCCTGGAATCGTTGCTAGCGCGTAATCCACAAGCGATTGTGGCGAGCGGGGCGCTGAGCGAGCGCGAAGCCCGCTTAGCACCGTGGCGTGAGATGAATGAATTGGAGGCGGTGCGCCACGCCAATGTGTTTTATCTGAATGCCGACACCCTGCACCGTGGCACGCCACGTATGGCGCAAGGGGTGAGTGATCTGTGCGAAAAGTTGGATCAGGTGCGGCGCACGCGGCCGTAATGCCGTTTTATCGTAGCGACTTGTAGTAATTGATCAAGCCATTGGTCGAGCTGTCGTGGCTCTGCACCTTCGCATCGCCTTTCAACTCCGGCTGAATCTTCTGCGCCAGTTGTTTGCCCAGCTCCACGCCCCATTGATCGAATGAGTTGATATTCCAGATCACGCCTTGCACAAATATTTTGTGCTCATACAGTGCGATCAGCGCGCCCAAGGTCGCGGGGTCGAGTTGTTTGAACAGGATGGAATTGGTGGGGCGGTTGCCGGGAAAAACTTTGTGCGGGGCGAGTTGATCCTGTTTGCGTCCGGTGACGCCGGCAGCAATCAGTTCCGCGCGCACTTCGGCTTCGGTCTTGCCTTTCATCAGCGCTTCCGTCTGTGCGAAGAAGTTTGACAGTAAAATCGGGTGATGCTCGCCCAGCGGGTTTTGGCTTTGCGCCGGGGCCAAGAAATCGGCGGGAATGATTTTCGTGCCGTGGTGGATCAGTTGATAGAACGAGTGCTGGCCGTTGGTGCCGGGCTCGCCCCACAGCACCGGGCCGGTGTGGTAATCCACGGTTTTTTTGTCGCGCCGCACGCGCTTGCCATTGCTCTCCATATCGAGCTGCTGCAAGTAGGCGGGAAAACGATGCAAGTATTGGTCGTAGGGCAGCACGGCATGTGATTGCGCATCAAAGAAATCTCCATACCACACGCCGAGCAGGCCCATCACCACCGGCAAATTCTGCTCCAGCGGCGTGCTGCGGAAATGTTCGTCCATGGCGTGCGCACCACCAAGTAAAGCTTCGAACTGATCCATGCCGAGATAGAGCGCGATCGACAGGCCAATCGCCGACCAGAGCGAATAGCGGCCGCCGACCCAGTCCCAGAATTCGAACATGTTCGCGGGGTCGATGCCGAAGGCTTTCACTTCTTTGGTATTGGTGGAGACTGCGACGAAATGTTTGGCGATGGCCTTTTCGTCGCGTGCGGCGCTCAGGCACCAGTCGCGCGCGGAGCGCGCATTCGTCAGGGTTTCTTGGGTGGTGAATGTCTTGGAGGCGACGATGAACAAGGTCGTTTCCGGATTGAGCGGTTTGAGTGTTTGCGCGAGATGGGTGCCGTCGATGTTGGAAACGAAATGCACTTGGAGGTGGGGCGCAGCGTAAGGTTTGAGCGCTTCAGTCGCCATCACCGGGCCGAGATCGGAGCCGCCGATGCCGATGTTTACAATATCGGTGATGGCGTGCCCGGTATAGCCTTTCCATTGCCCGCTGCGCACGCGCTTGCTGAAATCGCGCATGTGCGCCAGCACCTTGTTCACCGCTGGCATCACATCGCGACCCGCTACTTTGATCGGGTGGTTGCTGCGATTGCGCAGCGCGGTGTGCAACACGGCACGGTTCTCGGTGAAGTTAATTTTGTCGCCCGCAAATAAGCGCTCGCGCCACGCCGGCACTTCCGCTTGTCGCGCCAAATCAAATAGCAACTGCATCGTCGTGTCAGTGACAATGTTCTTCGAAAAATCGAGTAGCAGGTCGTTAAAGCGCAGGGTGAATTTGTCGAAGCGCTGCGCGTCCTGCGCGAACAGGTCGCGCATATGCACGTTTGCCATCTGCTTGTGATGGTTCTTAAGCGCCTTCCAGGCGGGGGAACGGGTCAGTGCGGCCATGCGTCTATCCTTGCTAATGCCAAGTGCATGATGTTACGACAGAAAGCGATAATTCTTTAGCGGGTAAGGGAAATGGCTCAAGCAAGCACCAGGATAATGCCTGCCAGCGGCGGCAAGGTAACGTTGATCGACGCTGGGTAGCCCATCCAGCTTCCGGCCTTGGCATCGATGCTCGAGCCGTTGCCCTGGTTGCCGCCGCCGTAGTAGCTGGAGTCGCTGTTGAAGCGCTCGCGATAAACGCCCTCGCGCGGCACGCCGAGGCGATAGTTTTTGCGCGGCACCGGGGTGAAGTTGAGCGCCACCACCACAAATCCGCCATCGCGCGCGCGGCGCACATAGCTGAGCGTGGATTGATCGGCGTCGTGGCAGTCGATCCACTGAAAGCCCTCATGCGTAAAATCGAGATCATGCAGGGCCGGGGTATTGCGATAGAGATGGTTCAGATCGCGCGTGCAAGTTTGTATGCCCTTGTGCCAATCACGCGCCAATAGCCACCAATCCAATTCGCGGCCCACGCCCCACTCTTGACCCTGGGCCAACTCGTTACCCATGAAGTTGAGTTTCTTGCCGGGGTAGGTGATTTGATAGGTGAACAGCAAGCGCAGGTTGGCGAATTTTTGCCACGCATCCCCTGGCATCTTATCCAGCAATGAACGCTTGCCATGGACCACTTCGTCGTGCGAAAACGGCAACACGAAATTTTCGGTATAGGAATAGAGCTGGCCGAAGGTGAGTTGGTTATGGTGAAAGCGCCGGTGCACCGGGTCGTGCTCGAAATAGCTCAGCGTGTCGTTCATCCAGCCCATATTCCACTTCATGGAGAAGCCCAAGCCGCCCAGATAAGTCGGGCGTGACACCATGGGCCAGGACGTGGATTCTTCCGCCATGGTGAGCGCGCCGGGAAATTGCTCGTGCACCATCACGTTGAAGTCGCGCAGGAATTCGATCGCTTCCAGATTCTCGCGCCCGCCATAGCGGTTGGGCAGCCATTCGCCGTGCTTGCGCGAATAGTCGAGGTAGAGCATCGAGGCCACCGCATCGACGCGAATGCCATCGATGTGAAATTCATTCAGCCAGTAATGCGCCGAGGCGAGCAAGAAGCTTTTGACTTCACGCCGGCCGTAATTGAAGATCAGCGTGCCCCAGTCTTGATGCGTGCCGAGCCGCGGGTCGGCGTGTTCATAGAGCGCAGTGCCGTCGAATTGCGCCAGCGCCCAGTCGTCCCGGGGGAAATGCGCGGGCACCCAATCCAGAATGACGCCGATCTCGCTTTGATGGCAAGCGTCGATAAAGGCGCGCAAGTCGTCCGGCGTCCCAAAGCGGCTGGTGGGCGCGAAGTAGCCGGTCGCTTGATAGCCCCAGGATTCATCCAGCGGATGCTCGGACAGCGGCATGAGCTCGATATGGGTGTAGCCCATTTCACGTACATAAGGCACCAGATGCTCGGCCAATTCAGCGTAGCTGTAGACGCGACCATCGGGGTGGCGGCGCCACGAGCCAATGTGCATTTCGTAGACATTGTAGGGTGCATGCAGCCAGTCCAAAGCTTTGCGCCGTTCCAGCCAAGCGGCGTCGTTCCACTCATGGCGCGGTAGCGGCGCAACGCGCGCCGCCGTGCTGGGGCGCAACTCGAAAGTCTGCGCATAGGGATCGGTTTTGACGAACACATTGCCGGTATGGCGGTTGCGGATTTCGAATTTATACAGACAGCCGGGCGCCAAGTCGGGAACGAACAGCTGCCATATCCCGCTTGCCCCGAGCGTGCGCATGGGGTGCGCCCGGCCATCCCAGCGGTTAAAATCGCCCACCACGCTGACGCGCTCCGCATTGGGCGCCCATACCGCAAAACTCACGCCTTGCACGCCCTGCAAGGCCATCGGCTGTGCGCCAAGCATGCGGTAGGCTTGATAAAACCGGCCCTCGCCAAACAGGTATAGATCGTGCTCACTGATTGGATTAGGAAAGCAATAAGGGTCATGCACTTCACGTGTCACATGACCATCGTTGAGTTGAATGCGATAGGGGATAGCGGGCGCCGTTGCGCCGCGCCACTCGAATAATCCTTCGGGGAGGGTGCGGGTGAACGGTATCCACACCCCGTCGAGAAGCAGCGCTGCCTTGATGTAGTGCGGCGCGAATAGCCGAATTACCCAACCCGTCTTATCCTGGTGCAAGCCAAGATAAGCGAAAGGATCGTGTGAGCGAGCAGCGAGCAAGGATTGGGCAGCGTGATTGACTTTGGTCGGGATGTCGTGTTTCATTGGTTTTATCTTATTAGGCTGCGCAGATGAACGACTTAATCGGCATGTAACGAAATTATAGACATAATACCCAGTTCTGGATGCCTTGCGCGCTTACCCAACTTAGTTCAGCACATTTCTCTTTGGCACATAGCAAGCGCATCATCTAAAGTGAAAATATGAGTTCCCCAGACGAAGAACTAAGGAAGCAAAAAGAGTACCCCCGGTTCGTCAGCTTGCTGACGAAGAATACGGTTGCGCTGATTTTGGCTGGGGGGCGCGGCAGCCGGCTGAAGCATCTCACCGACTGGCGCGCCAAACCGGCGGTGCCGTTCGGCGGCAAATTCCGCATTATCGATTTCCCCTTGTCCAATTGCCTGAACTCGGGCATTCGGCGCATCGGCGTGGTTACGCAATACAAAGCGCATAGCTTGATTCAGCACATGCAGCGCGGCTGGGGTTTCTTGCGCGGCGAATTCAACGAGTTCATCGATTTGATGCCGGCACAGCAGCGCATCGAGGCTGAATGGTACAAGGGCACGGCGGATGCGGTGTTCCAGAACATGGACATCCTGCGCCATTATTCGCCAGAGTTCATCCTGATTCTGGCCGGCGATCACATCTACAAAATGGACTACGGCGACATGCTGGCGGCGCACGCGGCCTCCGCCGCCGATCTCACCATCGCTTGTCTGGATGTGCCTATCGAAGATGCGAAAGCGTTCGGCGTGATGAGCGTGGACGAGTATCAGCGCATCGTTGACTTCAATGAAAAACCCGAGCATCCCACCCCCATGCCGGGTGATGCTTCGCGTGCGCTGGCGAGCATGGGGATATACATTTTCAACGCCAAATTTTTGTATGAACAATTGATACGCGACGCGGATGATCACAATTCCGAGCACGATTTCGGCAAGAATATTATTCCCTACTTGGTGTCGCGCTACCGCGTGTTCGCACACCGCTTTTCCGAAAGCTGCGTCGGGGTGCAGAACGGCGCGCCTTATTGGCGCGATGTGGGGACGATCGAAGCCTATTGGGAAGCCAATATGGAGTTGGCCAAAATCACGCCGGATCTCAATCTCTATGATCATAAGTGGCCGATCTGGACTTACCAAGAGCAGCTGCCGCCGGCCAAATTCGTATTCGATGACGAAGCGCGGCGCGGCATGGCGGTTGATTCGATGGTATCCGGCGGCTGCATTATCAGCGGTGCGACGGTGCGGCGTTCGGTGCTGTTTTCGAATGTGCGGGTCAATACGTATTCCGAAGTGACCGATTCGGTGATTCTGCCGAATGTGGACATCGGCCGCTATGCGCGTTTGAACCGCGTGGTGGTGGATAAGGGCTGCCGTATTCCGGATGGACTGGAAGTCGGCTTCGATCCGGCCAAGGATGCCGAGCGATTTTACGTGACCGAAAAGGGCATAACGCTGATTACCCCGGAGATGTTGGGCCAATATATCCACCACGTTCGCTGAAACATCTCTTAAGTCAACGAGTTGTCGTGCCGTAAAGGGTAGTGGCAACGTTGCATTGACACCTAAATCATGAGTGAAACTCCCCGCCAATTGAATCTGATCCTGTGCTGGCACATGCACCAGCCGGATTACCGCAACTACGCCAATGGCGAGTTCGTTTTGCCGTGGACGTATTTGCACGCGGCAAAAGACTATACCGACATGGCTTACCACCTGGAGCAAAATCCGCAAGCGCGGGCGGTGGTGAATTTCGTGCCGGTGCTGCTCGATCAATTGGAGGACTACGCGCGCCAATTCAAAACCGGCGAGATACGCGATCCTCTGCTGCGCTTGCTGGCGCGTGAGGATATGGGCGATCTCTCGTCGGATGAGCGCGACCTGCTGCTCGACCGCTGCTTTCGCTGCAACCATATCACCATGATCGACCCCTACCCGCCCTATCGGCGGCTGCTCAAGTTGTTTCAAGAAATCGATTTGCACGAGGACAAGCACTTCGAATACTTATCGGGGCAGTATCTCGCCGATCTCGTCACCTGGTATCACTTGATTTGGGTCGGCGAATCGGTGCGCCGCAATACCGAATTGATTCCCCGTTTGATGAGCCAGGGCGCGTTATTTAGCTACACCGACCGGCGCCTATTGTTCGAGTTATACGGCGAGTTGATTGCGGGCCTGATCCCGCGCTACCGCAAGCTGCTGGAGGAGGGGCGCATCGAAGTTTCCACTACACCGCATTACCATCCCATTGCGCCGCTCTTGATCGATTTGAAGAGCGCGCGCGAAGCACTGCCCGATTCCGGTTTGCCAGAAACATTGGCTTATCCCGGTGGTGTCGAGCGCATGGTGTTCCACATTGACTCCGCCATCGCCTCGCATGAGGCGCGCTTCGGGCGCCGCCCCGGCGGCATGTGGCCGGCGGAAGGTGCCGTGTCGCAGGCATCGCTCATGTTGCTGGCGCAGCATGGGGTGAAATGGGCCGCCACCGGTGAAGGCGTATTGGTGAATAGCCTGCGTCAATCTCATGGCCAGGTGCCCGAAAAGGCTGAATACATGTACCGGCCGTATCGCGTGCATGACGCCACGCAACAGATTCATTGCTTCTTCCGGGATGATCGACTCTCCGATCTGATCGGCTTCGAGTATGCAAAATGGTACGGGCGCGATGCGGTGGCGAATTTCGTCAGCGAGTTGGAGTCCATTTATCGGCGCACGGATCCAGGGGAGAACCCGGTGGTGTCGGTGATTCTCGATGGCGAGAACGCCTGGGAATACTATCCCTATAACGGCTACTACTTCTTGTCTGAGTTGTATGAAGCGCTGACTGATCATCCACATATACGTCTGACCACGTTCTCGGAGTATCTCGCTGAGTGCGCTGATAAGGCCGCGCCATGCGCGCGCGTGGATGATTTGCCAAAAGTGGTCACGGGCAGCTGGGTCTACGGAAATTTGGCCACCTGGATCGGTGACCATGCCAAGAACCGCGCCTGGGATTTGCTCTGTGCGGCTAAACAGAGTTATGATCTTGTCATGGCAAGCGAGCGCTTGTCGTTGCAGGCGCGCGCTGATGCTTCGCGCCAGTTGGCGGATTGCGAAAGCTCCGATTGGTTTTGGTGGTTTGGGGATTACAACCCGTCTCATAGCGTGGCGATGTTCGATGCGCTATTCCGTTCCAATCTAAAAAACTTATACCAACATCTGCAATTACCGATACCCGTTGCGCTGGATCATCCGATCAGCCAAGGTGGCGCCACCTCAGCCGAGGCGGGTGGAACCATGCGGCGCGGAAGCTAACAATTTAGAACTGAAAGCGCAATGAGTAAAATCTCTTTATTGCTAGGCGTGCATGCCCACCAGCCGGTGGGAAATTTTCACGAGGTGGTAGAAGATGCGCATCGCCGCTGCTATCGGCCCTTCATTGAAACGCTGCATCGCTATCCCGATTTTAAATTCACGGTGCATTTTTCCGGCTGGTTGTTAGATTTCTTGCTCGCGCATTTTCCGCAGGACATGGCGCTATTACATGCCATGGTGGCACGCGGCCAGGCGGAGCTATTCGGTGCGGGCGATACCGAGCCGGTACTGGCGGTGATCCCCAATCGTGACCGCATCGGTCAAGTCAAAACCCTCTCCGATAAGCTGGAGAAAAAACTCGGCGCACGGCCCAAGGGCGCTTGGCTCACCGAGCGTGTGTGGGAAGCCACCGTGGTGCCGGCGCTGGTCGATGCCGGCATCGACTATGTGACGGTCGATGACTACCACTTTTTGTGCACCGGCAAGCGCATCGAAGAATTGAATGGCTTTTACACCACGGAAGAAGACGGGCGTCGGCTCGATCTGTTCCCGATTTCCGAGGCGCTGCGTTACCGCCTGCCGTTTTCGCCCGCCGATGAAGCGGTGCGCTATATCGAAAGCCAAGCGCAAATGGGGCAAACCGTCGCGGCCGTGTATTTTGACGATATCGAAAAATTCGGTATCTGGCCCGAGACCTACGAATGGGTGTATGAGAAGGGCTGGCTCAAGCAATTCATCGAAGGCGTGCTCGCATCAAACATCATTCAAACCCAGCGCTACGACGACTACCACACCCAGGCCAAGACGCGCGGCGTGGTGTATTTGCCCACCGCGTCTTATATCGAGATGAACGAATGGACGCTGCCGGCGCAGGCTGCTCATACTTACGCCGAAATCGTGCATGAGGCCAAGCAGCAAGGCCGCTTCGAGCAGCACAAAGCGTTCTTGCGCGGCGGCATCTGGAAAAATTTTCTCACCCGCTACCCCGAGTCGAATTGGATGCACAAGCGCATGCTCGGCCTGTCGCAGCGGCTGCATGCCCTGCATGGTCATGCCAAGCACGCCGAGCTGCTTGATCTGCTCTACCAGGCCCAGGCCAATGACGCTTACTGGCATGGCCTGTTCGGCGGGCTGTATTTGCCACATCTGCGGCGCGCGGTGTACCAAGCCATGGTGCGCTTGGAACGGCGCCTGGATGCGTTGGATCAGCGGCCGGCGCGTGAAGTTTATGACCTCGACCTGGATGGCCAAGACGAGTTGCTGCTGCACAATGAGTTCCTGCAAGCGATTTTTCGCCTTGATGGCAGCGCAACCATCGCCGAACTCGATGCCTATGCGCTGAACCATAATTTCGGCGATTCCCTGGCGCGTCAGGATGAACACTACTACCGCAAGATTCATTTGGGCGAGCAGAATCACGCGCCCGATGGCGAGGGCATTGCCTCGGCGCATGACCGGGTGAGTTTCAAACACGCGATCGGCCCCGAAGATTTGCAGGTCGATCAAAACCCGCGCGCGATGTTCCGTGATAGCTGGCGCGATGCCGACCAGCCGGAAAGCCATACGCCACCCTTTGTGCTCGACTACCAGGAAATCGATAGCACCGGCTTAGACGCACGGTTCGAAGCGTCGGTCGAAGTGCTGAAGGTGAATAAAAATTTCCGCTTGGCGGGTAACGTGCTGACCGTGCATTACCACTTCGGCGGCGAGCCGCGCGGCTGGTTCGGCACCGAGATCAATCTCGCCATGCCGAGCTGTGATGGCCCGGCTGGACGCTATGTGTTCGAGGGGGGCATCCCTGGTGGTTTCGGCCAGGCGTTTGAAACCGAGGCGCTACAGGGGATCACCCTGGCGGACGATGTGCTCGGCGGCAGCGTGACCTTGCGCACCAGCCATCGGGTTCAACTGCATGCCGCGCCGCACTTCAGCGTGTCGCAATCCGAAGCCGGGTTCGAAAAGATCATGCAGGCCGTCACCTTGAAGCTGGCTTGGCCGCTCTCCGAGCTCAACCGTGAAATGGTGTTGACCCTCGAAATTCGGCGCGGCTGAGGCGCGGCCCGATTTCGGGTAAAATTCCCGATTTCTTCAGGATTTCTCCCATGTCTGCCCCCATCGTTTCCAAGCACAAAGCCGTTTACATCACTTATTCCATTCTTGACCAGCAAGGCCAGGTGGTCGAGCAATCCGATGTGCCTATCGGCTACATACATGGCGCCGATAGTGGCCTGTTCGAGCAAGTGGAAGCGGCGCTGGAAGGCGCCAAACCCGGCGATAAACTCGAAGTGTTTTTGCCCCCGGAGCAGGGTTTCGGCGCGCACGATCCCAATCTCACCTTCACCGACGATATCGAAAACGTGCCCCCCGAATATCGCCATGTCGGCGCCGAAGTCGAATTTCAGAACGAACAAGGCGAGGGGAAAATGTTTCGTGTGAGTAAAATCGAAAACGGAAAACTCACTGTCGATGCCAATCACCCCTTCGCCGGGCAAACCGTGAAATTCGTGGTGACGGTGATGGCGATTCGTGATGCGACGCCGGAAGAGATTGCAAATGGCCGGCCGGATGAAGGTGGGCCGCCGGTATATCACTGAGGACCAAAAGCTTTAACCACGGATGTACACGGATAAACACGGATTACATTTACGGCGGCTAATCCATTTCAGCTTTTATCCGTGTTAATCCTTGTGTATCCGTCGCTCCAAAAAATTAATCTGCTTCCCCACGCTTCAAGCGCTTACTGTGCTTGCCCAAGCTGCTGTTCAATTGCCCGATAATTTCGGTTGCCGCGTGGATGATTTGTGTCGAGCTAAAACCGGCCTTGGTCATTTCTTTGAAAAATGATTTAGCGAGAATCTTCGCGAGTTGATTCGGGTTCTCACTCACGTAGGCCATGGCATTGCCGATGGTTTGCTGGGCTTCTTGCGCTAAGGCCATTTGCGCGAAGCGCGAGTTGAGCACGCTTTGCAGCTGCACCACTTGGATCGATTTACCGACAAATAGCGCCACCACTTCCAGCAGATGCAGATCGTCTAAATTAAAGGGTCGGCTAGATTTTGGATCGCTGGCATTGATGACGCCAATAATGTTCTGATTCTGCACGATCGGTGATGAAATTAAGCTGCGCTGCCCACGGGTCAGCCGGCGCGCGACTTCGGTAAAGTCGGATTGAGCGAGGTCTTCGATTAACAGCGGCTGGCCTGTGGCGAGCACAT
>JADMJT010000067.1:14147-19311 GCA_018781585.1 Burkholderiales bacterium
GCCAATACTTCCCAGTTGGCGTTGAGATCGTCTTCCAAACGCTGCGGATTGGCCTCTAGTTTGTTCAACCCGCGCAGGCAGGAATCGTAACCAAGCAGCGCATAGCCGAACGCCACGCCCATATTGCGCAGCACGGTAGAGTCGGTGAGATCGCGCTGCCAACGCGAGATGGGCAGCTTATCAGAGAGATGACGCAGCAGGCTATTGGCGATCCCCAGGTTGCCTTCGGAATTTTCGAAATCAATCGGGTTCACTTTATGCGGCATGGTGCTGGAGCCGACTTCGCCCGCTTTCACTTTCTGTTTGAAATAACCGACCGAGATATAGCCCCACACATCGCGATTCAGATCGACCAGAATCGTATTGGCGCGCGCCATGGCGTCAAACAGCTCCGCCATGTAATCGTGCGGCTCGATCTGAATGGTGTAGGGGTTGAAGCTGAGGCCCAGGCCTTGCACGAAGGCTTGCGCAAAGCTTTCCCAATCGACGTTCGGATAGGCGGAAAGATGCGCATTGTAGTTGCCGACCGCGCCGTTGATCTTGCCCAATAGGGCCACTTCGGCGATGCGATCCCGCGCGTGGCGTAAACGATGCACTACATTGGCGAGCTCTTTGCCTAAGGTGGTGGGGGAAGCTGGCTGGCCATGCGTGCGCGCCAACATCGCTTGCGCTGCCAGTGCGTGTGCTAGTTCCGTTAAACGCGCAATTACTTTATCTAGGCCAGGTAACAGCACGGTATCGCGCGCGGCTTTCAGCATCAGCGCGTGCGATAGATTATTGATATCTTCGGAAGTGCAGGCAAAGTGAATGAACTCGGAGACGCGCGTAACTTCACTATTTTTGGCGAAGCGCTTCTTCAGGAAATATTCGACGGCTTTGACATCATGATTGGTAATGGACTCGATGTCTTTCACTTCCTGGGCGCTGGCTTCATCCAAATTCGCGGCCAGCGCATCCAGTTCGGCAATCGTCGCGGCGGAGAAGGACGGCACCTCTTGTATCGCGGGTGAGGCGGCCAAGGCTTTGATCCATTCGACTTCTACTTTCACCCGGTGCTTGATCAGCCCGAATTCGGAAAACAACGGACGCAAGGCGGCGACTTTGCCGGCATAGCGGCCGTCGAGCGGGGAGAGGGCGGTCAGCGGAGTGAGTTCCATGAGGCAAGCCTGAAATAAAAACGCCATTTTACCGTAAACCCCATGCGGCACAGCGGGCTTTCTGTAGCGCCGGCTTCCAGCCGGCATGCAAGCAGGATGCTTGCGCTACACTTTACCCATGACCCGCCTCGATACCTTGCTCAAAGAAATCCACGCTTGCCGTCTATGCGAACCCCATTTGCCCCTCGGCCCAAACCGGTGCTGCGCGCATCAAGCACTGCTCGCGTATTGATTGTTGGCCAAGCGCCGGGGCGGCGCGTGCATGAGACGGGGATTCCGTGGAACGATCCGTCCGGCGACCGGCTGCGTGTCTGGCTGGGCCTGACGCGCGAGCAGTTTTACGATACGCGCCATATCGCTATTGTGCCGGCCGGCTTGTGTTACCCCGGTTCCGGACCGCGCGGCGATGCGCCGCCACGCCCGGAATGCGCACCGCTGTGGCACCCACAGCTCAGGTCGCTGATGCCGCGTATCTGCTTAACGCTATTGATCGGGCAATATGCACAGGCCTATTACCTCCAAGCACGCCGCAAAAAGAGCTTGCGCGAGACGGTGCAAGCTTATCGCGACTATCTGCCAGTCTATTTGCCACTACCCCACCCGAGCCCGCGCAACCAATTGTGGCTCAAGCAAAATCCCTGGTTTGAGACTGAGGTGGTTCCTATCCTAAAAGCACGCGTAGCGGCAGCCTTGGTGTAGTCCGGCATAAGCATTTTTGAAATAAGCCATAAATATCTTTGCGAGGGACAGGCTTAAATTCAGCCGGAGGTGGATGGTATAATTCGCCACTTACTATCTTCTATTCGCACTACACCCCCATCATGCTAGAAACCTATCGTGCCCATGTCGCTGAACGCGCCGGCCTTGGCCTGCCGCCGCTACCGCTCAACGCGGAACAAGCCGCGCAACTGGTCGAGCTGATCAAACATCCGCCAAAAGGGGAGGATGATTTTCTGCTCGATCTACTGGAAAACCGCATCCCGCCCGGCGTGGATCAAGCCGCGTATGTCAAAGCCGCCTTCCTAGCCGACGTTGCCAAAGGCTTCGTTACAACGCCGCTGATCTGCCGCCAACATGCGGTGCAAGTGCTGGGCACCATGCTCGGCGGCTACAACGTGCATACGCTGATCGACTTGCTCGACGACGCCACGCTCGCACCAGATGCGGTGCAAGCGCTCTCACACACCACGCTGATTTTCGACGCCTTCCATGATGTGGTGGAAAAATTCAAAGCGGGCAACCCCCACGCCAAAGTGCTGCTCGAATCCTGGGCCCAGGCCGAATGGTTTACGACCCGTCCGGTATTGCCGGAAAAGATTGATGCGGTCGTGTTCAAAGTGCCGGGCGAGACCAATACCGATGACTTGTCACCGGCGCAGGATGCTTGGTCGCGGCCGGATATTCCGCTGCATGCGCAGGCGATGTTGGTCAACAAAATGCCCGACGGGATGGCGACCATCGTCAAGTTGAAACAAAAGGGTTTGCCGCTCGCCTATGTGGGCGACGTAGTGGGAACCGGTTCCTCGCGCAAATCAGCGATTAATTCGGTGCAATGGTATATGGGGCAGGACATCCCGCATCTGCCGAATAAACGCACCAGCGGCATCGTGTTGGGCAATAAGATCGCGCCGATTTTTTTCAACACGGCGGAAGATTCCGGCGCCTTGCCCATCCAGTGCGATGTGGCGCAGATGAATACCGGCGATGTGGTCACGATTTATCCGTTCAAGGGCGAAATCCACAACGCTCAAGGCAAAGTGATCAGCAGCTTCAAGCTCGAGCCGCTGACGATGCCGGACGAGATCCGCGCCGGGGGGCGCATTCCGCTGATCATCGGTCGCGGGCTCACCGGCCGTGCGCGTGAAGCGTTGGGCTTGGGCGTGTCCGATTTATTTATCAAGCCGATTTCTCCCAAAGATACGGGCAAGGGTTATACCTTGGCGCAAAAAATGGTCGGCCGTGCTTGCGGGGTGACGGGCGTGCGCCCCGGCACTTACTGCGAGCCGAAGATGGCGACCGTGGGCTCGCAAGACACCACCGGCGCCATGACGCGCGATGAGTTGAAAGAATTGGCCTGCCTCGGCTTTTCCGCCGACTTGGTGATGCAAAGTTTCTGCCACACGGCGGCCTATCCGAAGCCGGTCGATATCAAACTGCAACATGATCTGCCGGATTTTATTTCCTCGCGTGGCGGCGTGTCCTTGCGGCCGGGCGACGGCGTGATCCACTCCTGGCTCAACCGCATGCTGCTGCCCGATACCGTGGGCACCGGCGGCGATTCGCATACCCGTTTTCCGATTGGGATCAGCTTCCCGGCGGGGTCCGGCTTGGTGGCATTCGCCGCCGCGATGGGCGTGATGCCCTTGGATATGCCAGAGTCGGTGCTGGTGCGCTTCAAAGGCAAGATGCAGCCCGGCATCACCCTGCGCGATTTGGTGAATGCGATTCCTTTCGCTGCGATTCAAAAAGGCGAGCTCACCGTCGGCAAGCAGGGCAAGAAAAATGTATTCAATGGCCGCATCCTGGAGATTGAAGGCCTGCCCGATCTGAAGGTAGAACAGGCGTTCGAATTCGCCGATGCCTCCGCCGAGCGCTCAGCCAACGGCTGTTCCGTGCGCCTCGACAAAGCGCCGGTGATTGAGTTTCTCAATTCCAACATCGTGTTGATGGAACATTTGATCGACAAAGGCTACGAAGACGCGCGCACGCTGCAACGCCGCATTGACGCCATGCGCGCTTGGCTCGACCAGCCGACCTTGCTGGAGCCGGACGCCGATGCGGAATACGCCTACGTGTTGGAAATCGATCTGAATCAAATCAAAGAGCCGCTGCTCGCTTGCCCCAACGATCCGGACGATATCAAGCCAATGTCGGCGGTGGTGGGCGACAAAATCGACGAAGTATTCATCGGCAGCTGTATGACCAATATCGGCCACTACCGCGCCGCGGGCAAGGTGTTGGAAGATGCGGGCCTGATCCCGGCCCGGCTCTGGGTTGCGCCGCCAACGCGCATGGATGAGCATGAATTGCGCGAAGAAGGCGTATATGGCGTCTTTGGCCGGGTTGGCGCGCGCATGGAAATGCCCGGTTGCAGCTTGTGCATGGGCAACCAGGCGCGGGTCGCGGATGGGGCGACGGTGTTCTCCACCAGCACGCGCAATTTTGACAACCGTATGGGCAAAGGCGCGCGGGTCTATCTTGGCTCAGCCGAGCTGGCTGCGGTGTGCGCCAAGTTGGGGCGCATTCCGACGCTGGAAGAATATTTGACTATAGTGAAAGACAAGATCGCACCGCTGTCGGATAACATCTACCGCTATCTGAATTTTAATCAGATGGTGACCTATTCTCGGCCGGGGAAAATCATTCCCGTTGTGCAGGTCTAAAAAAATTACCGCACACTTCGCGGCGAAATCAATTCGAACTAGGAAATTTTATGAAACTGATTGGATCGTTAACCAGCCCCTTCGTGCGCAAAGTCCGTATTGTCTTAGCGGAAAAGCACCTTGATTATGATTTCGTAGTGGATGTGCCGTGGGCTGCCGAAACCCAAGTGCCGAGCTTCAATCCGCTGGGTAAGGTGCCGGTGCTGATACTCGATGATGGCGCTTCGCTGTACGATTCACGTGTGATCGTGGAATACCTCGATACCGTCACCCCGGTCTCGCGTTTAATTCCAGAAGGCAATCGGCAACGCATCTCAGTCAAGCGCTGGGAGGCCTTGGCCGATGGGATAGTCGATGCAGCGGCGTTGATATTTATTGAACGCACGCAGCGTACCCCGGAACAACAAAGTGCTAACTGGATCGTGCGCCAGGAGCAAAAGATGTTCCGTGGTCTGGAAGCGATGTCGGAAGAGTTAGGTGAGAAGAAGTGGTGCACTGGCGATTTGATGAATCTGGCCGATATCGCCACCGGATGTGCCTTGGGCTACCTCGATTTCCGTTTTTCAGAGATCAAATGGCGCGAAGCGCACCCCAATTTGGCCAAACTCGCTGATCGTTTAAACG
>JADMJT010000005.1:0-5567 GCA_018781585.1 Burkholderiales bacterium
TGCAGCTCGGCGATGGGATAGAGGAAGGTGTAGATGGTGACGTTGCTGACTTTATTCAGCTCTTGCTCCAGCTCTTGGCAGAAGGGGCAATCGGGATCGGAGAACACGGCGAGCTTGCGGCTGCCGTCGCCTTTGACTTTGACGATGGCTTTATCCAGCGGCAGCGAGGCGAAATCGACGTGCATCAATTGCTGGGTGCGCGCCTCGACCAGATCTTTTTTGGTTTTGAGATCGATCATCTTGCCGATGATGGCGATGTTGGCGTTTTCGTCGGTGTAGAACACGTTCAAGCCGTTGATCACCACTTCATACAGGCCGCCATAGGGGGCTTTGGTGATGGCGCCAATCTGCATGCCGGGCATGCGCTCGGTGAGCAGTTTGCGCATTTCATCTTGATTCGCGCTGTGCGCGGCGCCGATGACAGAGAATAAGGACAAGGCAAATACGGTGCGTTTCAACATGGGAATACCCTCGATAAAAGTGTGAATGGTAGAGCGATAAAAATTTCAACAGCCGAGAATTGCGCTACTCCCGGCGAATCTTTAGCACGCCTAACTGAATCGCCTTTGCCGTCGCTTGCGCGCGCGTTTGCACGCCGAGTTTGGACAGGATTTTGCGCACGTGGTTTTTGACGGTGTGCGGGCTGATTTCGAGCAGCGCGGCGATCTGGATATTGGTATGGCCATCTTTGATCCGGCGCAGGATTTGTGTTTCGCGTCCGGTGATGGTGTACTGGGTGCGCGCGATATCGTGGCCTTCGCGCTCTTCCTGCGCCAGGACGCGGCTCAGGGTCGCATCCAGGAACGGCACCAGGATTTTCAGAATATAGGTCAGCCGCGGCGAGAACGGCTCCGGCACGCGCGCGAAGCAGTAGTAGCTCTTGATCGTGCCGTCTGCGCCGCGCATGCCATGCGCGGCGGCGTTGCGCAGCTCGTGACGCTGCAATAGCTCAACCCAGGCGTGATCGCATCCGATGCCTTGGCTGGTTCCGCCGATCAGACAGGGAAGGCTGGTCGCTTCCCAGTGCCCCATCATTTGGCGCAACAATCCGGCCTCCGGCTCGCACACCGCCGCGAAATGCTCATCATTGAAGTAACGGCTGCTGGAGAAGCGGAACATGCGCATGTTCTGCTCGTACCCCGAGCTGATGCCGCAGACCAGAATCTCGTGCGGCACCAGGCTCTGCAACACGCCTTGGGTCCAGGAAAAGAAATGGTGCCGCTTGAGCACGCGCATGGAGGCATCGATGATATCCACGAGAAACTGCCGCTCCTCCTGGGAAAGCGTCACCTCGGCAGGCAGCATTTGGTCGAACTCGTCGGAGTTGATCATGGAATAGGTTTGCTCGATTTCACTTAGATGGGTATTCAATTCCCGCCTCACACGCTGTACTTGTGGCACGCCTTGCATGCGGTGTATGTTTTTATGCCGAGAAGCAATGCGCTATCCAAATGCACCGCGTCTCCCCTGTCGTGATACCGGAAAAGGGGCAAGACTACGGATGCAAAGTGACAAATCGATTTTTTGTTTGTGAAGCTTGCGTGACGAAATTTGTTCGAGGCATAGGTCGAATGGGCTATTTGCTTTTCTCATCTTGAATAGCGCATGCGCTTAGCTTAAGCGAATGCTGAATTTGAACCGTTACGGTAAATGAGTCACTCGGGCTATGTCGAGTGACACGGTCGCCCGATTGCTTGTCATGACGCGCTGATATGGTTGCCTCATTCGCGAGCCATGTCGGCTTGCATTGCCATGACTGATCGGAAGCGCTGTGAAAAAACTCCTTATAGCCCTCGCCCTTGGCGCCTGTGTCGCGGCCCCAGCATCCGCCGCGACAGCTTCTTATTCATTCAATTGCCTCACTCAAACCAACGCCGCCAACTGCGGCATCGGCCAAGCGCAGCTATTTATGGATGTGAGCGATACGCTTGTCGCCAGCCAGGTGCTGTTCGAATTCCACAACACGGGCCCCGCAGCTAGTTCTCTCACCGATGTTTATTTCGACGATGGCTCCCTGCTGGGCATCGCACAGGTGTTCAACGGCCCCGGCGTCAGCTTTTCGCCGCCCGCCAAACCAGGCGATTTGCCGGGCGGAAATAAAGCGAGCCCCGCGTTCCAAACCACGGCCGGTTTCTCCGCTGATTCCGATGCGCCGGTCTCGCCCAATGGCGTCAACCCCGGCGAGAAGGTTGGCATTCTGTTCAACCTGATATCGGGCCAGAGCTTCGCGGATGTGGTCAATGCCCTGGGTATCGCCGGCGGTGCAAATGGGCTGCGCGTGGGCGTCCATGTCCAAAGCTTCGGCAACGGCGGCAGCGAGAGCTTTATCAACGCTGTTTCTCCCGTGCCCGAGGCCAAGCAGTGGTTGATGATGCTGCTCGGGATCTCGGTCATCGCCACTCGCGCGATGCGGCGGTAGCCAAGGTGGGCATGGCTCGCCTTCTGCGAAGTAATCACAGAGTTCACACAGATCACAGAGAAAAAACAACGGGTTGTAGGCCTGAGCGTGTTTACCCAAGCGGTAAGCCGGCCTAATACCGTAACGCCTTGATCTCTGTGTTCTGTGTGAACTTGGTGGCTGAAATCCGCTTGTTTACAGGCATTACCCGACGCAATTAGTCTGTCTTCAATTTGTCACATAATTCGCGCCTCACATGCCTCCGCGAACATAATGGGTATCCCTCAACACTAATCGGAGCAGATGATGAAAGCGGTTCAAAAGATTGCCAAGCGCTTGAAGGATTCGACCACAGATCCGGAATCGGCGATTATTTTTAGGGATTTGATCCAGGCGTTGCATACGCAACGCGAGTTCCAACTCACGCGCTTCTACAATCTGAATTACGAGGATTTCGACCTCGCCTTGTCGCTGCTCATCGAATGGCGTCTTCAGCGTTTCACCATGGTAGAGGGTGGTTTGGTGGGGCTGTTGCAAGAGGCGAGCAATACTAAAAACGCCTCCATGTACCACGCTTAAACGACCCCCTCCGCCAAAGCAGGGATCGTTACAGATCTGCTTTCCCAAGCCCAGGCATGCGCGATGATGGTCTCCAAGCAATCGAATCGCGGTTGCCAGTTCAATTCCCTGCACACAAGCGATGCATCCGCCACCAGGCGCGGCGGGTCGCCCGCGCGGCGCGGCATGGGCGTGACGCGAATCGCACGGTCGGTGACACGCTCGGCCGCCGCGATCACTTCGGCCACCGAGAAGCCGTTGCCATTACCCAGGTTGTAAACGGCGCTGCCACCATCCTGCATTAAGCGCGCCAACGCGAGCCGATGCGCCTCGCACAAATCCACCACATGCACATAGTCGCGGATGCAGGTGCCGTCCGGCGTATTATAGTCGCGTCCGAAAACCTTGATGTCTGGCGCGCGCCCCGAGGCAGCGCGTAGCGCCAAAGGGATCAGATGCGTCTCCGGCTCATGGCGCTCGCCCAGCTCTCCTGCCGGATCCGCGCCCGCCGCGTTGAAATAGCGCAGGCTGACCGATTTCAAACCGTAGGCCCGGTCGTAGTCTTCCAAGATTTGCTCCACCATCCACTTCGTGCGGCCGTAGGGATTGATCGGCGCCTTGGGGTGGTCTTCGGCAATCGGCACCAGAATCGGATTGCCATACACCGCTGCGCTGGAGGAAAAAATGAAGTGCTTGACCCCATGTGCGACCATCGCATCGAGCAAGTTCAAGGTGTTGGTGACATTGTTGGCGTAATACTTGGCCGGCGCATTGACCGACTCGCCGACTTGAATGCAGGAAGCGAAGTGCATCACGGCGTCGAATGCGCGGCTCGCAAACAGCGCATCCAGCGCTGCGCGATCGGCCAGATCCGCCCGCACGAATTCACCGCCGACAATGGCATCGCGGTGGCCGGTGGAGAAATTGTCCAAGGTCATCACTTGGCAGCCGTGCGCAAGCAACAGCTTCACCATGTGAGAGCCGATATAGCCGGCACCGCCGACTACGAGGATGCGAGGAGGTGTCATAGGGTGGTCGATCTTTAGCGAGAGTGATAAAGGCACCTTTGAAAAATCCCTCCTATCCTCCCTTTTTCAAAGGGAGGGACCTTTTCATGCGTCATTAAAAAGATTCCCCCCTTTGGAAAAGGGGGGTGAGGGGGGATTTGCTTATGCGTCATCCATTTTATGAAGGCTCAGTAAAGCAATCAATCGTCAGCGTGTTCTTTCTCTTTCCGGCACTCGCCCGAATGCTCGGCATGCACTTGCTGCGCTTGGAACCCCGGCAGTTCGTAGCTATCGATCGCGAATGCGAAAATACGGGTCGGTTGCGCGGCGACGAAATCGTTATCGTTGACTACCAGCAGCAGGTGACGGCCATCGTCCAAATCGGGGCCGAAAGCCAGGCCTTCGATTTTCTCGGGGAAGCTGGCGCCTGCCAAGCCGTGGGCAGGATCGAGCAGATTCAGAAACAGGCTCTTCGTCACCGGCGTGACACCCAAAGGCACGCCCGTCTGCGGCAATTGCTTGACGCCGCGAATGTCGGTGGCAGCACTGATGTCGATTTTGAAAATCTTCTTTTCCTTCGCGTCGGCGCCAGGCTTGCCGTCGCGTTCCAGCACCAGCAATTCATTGTCGTTCACGGCGAGGATTTCGCTCACGCCGTTGCCTTTTTTGTCGAGCGGATAGAGAAACTCGCGCACCGCTCCGCTCTCGACATCGATTTCGGCAATGCGAACATTCGTGCCGGCACGCGCGGCGGCGGCGTCCAGCCCGCCGTCTTGCAATAAGGGGCTCTGCATGATGCCCAGCAGCTTGCGCCCGTCGGGCGTGATGGCGAGGCCTTCCATGCCGCGATTGGATTGGCGGCCGCTCGCGTTCTGGGCCAGCTCTACGCTCGGCGTGGCGGACGGAAAATCGGTGAGAAATTTATTCGGCACATTCACGCTGCGCAAACGCTTGCCGGATTCCAAATCCAGTTCATAAATAAACGGGCCGTATTCGTCCGACACAAAAGCGCTGTGGCCGCAGCGGCTGATGCGCACGCCCTCGGGATCGAAGCGCAACGAGTCAGGCGAGTTGACCGCATCGAAGGCCGCCGCGCTGCCGGTGAAATAGGTCTTGCGCGCTTGGCGCATGAGCGTGGTGCGGGTCACCGTGGGTTCAACCAGGTATTGATTCGCGCTTTGCTGTTTGAGCTTGATATCGAGTTGATAGATGCGGTCGATATACGAAGTGGCGCCGTCCGCCGGGCCGCGATCGGGCGTGGCGATATAGCGCTGCCCCTTGCCGGTGTAAGCCAGCGCGGAGCCCAAGCCGCCGATCAGATTGTGCGGGGTGACGTCATCTTCCAATAGACCCGTGAGGCCGGATTGGTCAGTGGCGGTACCGGGGATGCTGCCTTCACCAATAAAGGTCACCGCCGCTTGAACCGGCAAGGTGCATAACAGGCTCGCGAGCAGCAAGCCAAGACGTTTCTGCGGGAAATTGCGTTGCATGAAAATCTCCTGGTCAAAGAATGGGAGAGGCAAACGAACTGCATACCCCGTATTGTCCGAGGGCGTTGTTACAGGAGGGTGAATGCGGTGGGGCTCTGAATTATCGCCGCCATG
>JADMJT010000005.1:5667-18810 GCA_018781585.1 Burkholderiales bacterium
AGGGCGTTGTTACAGGAGGGTGAATGCGGTGGGGCTCTGAATTATCGCCGCCATGACCCGCGTGCCAGCAGGATCAAGCCGGGTAGCAGCAACAGGATAGTGGAAGGCTCGGGAACGGCGGATAAGGTCACACCGCCTCCTGCTCCACCGCCAAGATTAATTAAGCCACCTGCGCCGGGCATGAGAATCAGATTTCCACCAACCGGCGGTTCCTCTCGAGGATTTGGTTGGCCTGTGCGAAGTGTTAAATCACGACCCGGTAATAACGTTATATCTCCACTGATCAAACCACCACCAGATCGATCAGGAATGGGGGGAAAGATTTTCAGAAAAGGATCGTTATTCAGATTGAGATTCCCAATCAAGTTCAGCGCCCCAGCAAATATCTGAGCGTCTACTCCCAACACAATTTGATTACCTGCCAACAAGCCTAAATTGCCATCGCCGGCATCGATGATGCCATTAACGAAAATATCGTTTGCCGCCAGCAAATTGCCGAAGGCGCCGCCCGTAGGCGTCAGTAGGGTGAGCTTGATGCCCGCATCGATATAGATGCTGCTGTATTGCGGCACAGTGACGCCAGACAAATCCAGAGTGAAATCAGCAGTGGGACGGAACTCGCCACTTGAGCCATCCGATATCACAAGCGCAGCTACAGGTTGTGCGGCGAGCAAAGCCAAACTCAGCGCGAGAAAAATAGTCCGAAGGAATTTCATCGCAAGTTCCAAATCGTTGATTGATCGCCGCACGCGATTCTCAAATGTCATCACGTCAAGTAAGTTTTAACTCTATCGAAGCTATATGACGATCAAGTGTCGGCTAAACCGCCTAAACCTGGGTCATTCGGGCTATGCAAGCACCCCAACTCCATGATGCTTTTGCAGCGCTTTTAGCCTTGTCGCCGATATGCCACACCGAGCAAGAGGCTCGCCATTAAGATCGCACCCCATTCAGGCAGGGTTGGAATATCGCTATCGTCCGTCTGAACCACGGCAGCGATGGCCGTAGTGGTGTCGGTATCGGCGTTGTTCGTGCTATTCGGATCAGGCAGATCGGACGTAACGCTTGCGTTGTTGATGGCCGTGCCGGCACTGGGCAGGCGGATGACGATATTGAGCAAGCTCGTTGCGCCATTGGCCAGCGTGCCCAGCGCACAGGTGACGACGCCGGCGCTGTGGGTGCAGCCGGTGGTCGCGGAGATGAATAGCGCGCCCGGCGGCAGCGTGTCGGTCAGCACGACATTGGTCGCAGTCTGCGGGCCGTTGTTGCTGACGCTGAGGGTGTAGGTCAAGTCGGTGTTGATCGTCACCGGTTCGGGCGCGGCGCTGCTGGTGACGAACAAATCCGCCTGGGCGGCAGTCAGTGACCAGTTAATCGCGAGATCATTCGCCGCGCCGTTCGCGCCGTCCACCGCGATTTGGTATTCGACCCCGGCTTGCGCTTGAAACAGCACGCCGCTCGCGCCGTTCGCCGTGCCGTCGTTGTCGTTGCCGGCGATCAGCGTGAGCGCGTTCACCGCGCCGCCGGTATACACGGCGAGCAGCGTATCCGCCACGCTGCCATGCGTATCGAAGCTCGCTTGACCAGCGGAGGGCGCAACCCATTTCCACCACACCGATGCGCCGCCGCTGTTCCCGGCGTGGTTGGGCTCGCCCGCTTCCTTGGTCGCCAGCACGTTGTAGCCGATGGTCGTGCCGCTCGCACCGCCGAGCAAGATGCGGCTGGCGAACGCATCGTTGGCCGGGCGCGCCGCAGCGGACACATTAATGCGCGGCGTGATGATGCCGTTGCGGGTGTCGGTAACCGCCAGGCCGGTCGTAGTCATGCGCGCGACCGTCTCGTCCACTGTTTCGGTGAAATAGGCAGCGCGCAGCACGGCGGCGGCCCCCGCCACGTGCGGCGTGGCAAGCGAGGTACCGGCGGAGGTCGTACCGGTCACGGTGATGAGGCTGCCGGGCGCGAGCAGCGTCAAAAAATTCGCGCTATTGGAAAAACACGCCACTTTGTTCGCGGCGCTGGTCGTGTCGGTGCAAGCGCCATAGCCTACTTGGCCCACATTGGCGTCATATACCGCGCCCACCGACACCGCGCTCGGCGTGCACCCCGGCTCGAGCATGCCGTCGGTGTAACCATCGTTGCCGGAGGCGGCGACCGGCATGATGCCGGCCGCCTTAGCTGCGCCGAATGTCGTCACGTAGGGGTTGGTCCCCTTGTTGCCGCAGGGGCTGGTTTGTTTAGGGCCCCCGCCTAGACTCAGATTCATGGCAACGATGTTGTATAGGGCCTGATTGGCGATGCCCCAGTTGATGGCTTCGTTGATGTCCGCGTCGGTGGCGGAGCTACCCGCGCCAAACACGTTGAATACCGCCAGCTTGGCGCCCGGCGCCACGCCGACCGTCACGCCGGAAACCAGCGTGCCGTGGCCCAGGGTATCCAACGCGGTGGAGGTGTCGGCATTGTTCGCGTAATAAACCACCTTACAACTCGCGGGCGCACCCGGTGCGGTGCAGGAACCGAATTCCGCGCGGGTGTAATCCACCCCGCTATCGATCACCAATACCGTGGTCCCCGCGCCATCGTCGCCCGCAGCAGCGGCCGTTGGCTGGCCAATCAGCGGCAGGCTCTGCGCCAGCGTGGGGTATCTGCGCTGGTTTGGATAAATTGCGACCACTTCGGGATGCGCGGCGAATTGCTCCAGCGCGGCGAGCGATTTGATGCGCAGCAAAGCCAGCGGAAGATGGCTGTAATTGCGCATCATCTCGTGCCCGCCGGCGGGGAACGCCGCGAGCACGCGCTGCTTGAGCGCGAAATAAGCCGCGGATTTTTGCTGCTGAATCTTGCCGGTATCGGTCTTGACCTTGAATTGCTTTCTGAGTGCGGCGGCTTGCGCTTGAATCGCCTGGTCATCGAACAACACCAAGATTTCCTGTGGCTCGCCACGCATAAAGGCGGCACGCGCGGCGTCCGGAATTTTGCCCGCCGGCAATGCAACGGCCGGCGCGGCAAACAATAACAGTGCGAGCATTCCCAGCGCACCAGGAATACGGGATAGAACGCCTTGCATGATTTTCTCCGAATCGAGCACGGCAGCGTGCGGGCGTAGCGCTACATACTAGGCGCGGCGCATGACAATTCTGGGGAGGGAAAGATGGCCGGTATAGGCCGAATGGGCTACTGTGCGTGGCGCCGATTTGCCGGCAGGGATGCCGGCGCTACGAAAACGCCGTTGGGCTATGCTCACTCAATCATATTCGCCAGCGCGATTTCGTTGACCGATACCGGGCTTTGCGCGACGAGCTTGTTCATGTATTCGCGTTCGTTTTGTTCGGCCAGGCGCAGGCGCATGAGATGCGTCAGGCTGTCCTTCACTTCGGCGAAGGGGCGCAGCGCGCTTTCTTTGCGTTCGGCCAGCTTGAGCACATGCCAGCCATTCGCGGATTTCACCGGTTTGGCGATTTCGCCCGCCAGTAAGTTGCGCAGTGCAGGACGTAGCTCGGGCAGCAGTTGGTCCTCGGCCAGCCAGCCCATGTCGCCACCATTGGCGGCGCTTTCCGGATGCGCGGAATGCTTGCGCGCCAATTCGGCGAAGTCGGCGCCTTTTTCGCGCGCACGGCGCGTCAGCTCTTCGGCTTGGCGCTCAGCCTTGGCGGCGTCTTTATCATTGGCTAAGTAAATCTGTGCGACGCGATATTGCGCCGGTGCGATGAACATGGCTTTGTTGGCCTCGTAGGCTTGTTTCAATTCTTGCTCGGCCGGGTAATTCGCGGGCGGCCGCGCGGTGTGGTTCATGTAGCTGGCCACCAGCACTTGGTCCTTGGCACGCTCGATTTGCTGCTGCACTTCAGGCTTCTTTTCCCATTGTGCTTTCTTGGCTTCGGCCAGCACCGCGCGCCGGAGCAACTCGGCGCGCGCGAGTTGCTCCAGCGCCAGCGCCGCTTGCTTGTTGCCTTTGAGCGCGATGCCCTGGGCCTCGGCCAGTTTTTTCACTTCGCCGCGCTTGAGTTCGAACGCGCCCATCTTGGCGATGATTTCGTCGCCGCTGTCCGCTGCGTAGGCCCACTGGCTACCGATGGCGAGGCAAACGATGCAGCCGATGCGTTTAATGTTCATTGCTCTCTCCCACAAAGCGCGAGATGTTAGAGGGGTCGTATGACTGTTGCGTGACAACTCATGACTCGCGCATCGGCGCCGGCTCGCCAATCGCTTTGCCTTGTACAGCGTCCACGCCCATTTCGCAGGCCAACGCCATTTGCGCATTGCTTTCCACGCCGGTGGCGATGACTTGACATTCGACGTCGTGCGCAAAATCACACAGCGTGCGCACGTAAACCTTGCGCTCTATTTGTTTTTCCAACTCTGGCAGGAGCGCGCCATCCAGCTTGATGAAATCGAAGCGCAGGGATTTGAGGTGATGCAAGGTGCTGCTATCGCTCCCGACTTGATCGAGGCCAAAGCGCACGCCCAGTGGCCGCAGACGCGTCATCAGATCTTGCACGACAAACGGCACGGCGGAGAGCGCACGTTCGGGAATTTCGAAGCAGAGATAGGGCGCCAGCGCGGCCTTGTCGTGCAAACGTGCACTCAAGCGCGGGACAAAAATCAGGTCGCGCAAAGTGTCGAGCGAGAGGTTGAAGGAGTAGACGCCGCGCGTGCCGGCCAATGCCTCGACGCGGGCCAGCCCCTCGTCGATCAGCAGCCAATCGATTTCCGGCGCCAGCCCCAAGCGCCGCGCCATCGGCATGAAAATGCCGGCTGGGATCAACGAACCGTCGGCTTGTATCAGTCGTGCGAGGATTTCATGGTGCAGCACGGCGCGGTCGGCGCAGGCGACCGCCGGCTGACTATATAAACGGAATCCATTCAATTCGATCGCGGCAGTCAGCAGGCGGCGCCAGGCGGATGCGCCTAGTATGAGACCGCCTTCCAATTGTTTTCGCTCGTAGGCATGCCAGCCGAAATGGTTTTTCAACTCAGCCTTGCGCAACGCCATGTCGGCTTCCGCAAGCACGGTTGAAACCGTTTGCGTCGATCTGTCCATAAAACCGACACCCACATGCGCGCCCGCCAACGGCGCACTCACGCCAGCAATGCAGATGCTGTATAGGCGTTGAGAAATTTCAATGCCCAGCAGCTTGGTTTCGTCGGGCGCTAAGCCGGATACGGCCAAACCCAGCTCGGCGCCGCCAAGCCGGCCCACTAGGCATTCGCCGAGCCGCTCGGCCACGCTGGCAAGATAATCCGCCGACTGGCGCAGTAATTCGTTGCCCGCTTCATAGCCGTGTTGGCTGTTGTACTCGGCCAGCCCGGACAAACGCACGATGAAGAACCCGCCATGCGCGAATGCTTCCTCCTGCTGCAGCCACGCATGCACGCGCGACTCGAATTGGGCGCGATTGAGCGCGCCGGTCAAGGGGTCAAGTATCGCTTCCTGTTCGATCTTCCGGATCAGATCCAGCTTGCTTTTGAACATGCCCTCGACTTTTTTGCTCATCGTATTCAGCGCCTGCGCGATATGGCGCAAATCACGCGTATAGGGGATTGCTTCCAGCACCCGAAACTTGCCATCGCTGATCGCCACCGCTTGCGCTTGCATTTTATCGAGCGGTTTGAGCGCCCACCGCACCACGCTGAAAGCGACCAGGCACAAGACCGCCCACGACGCGGCGAACCACCAGAATGTGATGTAGGTATCATGCCAGAGCCGTTGGTAGGCGAAGCCGGTATGGCTTGCCACGCGCACTCGGCCACTCACGCGCCAGCCATCCTGCACCACCGCTTCCTTCACCGGCATGTCGAGCGCCACCCATTGCATGAACCAGGACGGCACGCCCTCCACCCGTAGCGGCGTCACGCGCTCCGCCAGCGTTTGGCCGTCGCGCGCTTCGACCCGCACGCTGCTGAAGAAACCGCCGTCGCTGATCGCCTCCACCATGGATTCCACCGCCGCGCGATCTGCTTTCGCCAGCGCTGGCGCGAGCGCCACGGCCAGCGCAGTGGCGGTGTCTTGCGCATGCACACCGAGCTGTTGATTGAAATAGTCTTTGGCCTGACTGACGCCGAGCACGAAGCTGCCGCCGAAGGCGCACATCAACAACAGCGAGAGCAGAGTGATCAATTGTTGCGCGAGTCCCATTTTATTTTTCTCCCATGGTTTGCGGCGCATGCTCGTCGGCCAGTAGGCGCGCGCGCAGCATGCTCCATAAATTTGCCGGCGCCGGCTCGCTCAAACGGCCGCTCCCGCGCAGCTTCGACGCCCATAACTGGGCGCCGTTGAAACTATAGGTCGGCGCCAAATCCTTGCGTTCGGAGGCCGGCTTGATCGCGTTTGTCAGATTGTCGAGGACCAGCGGTTCGGCGTCGGGCGCGGAGTGATAAGTCAATACCATGTGCGACTGCATCTCCTTGCTGGCGGGAAGATACGCGCGCACATAGGTCAAGCGCAGGCGCTCATCCGGCACGCCGAGATCGCGCAGGGTGAAATATTTGGCCAGTGCGAAATCCTCACAATCACCGCCGTTAGCGCCGATCAGCTCCAAGGGTGTGGCCCAATAATCCGATTTCCCCCACTGCGCCTGGTCACTGGTGTTGGGTATGCGGTTAAAAAATTCATTGACCTGCTTGAGCTTCTCCCTTTCGCCCGACTGGCTGGCGCCAAGCATCAGGGAAAACCAGTTGCGGATGCGCGCTACTGCCGGAGCGCCATAATGGACGCGCGTGAACTGCAGTACGGCGTCCTGGTTCGCTTGATCCAACGCGACGGCCATGCCGGCAGCCAGCCCTAATGTCAGCAGCCCTGCGGTGCGCCTTGATGCGAGCTGTCTTATTGAAATGTCTGGAAACCTGAGCAAACAGTATCGTGGGCATACGCCCTTACCTGATTCGGGCCAGAGTAAGCCTCCGCCACTTGAAGCGGTAATGTCGGGGGAATGTGTTACAGGCTGATGACAACGCGGGGGATTGTGATGAAATGCGGAAGCGCTAGAAGTCTGCCGGACTTACTGGGGATCGAAGCTTTCATTTTGATCGGATATGACATAACCCTCAGGCGGAATCTCCTCATGCACCTCCGGGATGCGCCGACGCAAACCGTCCAGCGTGTGGCAGGACAACCCCGAATCCGGCAACGGATCGGACACCTCTAGACCATAGGGGTCTTCATAGTCTATCGACTCAAAATCGAGCGGAATCACTTCATAAGCAGCGTCGAGATTCCGTGGTTCGATTCTTAGTCCCTCTGCCAAGTCACGCAACCGTTCCAGTATTTTCATGTTGCCCTCGCTTCGTAACGCTGTCGATCGTCCGTCTATGCGCCGGTTTTATGCGTCAAGCATCAGGGATGATTGTTACGTGGCGATGAATGCGAGATGCGGGTTTTGGTTATATGAAAGCGCTTAGTAGGCGTTGCGGTCGCGAACCACAACCAGTGCGGTTTTGAGAATGATCATGAGGTCGAACACCAATGACCAATGCCGCAGATAGTCGATGTCGTACCGAATCCGATCCGCCATCTTTTCTACGGTATCCGTCTCACCGCGCAGGCCGTTGACCTGCGCCCAGCCGGTGATGCCGGGCTTTACTTTATGCCGAATCATGTAGCCCTTGACCAGCTTGCGATACAGCTCGTTGTGCGCCACGGCGTGCGGGCGCGGCCCGACAATGCTCATGCCGCCTTGCAGCACGTTTAAAAATTGCGGCAACTCATCAAGTGAGGTTTTGCGCAGGAACGCGCCAAAGGGGGTGACCCGCTTGTCGTTTTTTTTCGCTTGTTCGATACGGCCGCCGTCTTCGCACACACTCATAGAGCGGAATTTGTAGACAATGATGTCTTGCCCATCGAGACCATACCGGCGCTGCTTGAACAGAACCGGACCGGGCGAAGAGTACTTGACCCCTAGCGCGATGGCGAGCATGAGCGGTGAAACCAGCAGCAGGATGACGCTGGAGATGAAGAGGTCACTTAGCCGCTTGAGCAATCCATTGACGCCATAAAAGGGGGTTTCACATACGGCCACCACCGGCAGGCCGCGCACATCGTCGATGCGCGCCTGGATCAGATCGGACATGAAAATGTCGGGCACGAAATAGACCGATGCGGTGGTATCGCGCAAATCATCGAGCATTTGCAAAATGCGCGGCTGGGAAGCCATGGGCAGCGCGATGTAGATCAAATCCACGTTATTTTCTTTGACGTAATCCGTCAACAGGCCCATGCGCCCGAGAATCGCGCCCTCCCCCACCTCGCCCAGCCGCACCGTAGCCCGGTCATCAAAAAAACCTTTGAACGATATGCCCAGAAATGAATCTAGTTTCAAGCGATCGGCCAGTTTGCGGCCCAAATCGTTTGCACCGACGATCACTGCGCTGCGATGGCTGCCCTCCCACGACAGGATTCTCGGCAGCATGCGGCGTAAAAATCGATGTGCGGCATAGAGCAGCACCGGCGTTGCGAGAATCCAGGTAACAATGGCTTCCTGCGGAAATGCGTCCAGATAGCCCGTCGCATAGCCAAAGAAAAACAAAATCGCCACTACCGTGAACCAGGGCCCGATGATGTCTTGCCATAGGGACTTGATCGTGGCCTCGGGCAAATTGCCGGGAAAGGTCAAGGAAAATACGACCAGCGCCAGCACGAGATAGGGGCCTTGAAACGCCTCGCCGAAATACGATGCGACGCCTGCCAGTGTGGCGATCGCCACGGCAGGATCGAGAAACATCTTGATGAGGGAAACCAGCGATAGCTGACGTCGGAACAACCACTGACGACTGGTTTGCATGCAGGCCTCGCGCGAAAGAGGCCGTATTCTAAAGATGATTTGTTACAACTTTGGGAAAAGCGAACCATGCAACGTGAAGCTTGCTATCCCGAATAGGTCAAACGCCCTACGTTTTAAATAAATACGATCAATCAATGGAAATATTGACTCGTTAAAATGTTTTAATTGGGTTAATGACTCTCGAAAAAATCTATCTTGATAGACAACAACATTTTTTTCAGAATAGTCGAATCGGACTCGAAACAATATAGGAACTTTGTGAAAATTTTTGTCATCGCAAGAAAGGGAAATAAAATGTCGAAACGCACTTTCAAGCTGCCAGGAATCGCGCTCTTAGTCGCCGTGGCGTGCGCCAATCCGGCTCAGGCAGCCTATACCACTCAAACGGTTAACTTGGGTTATGTCACGACCAACCTAAATACCAATTTAACCTTCAACCAATTTGACCCCTTACTGGGCACGCTAAACTCGGTGGTCGCGACTTTCAGCGGCGATTTTCAGAACAAATTAGGGTTCATGAATTTAGGATCCACCGCGAATTTTGGAATCAACTTCACACAACAAGCCATATTCAAGGGACCTGACAACGCCATCATCCACACCAGCGGTGCGCTGTCTAATTCATTCAACCAAGTGGTGGGAGCCGGTGGCGCATATCCTGTTAACTTCAGCCTTCCAACCGGCTTGGGCAACCTTAATCCGCTCCCACTTCGGTCATTCGCTGGACTCCATGCCTGGAGCCATCCGGCCGAATTGGCCCTTTTCACCGGCTTGGGCATGGTAAGCATGCCCTTCGCGGCATCGGCGGCCTATTTTTCGCAAATCGATAATGGCTTTGGCATCGTGCTGGGCCAAACCGCCGTGCAAACCACAGTAGAGTTGGCCTATAACTACGCCGCCGCAGTGCCGGAAGCCGAAACCTACCTCATGCTATTGGCGGGGCTGAGTGTCACTTGGCTGCGATTCCGGCGCAGTGGGGGCAAAAATAAAATTCGCGCCGTTTAGTCCGCCTCGTCAAAACGCTGCACCAATAAAGAATCTGCATCACCGCGCGGAGCTCGCTATGAGCTCGGAATAGGGAGCTGCAGTAGCGGCTGCCCCATGCGGATGACGCGGCCTGCTTGCACGTTTTCGCACTGCGTGAAGCCTTTCGGGGCGAAGACGATGATGGTTGATCCATGCTGAAACCAACCCATTTCCTGACCCTTGGTGAACGGTGCGTTGCATGGAATGACCGTCGGTCCGCGATAGTTGAGATGCAGCAAGATATTGAGAAAATGCAGCCGGATGCTCGCCACAAGCACTGCCGCAACCGGTACCAGCGTAACGACATGGCCGCTGGCCGCTAGCCTCGTCTTGATCACGGCGCGCTCGTTTTTGCAGTACAGCTTCTCGATCCGCTTGAGCGCGATCGGGTTGACGTTCCAGGTGTCGCCGGATATGTAGGTGAGCTGCTCGACATGGCAGTCGTGCGCGGCGTGGAAGCGATGGTACATAGTGGCGGTGAGTCGCAGCGTCACATAGTGACCATCGCGATAGGTGTGGACCAACTCAGGGTCGCCCAGCAAATCCAGCAGTGTGTACGGGAAGCCCTTAGCCTGAAGCACGGTAATGCCCTCCACTCGGCCGCAGGCGCCGACGATCGCGTCGCATGGGCTGACCAGCAGGGCCGGATCCGGATCGATCGAACGAGCGCCCGGCTTGAGTTCCCGCGTAAAGCAGTCGTGCAGACTTTTGAACTTGTTTTTTTTCGCCTCGCTCAAGTCGAGGTCCGAGAATAATTTCCAAACGGCTATCGATAGCTCGCGTACCAGCGGCTGCTCGATTTGGCTGAACCAGCCCATGAACTGTGTCAGCAGACGCCGCGGGATACGGTTAGTCAGCAGAAAGTTGAGGTCTTCCTGCTGAAAAAGTTGGGCAATCACGGAACGCACTGTCATGGTTTTGTAATGCAGGTAGGCAAAACTGGCGGCGGAGAAAATTCGTGACCCGCACATTGGCACTTTACGCGCTCGCCGCGATTGTATTGGCAGCCTTGCTGCAAAAACTCAAGACCCGGCTGGAACTCTCGAAGGCCAAACACCCGTCCTTGTCCGGCCATTCGCGCATGGCGCGGCGAGTCGCGGCGCGCCTGCCGTTCTACGAATATGACGGCACGCATTTCTTCCGAGCGGATGATGCGCCGGAGGATATCGCCGCGCATCGTCGCGCGGGTTTCATGCGGCTTGCCGTGCTTTATCAGACGCGCTTCGCCGAAACAGACCGGCTCACCGCGGAAGTGGAAGACAGCATCTCCGATCTCCAATTCACCAGCGCCTACCGTGTGCCGTTTCAGTTTAGACGCTTCGTGCGCAAACACCTCAAGAGCGGCGCGTTTGTTCAGTCGTCTTCCGGCGTGAGCGTGACCGATCTTGACGGCAATCGCTTCTATGATCTGACTGGCTCGTATGGCGTGAACGTTTTCGGCAATGATTTCTACAAAGAATGCATTGCGCGCGGCAGTGCGCTGGTGCAGGAACTCGGCCCCGTGCTCGGCGCCTATCATCCAGTGGTTGCCTACAACGTAAAACGATTGAAAGCCATCTCTGGGCTCGACGAGGTGTCGTTCCACATGTCCGGTACGGAAGCCGTTATGCAGGCGGTTCGGCTGGCGCGCTACCATACGCGGCGCTCGCATCTGGTGCGCTTCTGCGGGGCTTATCACGGCTGGTGGGGAGACGTGCAGCCGGGCATCGGCAACCCCGTGCCGGCGCACGAGACCTATACCTTGAAGGACATGGACGACGATTCCCTGCGGGTGCTGAGGAAGCGGCGCGACATCGCCTGTGTGCTCATCAACCCGCTGCAGGCCTTGCATCCGAATGTGAATGCGCCGGGAGATTCGTCGCTCGTCGATAGTTCGCGCAGCGCACATTTTGATCGTGAGGCTTATACCGCATGGTTGAAACAACTGCGTGCGATTTGCACCGAAAAAAATATCGTGCTGATTTTTGATGAAGTCTTCGTCGGTTTCCGTATTGCGGCGGGTGGCGCGCAAGCCTATTTCGGCGTACAGGCCGACATGGTCACCTACGGCAAGACGCTCGGCGGCGGTTTGCCCGTTGGCGTGGTGTGCGGCCGCAAAGCGCTGATGCGGCGTTTTCGCGAACATCGTCCGGCGGACATTTGCTTTGCGCGCGGCACCTTCAATGCGCATCCCTATGTGATGGGGGCCATGCACGCTTTTTTGCAACGCATCGAGACTCCCGAAATACGTGGTATTTACCGTAATTTGGATGAGGTCTGGAACAGTAGAGCAGCGCACCTCAACCGAAGGCTGAAGGAAGCCGGGCTGCCGCTGCAAGTGGCTAATATGTCCACTATCTGGACCGTCTACTACACGCAGCCTTCGCGCTACAACTGGATGTTTCAATATTATTTGCGTTCCGAGGGCTTGGCGTTGAGTTGGGTGGGAAGCGGTCGCCTCATCTTCAGCCTCAACTATACGGAGGCCGATTTTGAGGCGGTGGCCGATCGTTTCGTGACAGCCGCCCGCGCCATGCAACAGGACAGTTGGTGGTGGTCGAATGCGGCGCTGACGAACAAATCGATTAAACGCCGCATCTTGTGGGAAATGATCACACACCGCTTTTGAACATTCCCCCCTCAAAAGACGCAGACACGTTGCCTTATGCGTGCCGTTCCGAGATGGCTGGATCGATTAATTCACCGCGCAGTAGAAAAAGCGGCGCTTTGTAGTAGAGCTTGATGTCGTGGAAAGGGTCGGTCAGGATTTTTGTCAGCCACACCAATCCCGTTTGCACATCCTTCAGGAAAAACAGATGCACAGTACGGAACAGCAAGCCGCCGACACCGACGGCCAGCCAGACCAGCGCCACGTTGCGAACAAACCCAACCGGGTTGCTATGTGCTTTTAGGATCCCGAACAAAGTGGGATCGAGGTAGAGCAAAAGTGGCGAGAGCGCCCAGATCGCGATCAGCACAATTTTGCGCTTCAGGTTGTAGCCCACTTTGATTGCTTCCTTGTGCTCGTGGGTGGCCTGGTTAACTTCGTCATAGCCTTTTGGCTCGAAGAAGAAGTGCCCAGTTTGTCGAGTGGTCATCGCAATCAGCCAGCCGGTCAGGGCGGCGGCAACCGGATTCGTGAACAGCATCACATAGGCAGAAAGGAAGCTTATCGCGCTTACAAAATGGAGCGATTGGTTGATCCGGCTGTGATGGTAATAGCGATGGTCGTCCCACCGTTGCGACTCCAGTGCTTTAAAAAATGAATTCATGAAATTCTCCTTGGTGGCAAAGTAAATGCCGCGCATTGCAAAGACAATACAAAACTATTGCTAATTGGTTACGTAGGTTATTTGCGGCGATG
>JADMJT010000122.1 GCA_018781585.1 Burkholderiales bacterium
ATCGGGCAGCAAGGCATCGAGTTTTCGATGGTGGATGGTCTGGATGATGAAATGGAATTCGATGGCACTGCTGAACAAAAATCGACCGTGCAGCGCTACATCATGCAAGCCTGGCAGGATGCGATTAACAAATCTTCCAGCGGCCCGGATGAGATCCGCAATTTACTGGAGACTCCCGAAGGCCAAGTTTTGTTGCAAACCCGCGCACGCGACTACCTAGCGGAAATTCTGGCGGATTTCCCCCCCGAACTGGATCGGCGCGAAACAGACGACCGACGCGACCATCACGCTCGCCCACGCGATAAATCCGGTGACCGGCGTTACTCCAAAACACGCAATCTTTCTTAACGCACCTTAGCTGTAAAACCCGATCTTGGCCTTGCGCTTGGCCAAGCGCTCCAGATCCAAATCCTTTAGCGTGAGATAGTCACGACCATCGAGCTTGGCATTGCCGAAGGCATCCAGCAGCAGTTTGCGGATATCGCGTGGCGGCACATCCACGAGTGTTTCCAGCACGTCCTCTTCCAGTAATTCCGGCTCGAACCCCCAGCTATGCTCGGACACGATCTCAGCGTACAAAGCACGCGCGATACGCATCGCGCCCTCGCGATCCGGACGCCCGATGGAATACACATTCATGCGATTGAGAATCGGCTCCGGGATCGCACCCTCTTCATTCGCGGTCGCAATCCACAAAATATGACTGGCATTCAACGGCACTTCGAGGAACTCATCTTTAAAATGCCGCGCGGTATCCTTCTCCAACAGGGTATAGAGCGCACCCATCGGGTCGTAGCGCGCATCGCCGCCGGCCTTATCCACCTCGTCCAGGGCAATTAAGGGATTGGCGTATTCGCCGTCCACCAGCGATTGCGCGACCTTGCCCGGCTTGGAATTCATCCATTGTGAGGAGGCGCCGGAGAGTATCCAGCCCGCCGTGAGTGAACTCATTGACACGAATTCAAAGCCGGTGCCCAGCACTTGCGCCAAGCACTTGGCGAAATGGGTTTTACCCAAGCCCGGCTCGCCCAGCAGCAAGATCGGCATGAAATACACCGGTTCCTGACCGGAGATGGCGAGTGTAGTGTGTTTCTTGATATCGTCGATCACCGGCTTGAAATTAGGACAGACGTCGTACAAAGCATCGATGCCGTCAGTCGAGGATGGCCGCACCAGGTAGCGATCGCCACCGCGCTCACGCATCTTTTCGTACAGCGCCTTGAGCGGTTCGTTCTTGCTGGGGGAAGCTGCCTCCATGGCGCGATCGACTTCGGCCAGGCTATACACGGACTTGATGTCCGCCAATGGGATGTGGCAAGGCGTATTCATGATTACCTCCTGCAAGGAACTGCTGAGTTGATTAGCGGCGCGTTGGGCAGATTTCTTGAGTGTGAATGAGGATATAATGCGGCCCAATAAGCCCGATTCATATACAACCGTGCATTCCCCCGATCCCACTTCCGTCGGTTTTGTCACACCGCAAACCGCGCGCTTCGATACTCCCATCAAGCTGCGCAGCGGCGCCGTGCTTGATCGCTACGAACTCGTTTACGAGACCTACGGGCAGCTCAACGCCGATAAAAACAACGCCGTGCTGATTTGCCATGCGTTGTCCGGCAATCACCATGTCGCGGGCTTTCATTCAGAACACGACAAGCGCCCCGGCTGGTGGGACACCATGATCGGCCCCGGCAAGCCGATCGACACCAATCGGTTTTTTGTCATCGGTCTGAACAATCTCGGCGGCTGCCATGGCTCGACCGGGCCTTCCAGCCTCAACCCGGCGACCGGTCAGCCCTATGGCGCGCATTTTCCCCTGGTGACAGTGGATGATTGGGTCGAAACCCAAGCGCGTCTCGCCGATCAATTGGGCATCCAACAATTTGCGGCGGTCGTCGGCGGTAGTCTGGGCGGCATGCAGGCGCTGCAATGGAGTATTACCTACCCGGAGCGGATCAGGCATGCTTTGGTAATCGCCGCCGCACCCAAACTCACCGCGCAAAACATCGCTTTTAATGATGTCGCAAGGCAAGCGATTCTCACCGATCCGGATTTTCATGGCGGTGATTATTATGCGCACGAGGTGGTACCCAAGCGCGGCTTGCGCCTCGCCCGCATGCTCGGCCACATTACCTATCTCTCGGACGATGTGATGGGCAGCAAATTCGGCCGCATGCTGCGTGCCGGCGCGTTCCAGTATGGCTACGACGTCGAGTTTGAGATCGAATCCTACTTGCGCTATCAAGGCGACAAATTCGCCGAGAGCTTCGATGCGAATACCTATCTGCTTATGACCAAGGCGCTGGATTATTTCGACCCGACCCATCACCACAACGAAGGCTCGTTAGCACAGGCCCTGCAATCGGTTAAAGCAGGCTTTCTGATCGTCTCGTTTACCACCGATTGGCGCTTTGCGCCGGAACGCTCGCGCGAGATCGTCAAGGCGCTGTTGGATAATGAACGTGATGTAACCTATGCCGAAATCACGTCCAGCCACGGTCATGATGCCTTCTTGATGGTCGATCCGTACTACCACGATCTAGTGCGCGCCTACATGCAACGCATCGATTTGGGAGACGTCGCATGAATGCGCAAATGATGGCGCACGCACGCCAGCGCGCGGATTTCGAGACGATTGCCGAGTGGGTGCAGAGCGGCGCGAAAGTGCTCGACCTCGGCTGCGGCGACGGCAGCTTGCTCCGCTACCTGAAAGAAGCACGTAAGGTTTGGGGTTATGGCGTGGAGATCGCCGACGAAAAAATCCTGGCTTGCACGAAAAACGGCGTGAATGTGATTCAAACCGATTTGGAATCCGGCCTCTCCGGCTTCGAGTCCGGTTCATTCGATTACGTCATCCTGTCGCAGACCTTGCAATCCATGAAGCACACCGAGCGCATCATGCAAGAAATGCTGCGCGTCGGTCGTCAAGCGATCGTGACCTTCCCCAACTTCGGCTACTGGCAACACCGGCTGCAGGTCATTGCCGGCCACATGCCAGTGTCGCGCGACTTGCCTTACCAATGGTATGACACACCGAATATCCATCTGTGCACGCTCAAGGATTTCGAAGCCTTCTGCATCAAGCTCAACGTGCGCATTCTGGAGCGCAGCGTGATCCATCGCGGACACCAGGTTTCGGTGCTGCCGAATTTGTTGGGCAGCCTCGCCGTGTATCGGGTCGAGCAACTCAGCTAAACCCACGCATTAAACCCAAGCCGCCCAGCGCGACAATCACTAAGCCAGCCGTTAATCTCACCCCACGCCGGGTGAAAAATTTTTGCAGTTGGCTAGCAAATATTCCCATTAACAATAGATTCGGCAGCGTGCCCAGACCAAAAGCGAGCATGGTCAAACCGCCTTGCAACGCACTGCCGCTCGCCAAGGCGGCGATCAACACGCTATACACCAGCCCGCACGGCAGCCAGCCCCACACCATGCCCGCCGCGAATGCTTGCGGCACGCTCTGAATCGGCACCAGTTTTTTAAATAGCGGCTGCAAACGTTTCCACACCCCGCCGCCCGCCGCTTCCAATATCAGCACGCCGGACCAGATGCCCGCCAAGTGCAGCCCCAAAGCGATCAGTACCAGATTGGCGAATACATAGAGTATTTTTTCCGCCGGAAATAGTTGCGATAGAAACGCGCTGGTGGAACCCAAGGCGCCGGCTATCAACCCTGCGATGACATAGCTCGTCAGCCGGCCGAGATTCGCGGCGAGATGATAGGAGAGTCGTGGACCGCTACCCGGCAATTGCAGTGAAAACGCGCCGACGATACCGCCGCACATGCCCACACAATGCACCCCGCCGAGGAGGCCGGTGAGAAAAACCGCGAGCAGGCTGAATTCGGCCATGGCTGTTTACTTTTCCTTGTCGTGCATCCGCGCCGCGAGCCACACCAGAATCAACACCGGTGCGCCAATCAAGGCGGTGCCAGTGAAAAAGTTAGCCCAGCCATAGGCATCGACAAACTCGCCGGTAAACCCTGCAATGAATTTTGGGAGCAGCAACATCACCGAGGTGAACAATGCATATTGCGTCGCGGAATAAGCCTGGTTGGTGAGACCGGAGAGATAAGCGACAAACGCGCTGGACGCGATCCCGGCGGAGAGATTGTCCGCCGAGATAGTGAACACCAATGCGCCGACATCATGCCCGCGCCCCGCCAGCCACACGAACAGTAAATTGGTGGCGGCCGAGAGCAACGCACCCAGCATCAGCGTGCGCATCACCCCCATGCGCATCGTCAGCAGCCCGCCCAGCGCCGCCCCCGCGATGGTCATGATGACGCCGTAGACTTTGGACACGGTGGCGACCTCATCCTTGGTGAAGCCCATCTCCTGATAAAACGGATTGCTCATCACGCCCATGACGATGTCGGAAATGCGGTACACCGCGATCAGGGCGAGAATCAGCGCGGCCTGCCATTTAAAGCGTTGGATGAAATCGATGAAGGGTGATAGCACCGCACTGTAAACCCATGCCGTCGCATTCAGCACACCGCCCGATAAGCCGGCGGCGGCGAAACGGTCGCGCGCGTGGACTTCACGCTCGGTGGTGATGGCGGACACTTTTTTCTCCGGCTCGCGGATGATGAGCGTAGTGACGATGCCCACGAGCATCAACCCTGCCATGATGGTGTACGCCACCTGCCAGGGGCGGTAGTCATAGGTGGCTTCCGACGGATCGATGCTCGCCGCAATCCACAACACCCCCGCGCCCGCCGTGATCATCGCCATGCGGTAGCCCGCCTGATAGGTCGCCGCCATTGCGCCCTGCTTTTCAATTTCCACCGCTTCGATGCGATAGGCGTCGAGCGCGATATCCTGCGTCGCCGACGCAAACGCCACCGCCAGCGCAAACCACACCATATGCGTCAAATTCAGCACCGGGTCGGTATTCGCCATGCCGAGCAAGGCCGCCGCAATACAGAGTTGCGACACCAATAACCATGCCCGCCGCCGCCCCAGCCGGGCAGTCAGGATCGGCAGATTCAGCCGATCCACCAATGGCGACCACAGAAACTTAAAGCCATACGCCAGCCCTACCCAACTCAAATGGCCGATGGTGGCGCGCGCGATGCCCGCCTCCGATAGCCAGAACGACAGCGTGCCCAGCACCAGCAACAGCGGCAGCCCGGCGGAGAAGCCGAGGAACAACATGCCGACCACGCGCGGGTGCGCGTAAATCCTCAAGGCGGCAAGCCAGGGATGATGCTTTTCAATCATAAGGTGTATTCGTAATCGATCATCAGTGGCGCATGGTCGGAGAACTTCTCGCCTTTATACACCGTCGCCTGTGTTGCCATTGCCGCAATCTCCGGCGTCGCAATCTGGTAATCAATGCGCCATCCGACATTCTTGGCGTAGGCCTGGCCGCGGTTCGACCACCAGGTATAGGCTTCCCCGCTCGCTTCTGGATACAGCCGGCGATGAACATCGACGAAGCCCAACTCGTCGAACACTTGGGTCAGCCATGTTCGTTCCTCTGGCAGAAAACCGGAGTTCTTCAAATTACCTTTCCAGTTTTTGAGGTCGATCTCTTTGTGTGCGATGTTCCAGTCGCCGCAGAGAATGACTTCGCGTCCACCGGTTTTAAGCGCTTGCAGATGCGGAAAGAAACGCTGCATGAAACTGAATTTGGCTTGCTGACGCTCTGCTGAGGATGAACCGGAGGGCAGATAAACTGAGATCACGCTCAAGTTGCCGAAGTCAGCTTGGATATAGCGCCCCTCGGCATCGATGTCGGCGATGCCCAAGCCTTCAATGATTTTATCCGGCTGCTTTTTGGCATACAGGCCAACGCCGCTATAACCTTTTTTCTCGGCATAGTGAAAGTAGCCGATAAAACGATCGGGTTGCAACATTTCGCGCGTCAGGTCGGGCGCTTGGGCTTTCAACTCCTGCACACAGACTACATCCGCATGCTGCTTGTGCAGCCACTCAAAAAAGCCCTTGTTGCTGGCGGAGCGAATGCCGTTGAGGTTGGCAGTGATGATGCGCATTTAGTTTTTAACCTGGGATAAACGCAGATAAACACGGGGAAATTCGGTAACTAGGTCGGTATAATGGAGGGAACTCATTCATGTAATCCGTGTTCATACGTGACTCATTCAGACTTCAGACAAGCATTCATCGAATTCGCCATCGGCAAGCAGGTCTTGCTGTTTGGGGAGTTCAAAACCAAGGCCGGGCGACTGTCGCCCTATTTTTTTAATTCAGGCCTGTTCGACGATGGTGCGTCGATGGCCAAGCTGTCGCAATTCTACGCGAAAGCGATTTTGGCGTCGCAGGTGGAGTTCGATATGCTATTCGGGCCGGCCTATAAGGGTATTCCGCTGGTGGCGACGATTGCGGTGGCGCTGGCCGAAATGGGGCGCAACGTTCCCTTCGCCTTCAATCGCAAAGAGAGAAAAGACCACGGCGAGGGCGGCAACACCGTAGGCGCCCCCCTAAAGGGAAGGGTATTAATTGTCGATGATGTCATTTCGGCCGGCACCTCTGTGCGCGAATCGGTGAGCCTGATACGCGCCCACGAGGCGATACCTTGCGGTGTCGCGATTGCGCTGGATCGGCAGGAACGCGGCCAGAGCGCGTTGTCGGCAGTGCAAGAAGTGACGCGCGATTACGGTCTGCCCGTAATCGCGATTGCCACGCTGGAAGATTTAATCGCCTACTTGCGCGGCCAATCCGCACTTGCCGCGCATTTGGAAAAAGTGTTGGAATATAAGCATCAATATGGCGCAAGGAGTGCAACATGAATCGTTTGTTAATCATTGTTTCGATGGGCTTGGCCTTTAGCCTGCCTGCCCAGGCCACTATGTACAAATGGGTGGACACTAAAGGTAAGGTGCACTACGGCGACACCATCCCGCCAGAGTACGCGAAGCAGGGCAATGCCCAACTCAATCAAAGCGGGGTGGTGGTAAAAAAAACCAGTGCGGCGCTCACGCCGGAACAAATCAAGGCGCGCGATGAGGCGGAGGCAAAGGAAAAAGTGGAGAAAGCAGTTGCCGCCGAACAACAGCGGCGCGATAAAGCCTTGCTCGCGACTTACACCGATATCACGGAAATCGACTTGGCCCTGCAGCGCAACCTGGGGCAGGTGGACATCCAGATCAAAAGTAACGAACTCAGAATTAAGTCAGTACAGGGTCGATATGATGGCCTGAAGAAACAAGAAGCGAGTTTTGTGCAAAGAAACAAACCTGTGCCGCCTGATCTCATCAGCGATATCAAAACAACCGGCGAAGAGATGGGGCGTTTTCGTGGGAACATAGCAAATTTGGAGAAGGAAAAAGGGGGACTGCGCAGCCGCTTTGGCGCGGATAAGATTCGTTTCCGCGAGTTAAAGGGGCTGCCTCTTGAAGTGGGAACCACGGCGGCACCCACGCCAGCCACGATCGCGACACCCACCCCGCCGATCGCGCCGGTTAAACCCGTCGTACCGGCACCTACACCGGCAGTGAGCCCCGCAAAAAAATAAGCGGTTGTAGCGCCGGCATCCTTGCCGGCAAACCCTAAAAAGACCCTAGCCTGCTAGTTTTTTCTTCAGCAGGTCGTTCAATTGTTGCGGGTTAGCCTTGCCCTGGGTGGCTTTCATGGCCTGGCCGATGAAGAAGCTAAACAGCTTGTCTTTACCCGAGCGGTATTGCGCCAGTTGATCCGGGTTAGCGGCAATGATGCCGTCGATGATTTTTTCGATGGCGCCGGTGTCTGTGATCTGCTTCAACCCCTTGGCCTCGATAATCGCGTCCGCATCACCCTCGCCCGCCCACAAGGCTTCAAACACTTCCTTGGCGATCTTGCCCGAAATGGTGTTGTCGGCGATGCGCCGAACCAGACCTGCGAGTTGACCCGGGGAAACTGGGCTGTGCGTAATTTCCAAGCCATCGCGTTTCAATGCACCCGCGAGATCACCCATCACCCAGTTGGCGGCAGCTTTGGCCTGCGCCGCGCCGGTTTGGCTCACCACTAGTTCGAAATATGCCGCCATGTCACGGCTGGCAGTCAGCACACTCGCGTCATAACTGGATAAGCCAAATTCGCGCATGAAACGCGCGTGTTTGGCTTGTGGCAACTCCGGCAAAGTTCTTTGAATCTCCTCGATCATGGCTTCGCTGATCTTCATCGGCAGCAAATCCGGGTCGGGGAAGTAGCGGTAATCGAAGGCTTCCTCTTTCGAGCGCATGGAACGCGTCTCGTCCTTATCCGAATCATAGAGCCGAGTTTCTTGCGCGATTTTGCCGCCGGCCTCAATGATCTCGATTTGGCGCGCGACTTCGTATTCGACGGCGCGCTCCAAAAAGCGAAAGGAGTTCAGGTTCTTAATCTCGCAGCGGGTGCCAAGTTTATCCGTACCCATGGGGCGAACCGACACATTGGCATCGCAGCGGAACGAGCCTTCCTGCATATTGCCATCACAAATTTCAAGATACTGCACCAGCGAGTGCAAGGTCTTGGCGTAGGCCACGGCTTCGGCGCTGCCACGCATATCCGGCTCGGACACGATCTCCAGCAAGGGGGTGCTGGCGCGGTTCAGGTCGATCCCCGTCATGCCGTGAAAATCTTCGTGCAGCGACTTACCGGCATCTTCTTCCAAATGCGCGCGGGTAATGCGGATGGTTTTTTCTTGATCGCCTACTTGGATGGTGAGCGTCCCGCCTTCCACAATCGGCAATTCATACTGGCTGATCTGGTAGCCCTTGGGCAGGTCGGGGTAGAAATAATTTTTACGCGCGAACACCGAGGTGCGGTTGATCTTGGCGCCGACCGCCAGGCCAAATTTAATCGCCCGCTCCGTTGCGCCTTTGTTCATCACCGGCAGCACGCCGGGCAGCGCGATATCCACAGCGCAGGCTTGGGTGTTGGGGGCCGCGCCATAGGCGGTGGGGGCGCCGCTAAAAATCTTCGATTGTGTAGAGAGCTGGGCATGTACTTCCAACCCGATCACGACTTCCCATTCCATTAGGCAACCCTCTCTTTAGCGCAATCGGTGTCGAGCATGGCGTCCATCACGCCATCCCAGAACGCGATGCGATCGGCAATGGCCGCTTCGGCTGCGGCTTGCGCTTCGGCGATGCGCTGAGCATCATTCATACACAAGGTGTCCAGTAGCCGTAGAGACATCGGGCCATGGTGATCTCCATCTAACTGAACATGCCGGTGCAAGTAATAGTGAAAAGCGGGCGCAACGGATTCCTCGATCGCCATTTCGCGCAACAGGGCGCTAAACATGTCGGGAATAATATGCTCGCGGCCCACAGCGAGCGAGGCCATGATCTTATGCGGCTTGCCGCTGGCCAGACAGTCAAAGGTCGAACGCATGAATGTGCGCGCGGCAGATGGCGCAACTTTTGCGGCCAGCGCTGCGTCGATACCCAGACTCTCCACGAGGTGCAAAAACTCATTCGCGCGCTTCACGTCAGCGCCCACCTCCAACATAGCCTGCTGATACAGGCGGAAGTGACTGAGGTAGAGGGTCTTGCCGTTGCGCGTCCATTCATCGCTTTCTTCGCCCAGCACCAGATCATTGATGAAGCGGCGCAGCGACTCATCTTTACCCGGTAACCAGGGGTGGCCAGCAGGCGCAATCACGCCTTGCATCGATTTCACCAGCGACATGAAATCCCACACCGAGTAAATGTGATGCTCCATGAAACAGCGCAGGCGCGGCAGGCTGTCCACCGTGCGATAGATGGGGTGATTGTCCAGGTGCTGGCGCAATTCGCGCAGCGTGGGTGAATTTAGCATTTCCATAAGATTCCTAAGCGATGGCGTCAGGCATGCGCTGATGCCAATCGGTCGCCAACTGATACTGGTGAGCGACATTCAACATCTTCGCCTCACTGAAATAATTGCCGATAATTTGCAAGCCCACCGGGCGCTTATTCGCACCGAAGCCGACCGGGATCGACATGCCCGGCAAACCCGCCAAATTGACGGCGATGGTGTAAATGTCCGACAGGTACATCGATACCGGGTCGTTGCTTTTTTCACCCAAATTGAACGCAGTCGTGGGCGTGGTCGGACCCATGATCACGTCGCACTGCTTGAACGCGTCGGTGAAATCCTGCGCGATTAAGCGGCGCAGTTTTTGCGCCTTGAGGTAATAGGCATCGTAATAGCCCGCAGACAAGACATAGGTGCCGATCAGGATGCGGCGTTTCACTTCTGCGCCAAATCCTTGGGCACGAGTTTTTTGGTACATATCGGTCAGGTCTTTGTATTCGGGTGCGCGATAGCCGTAGCGCACGCCGTCGTAGCGCGCCAGATTGCTCGAGGCTTCGGCCGGAGCCAACACGTAATACACCGGGATCGAGAGTTGGGTATTGGGCAGGCTGATTTCTACCACCTGCGCGCCGAGTTTTTTGTATTCGGCGATCGCCGCTTCGATCGTCTGGGCCACGTCAGGCGCCAGACCTGCTGCGAAATACTCCTTGGGTAGGCCGATTTTCAAACCAGCCAAAGGCTGCGCCAGATCGCGTGCGTAGTCCTCGACCGGGCGATCTAGGCTGGTGGAATCGCGCGTATCAAAACCGGCCATGGTATTGAGCAGCAGTGCGCAATCTTCCGCGCTCTTAGCCATGGGCCCGCCTTGGTCGAGGCTGGAGGCGAAGGCGATCATGCCGTAGCGCGATACCACGCCATAGGTCGGCTTGATGCCGGTAATGCCAGTCAAGGCCGCCGGCTGGCGAATCGAGCCGCCGGTATCGGTGCCGGTCGCGGCTGGGCACAAGCGCGCGGCCACGGCAGCAGCAGAACCGCCGGAGCTGCCACCCGGTACCGCCAGCTTGTCCCAGGGGTTTTTGACCTGGCCGAAATACGAGGTCTCGTTGGACGAACCCATGGCGAATTCGTCCATATTGGTTTTGCCCAGATTCACGGCGCCCGCTTCGTTAAAGCGTTGGATCACGTGTGCATCATAGGGCGCGATGAAATTGCCGAGCATCTTCGAGCCGCAAGTCGTGCGCCAGCCTTGGGCGCAAAAAATATCCTTCTGTGCGATAGGGATACCGGTCAATACTTCGCCACGACCCGCCGCCAGCAACTTGTCGGCCGCATCGGCTTGGGTCAGGCTTTTCTCGGCATCGACCGTAATGAAGGCGTTCAACTCCGGGTTAAGCTGCTCAATGCGTGCAAGGTAGGTCTGCGTCAGCTCGCGGCTGGAGGTTTTTTTGGCGGCAAGGGCGGCGGCAAGTTGTTTAAGACTGTTATTGATCATGTGGGTCCAAAAATATGAACCACGGCGTACACGGCGTACACGGACTAACTCAAATGGTCTTTTCTCCGTGTACTCCGTGCACTCCGTGGTGAAAGGTTATTCCATCACCTTGGGTACTAGATACAAGCCCGCTTCGACCTGGGGCGCAACCGATTGAAACAACTCATGCTGATCAGATTCGGTCACCCGATCTTCGCGCAGGCGCAAGCTGACATCTTGCGCATGGGCCATGGGCGCAATGCCATCGGTGTTGATGGCCTGCATCTGCTCCACCAGTCCGAGGATATTGGAAAGCTGGCCAAGCACCGGCGCTACCTCTTTGTCCTCGATTTCGATCCGGGCGAGGTGGGCGATGCGCTTCACATCGGCTTCGGTCAATGACATGGATTTCACCTGGATAACGTTAACTAAATAAGCCCAATAGGGTATCATAAACCCCTTATTTAACGCACCCCTACACGGTATTGAACATGTTTGGATTCCTCCGCGGTTACTTCTCCACAGACCTCGCCATTGACCTGGGCACTGCCAACACGCTGATCTATGTGCGTGGCAAGGGCATCGTGCTCGATGAACCCTCCGTGGTGGCAATTCGCCAGGAAGGCGGCCCTTCCGCCAAAAAAACCATCCAGGCGGTCGGCATCGAGGCGAAACAAATGCTGGGCCGCACCCCAGGCTCGATTACCGCCATCCGCCCCATGAAGGACGGCGTGATCGCCGATTTCACCATCACCGAGCAAATGCTCAAGTATTTCATCAAAAAAATTCACGGCTCGCATATGTTCGGCCCCAGCCCGCGCATCATTATTTGCGTACCGTGCGGCTCAACCCAGGTGGAACGGCGCGCGATTCGCGAATCCGCGATCGGCGCCGGGGCGCGCCATGTGTACTTGATCGAGGAGCCGATGGCGGCGGCGATCGGCGCGGATCTGCCGGTGGCTGAAGCAACCGGCTCGATGGTCGTAGACATCGGCGGCGGCACCACCGAAGTCGGCGTGATCTCCTTGGGTGGCATCGTCTATGCGGCCTCCGTGCGCGTCGGCGGCGACAAATTCGACGAAGCCATCATCAACTACATTCGGCGCAATTACGGCATGCTGATCGGCGAATCCACCGCAGAAAACATCAAAAAACAAATCGGCTCTGCTTTCCCCGGCTCCGAAGTGCGCGAAATGGAAGTCAAAGGCCGCAACCTGGCGGAAGGCATTCCGCGCAGCTTCACCATCTCCAGCAACGAAATTCTCGAAGCCTTGACCGATCCGCTCAATAGCATTGTGTCGGCGGTGAAATCCGCACTCGAGCAAACCCCGCCCGAATTGGGCGCGGACATTGCCGATAAGGGTATGGTGCTGACCGGCGGCGGCGCGCTGTTGCGTGATATCGATCGCCTGCTCATGGAAGAAACCGGCTTGCCGGTGATCGTGGCCGAAGATCCCCTGACTTGCGTGGTACGCGGTTCCGGTCGTGCGTTGGAGGAAATGGAGCGGCTTTCTACTGTGTTCACCAACGATTGATGTTTGAACCACGGGGGAAACCTGGGTTAGCTTTCCCCGTGAACCCATGCGCCCCGTGGTTAGATAGTTTTCCCGCATGATTGACACATCGCCTCCCCCTTTTTTTAAACGCGGCCTGTCGCCACCGCTGCGGCTTGCGATTTTTTCAAGTCTCGCCTTGCTGCTGATGGTAATGGACGGGCACTATCAGTACCTCGACACCCTGCGCAACGCCTTTGCCGTGATCATCAACCCTTTGCAGCATGGTATGAATGCGCCGGTGCAACTGGCGACCAAGGTCAGTGGATTTTTCGTGGCCCAGGGACGGCTCAGGGGCGAGAATGCTGATTTGAAAGAAAAGCAGCTTTTACTGGGCGGGCAACTGCTTCAGTTTCAAGCACTGCAAGCGGAGAATGCTCATCTGCGCAGTTTGTTCGACGCGAAAAATCGCTATTCACAGAAAACGACTTTTGCCGAGATCCTCTACGCCGGGCGCGATCCGTTCTCACGCAAAATCATTATCGATAAAGGTAGTTTGCAAGACGTCAAGCCGGGGCAGGTTGTCGCCGACCAAATCGGCGTCGTGGGCCAAGTGACGCGCGTGTACCCGGTGGTGAGCGAGGTCACGCTGATTACCGACAAGGATCAAGCGGTGCCCGTACAAAACGTGCGCAACGGTCTGCGCGCTGTGGTCTTCGGCAATGGTCAAGACGGCACGCTGGATGTTCCATTTATGCCGGTGAATGCCGATTTGCAAAACGGCGACCAACTCGTGACATCCGGTATCGATGGCCTCTATCCACCCGGCTTGCCGGTCGCGGTGGTCAGTAAAATCGAGCGCAACGCGGCTTTCCCTTTCGCCAAAATTTCTTGCCTGCCATCCGCAGGGATTGATCGTCAGCGCCAAGTGCTGATCCTGAATACGCAATTGACCACACCGAATCCACCTCGCCCCCCCGAACCGGAACCCGTGAAACATGCCAAACCTAAGCGCTAAAAGCGTACTTAGCAAACCTGCGTCGGGGCGCTTCATCGTGTTCTCGCTGCTGCTCGGTTTGGCTGCGAATCTGCTCCCATGGAGCGAACTAACGAAGCTGCTGTGGCCAGATTTTATCGCGCTGTTGCTGGTGTACTGGGTCACCTATCAACCACGGCATGTGGGCTTGGGCACGGCTTGGTTCTTGGGCCTGCTGATGGATATCGCTGATGGTGTGCTGTTCGGCCAACATGCGCTGGCCTATACCTTGATGGTGTACATGACCCAGATTCTGCATCGGCGAATTCAGACGCTCAGTCCGTGGCAGCAATCACTGTATGTGTTCGGTTTGCTGTTGATCTCACTGGTCATCATGTTGGTGATTCGGCTCGCCTTCGGCGCGCCGTTTCCGGGGGCATTATTTTTTGCCAGCAGCGTAATCGGCGCCGTATTGTGGCCAAGTTTTTCGCTGATCATGCGCCTGCGGCAGCATCGCAAACCCACCCTCGACGACACCTACTCGAATATTACCAAGTGACTCGCGGCACCGAACTTCGCAACCATCAACGCGAGCTGTACTACTTTCGGGTGCGGCTCACGGTTGCCGGCAGTCTGGCGCTGTTTTTATTTTTACTGCTTTTGTCTCGCTTCGTGTACGTGCAAATTGTTCAGCACGACCACTATATGACGTTGGCAGAGCAGAATCGCATTTCGATCGTACCCATTTTACCCAACCGGGGTTTGATTCTTGACCGCAATGGCGCAGTGCTGGCACATAACTACACAGCGTTCACGCTGGAAATGACGCCCAGCAAACTCGACAATTTGGAACAGACCATCAACGATCTCGCGGCATTGATCGAGATTACGCCCAAAGATCGCAAGCGTTTCAAAAAGCTGCTGGAAGAGAGCCATAACTTTGAAAGCCTGCCGATTCGCACCCGCTTAAACGATGTAGAGATCGCGCGCTTTGCCGCTAACCGCTACCGTTTCCCCGGCGTGGAGATCAAAGCCCGCCTGTTCCGGCATTACCCGCTGGGGCAAATCGCTTCGCATATGGTGGGTTATATTGGCCGCATCAACGATGCCGATCTCGATCGGCTGGAAGCATCCGGCGACCTAGCCAATTACCGCGGCTCAGATCACATCGGCAAAGCCGGTCTGGAACAAAGCTATGAGAAGGAATTGCATGGCACGACAGGCTTCGAGCAAGTGGAAACCGATGCCGGTGGGCGGGCCGTGCGCACCTTGTCGCGCACGCCGCCCACCTCAGGCAATAATCTCACCTTGCACGCGGATTTGAAATTGCAGCAAGTGGCGGAACAAGCGTTCGGCAATTTTCGTGGCGCATTGGTGGCAATTGAACCTAAAACCGGGGGCGTGCTGGCTTATCTTTCCAAGCCGGGTTTCGACACGAATTTATTCGTCGATGGCATTGACCCGCAAAACTGGGATTTACTCAACAACTCGCCCGACAAACCCATGGTCAACCGGGCCATGCATGGCCAATATCCGCCCGGCTCCACCTTCAAACCCTTCATGGCGTTGGCGGGACTGGAATTGAACAAGCGCACCCCGAGCTATGGCATCAATGATCCCGGGTTTTATAGCCTGCCCGGCAGCAGCCATCGCTACCGGGACTGGAAAGCCGGTGGTCACGGTTTTGTCGATTTGCACAAATCCCTGGTGATTTCATGCGACACGTATTATTACGGGCTTGCGGTGGATTTGGGCATTGACAATATTTTCAACTTCATTAGTCATTTTGGCTTCGGTAAAAAAACCGGCATCGACATTGAAGGCGAGCGCACCGGTTTACTACCCTCGGTCGAGTGGAAGCTGAAACGTTTCAAGCAAAAGTGGTATGTCGGCGACACGGTGAGCGTGGGCATCGGGCAAGGTTATAACTTGGCCACCCCATTACAATTAGCGGTAGCGACCGCAACCATCGCCAACAGCGGCACGCAGATGCGGCCGCTGTTGGTGCGTCAGATTGAAAATTCGAAGACGAATGTGATTACCCCGCGCCCGGCCGAGACCATTTCGATCTTGCCGATCAAGCCGGAAAATATGGTGTTGGTGCGCAACGCCTTGGTCGATGTGACGCGCCCCGGCGGCACCGCCGCGCGCGCCAGCGCTGGCGCACCCTATGCCATGGCGGGCAAAACCGGCACCGCGCAAGTGGTCGGCATGAAGCAGGGCGAAAAATATGTCGAGAGCCGCGTGGCCGAACGCCACCGCGATCACGCTCTCTTCATCGCCTACGCACCGGCAGACGACCCGAAGATCGCGATCGCGGTGCTGGTGGAAAACGGCGGCCATGGCGGATCGACCGCCGCGCCGATCGCGCGTGCTGTTTTCGATTATTATTTATTGGGCAAGCTGCCCGTACGTCCGGTAACCGATGCAGCAGACGAGAGCGAACATGATTAGACGCTTTGGCTTGTTCCTGATTCGATACCTCGATGGCTTTTTGCTCACCGTGTTGTGCGCGACCATGTTGCTGGGTTTATTCGTGCTCTACAGCGCGTCGGCGCAAAATTTCGATCGCGTGATCAATCAGTTCATCAGCATTGTGGTCGCCTTGGCCATCATGTGGGCGGTGGCGAATTTGCCGCCGCAGCATTTGATGCGCTTTGCCTGGCCGGCTTATGTGGCGGGCTTGTTGCTATTGGTTAGTGTGGCGCTGTTCGGCGAGGTGAGCCACGGCGCGCGGCGTTGGCTGCATATCGGTGTCACGCGCATACAGCCCTCCGAATTAATGAAAGTGGCCGTGCCGCTGATGCTTGCCTGGTATTTTGAAAAACGCGAACGCAGCATGAAACTTTCCGATTTCGCCGTGGCCGCGGTACTGTTGCTGGTGCCCGTTGCGTTGATCGCGAAGCAGCCGGATTTGGGTACCGCGCTCTTGATCGCGGCGTCGGGATTTTATGTGCTGTTTCTCGCGGGCATTGGCTGGAAAGTGATTACAGCGTTAACGGCCGTGGCCGCAGCCTTAGCACCCGTGGCCTGGTCGCTCCTGCATGATTATCAGCAGCAACGTATTTTGACCCTGCTCGATCCGAGCCAGGATCCGCTGGGCGCCGGCTATCACACCATTCAATCTACCATCGCACTCGGATCCGGCGGCCTCATCGGCAAGGGTTGGCTGCAGGGCACGCAGGCGCACCTGGATTTTCTGCCGGAGCGTCACACCGATTTCATCTTCGCGGTGTATGGCGAAGAATTCGGCTTGTTCGGCATCTTAGTACTGCTCTTGCTTTATTTGCTGATCGTCGCGCGCGGGTTGTACATCGCAGCGAACGCCCCTTCCCTATTCGGGCGCTTGGTGGCCGGCAGCATCACCCTGACCTTCGGCACCTATGCCTTCGTGAATATGGGCATGGTGTCGGGCATCTTGCCGGTGGTGGGCGTACCGCTGCCCTTGATCAGTTTCGGCGGCACCTCGATGGTGACGCTGCTGTTGGGCTTTGGCGTGGTCATGAGCGTGGCAACGCATCGGCGATTGGTGAAGCAATGATGAGGATTCGGGATTCGGGATTCGGGATTCGGGGCGCAGTAGTAGTGGGCGCGATTGCTCTGGTTGCGTTGGCGGGTTGCGCCAGCGCGCCTAAGCCGAGTGCGCGGGTGGAGACGCCGGTGAGCAAAGCTGAGAAGCCCACGTCGGCTAGCACACGCCCAGGTGGCTATTATCAGGACGATGGGCCCGGGGAGAGCACACCGCCGAATCTGGAAGCGATCCCCGATGCCGAACCCAAGTCCGAGCCGCTGCACAAATTCGCCAATCGGCCCTATACCGTCTTGGGCAAAACCTACACGCCGGATGTGAGCGGCAAGCCGTATCAGGCACGCGGCATCGCATCCTGGTACGGAAAAAAGTTTCACGGCCAGCGTACCTCCAGCGGCGAGCCCTATGACATGTATGCGATGACGGCGGCACACCCCACGCTGCCCATCCCCAGTTATGTGCGCGTAACCAATCCCAAAACAGGTAAAGCAGTGGTCGTGCGTGTCAACGATCGCGGCCCGTTTCACGCTGACCGGCTAATCGATTTATCCTACACCGCGGCCCATAAACTCGGCATCGTTGGCGTGGGCAGCGGTCCGGTGGAAGTAGAAAGCATCGACCCCGCCAATTGGACGCCGGCACCCACCCTCGCCGCACCATCCGATGCAAAACCGCAGCGCGTAGCGAGTGCGGAAGGCACGGGCTATTGGCTGCAACTCGGCGCGTTCAGCGTGCAAGCTAACGCCGAGCAATTGCTAGCGAAATTGAAAGGGGAGCTTGGCGGTCTCGCCGATGCACTGCGGATTCAAACGGTGGATGGTTTATACCGGCTGCGCGCGGGGCCGTTCCAAACCAGCGGAGAAGCCAATGATGCAGCGGTGCAGTTGAAGCGGGTGACGGATATTCAGCCGGTGTTGCTGCGGTAAATAGCGCTTTTACTAAATCACATGGACTAATTCGGAATATTGGCTCAATAAAGAATCTGCCGTAAGCAAATGCGCGGGCTCCGCCAATGCTTGGGCGACCAGCATGCGGTCAAACGGATCTCGATGGTGTAGCGGCAGGGCGGAGGCCAACACACCATGCGCGGCTTGAATCGGCATCTCAGTGAACCCGCTCGCCTGAATGCCCTCCACTAATTTCGCCGGATCAACCGCCAACTTGCCTAGCGCCGCTTTGATCGATGCCTCCCAAATTGACGCCGCGCTTATGAACACATCGTCTGCGTCCTGGATTTCCCGCTTTGCCGCTTTAGAGAGCCGGGCCGAATCGGCAAGAAACCACAGGTAAATCTGGGTATCCAGCAACAACCTCATACTTTTCCCTCGAAAGCGTCAAGCAGATCACCGGGCAATGGGGCATCGAAGTCATTTGCGATTCTTATTTTGCCTTTTAAAAATCCAGGCTTCCGTACCTGCTTTGCCAGTTTGATCGGCACCAGGCGCGCCAAAGGTTTACCTGCTTTAGCGATGGTTAATTCTTCCCCGGCGCTAACCTCGTCGACCAGACGCGAAAGGTGGGTCTTGGCTTCGTGGATGTTAAT
>JADMJT010000090.1:0-5158 GCA_018781585.1 Burkholderiales bacterium
TGCTAGAGGCGGGCCATTTTATTGCCCGAGTGATCATCATTTTTCGGAACCAAGCCAATGACTGAACAAGAATTCAATCAGCTAGCCCTTGCTGGCTACAATCGCATCCCCGTGGTGCTCGAGATGCCGGCCGATCTCGACACCCCCCTGTCCGTTTATCTCAAACTCGCCAACCAGCCATTCTCCTATCTGCTTGAATCGGTGCAGGGCGGCGAGCGTTTCGGGCGCTATTCCTTCATCGGCCTACCGGCGCAAACGCGGCTCATTGTGCGCGGGCATCAGGTGTCGGTGGAAACCAATGAGCGCATCGTCGAAGCAGTCGAAACCGACGATCCGCTCGCCTTCGTACAAAGCTTCTCCGCGCGTTATCGTGCTGCGACCTTACCGGGCTTGCCGCGTTTTGGCGGGGGCTTGGTCGGCTATTTTGGTTACGACACCGTACGCTACATCGAAAAGAAACTCGCAAGCACAGACAAGCCGGATGTAATCGGCGCGCCGGATATTTTGCTACTGCTGTCGGAAGAATTGGCGGTGGTGGACAACGTGTTCGGCAAGCTCTACCTCATCGTTTATGCCGACCCCAGTGCGCTGAACGCCTATGCCGAAGCGCAACAGCGCTTGAATGAATTGCGCCGGCAGTTGCGCGCGCCAGTGGAAGCGCCGCACGCCACGCCATTGCCAGCGCAAGCATCGCAGTCCGAATTCGGCGAAGCCGCGTTCAAGGATGCGGTTGAAAAAGCTAAGCGCTACATCCTCGATGGCGACATCATGCAAGTGGTGTTATCGCAGCGCATGAGCCAGCCCTTCGCCGCGCATCCGCTCACGCTGTATCGTGCGCTGCGCAGCCTCAACCCCTCGCCCTATATGTTCTACTGCGATTTCGGCGCGTTCCATGTGGTGGGCGCTTCGCCGGAGATTCTGGTGCGCTTGGAGCAGGGCACCGTCACCGTGCGCCCCATCGCCGGCACCCGCCCGCGCGGCAAGACGGCCGACGAAGATCGCGTCTTAGCCGAGGATTTATTGGCCGACCCAAAGGAACGCGCCGAGCATCTCATGCTGATGGATCTGGGACGCAATGACGTGGGGCGCGTGGCGCAAACCGGCAGCGTGCAGGTGACCGAAAACATGCTGATCGAGCGCTACTCGCACGTGATGCATATCGTCTCCAACGTGGATGGCACGCTCAAAGCCGATCTGAATGCGATGGACGTGCTGCGCGCCACCTTTCCCGCCGGCACGGTGTCCGGCGCGCCGAAAGTACGCGCGATGGAAATCATCGACGAGCTGGAGCCGACCAAGCGCGGCATCTATGCCGGCGCGGTGGGTTATTTAGGATTTAATGGCGATATGGATCTGGCTATCGCTATCCGCACCGCGGTGGTCAAAGACGGCACGCTCTATGTGCAAGCCGGCGCCGGCATCGTCGCCGATTCCGTCCCCGCCAGCGAATGGACCGAGACCTGCAACAAAGCGCGCGCCGTGCTGCGCGCGGCGGAGTTGGCCTTAAGCGGCCTGGATACGCGGCATGAATGAGCCTGCTATGTTTAGCCAGCGCTTCGGTAAAGTGATAGTGTTAACCGATCACGCGCGGGAGCGTATGGCGCGCCGGGATATCGATGAAAGCTTGGTGTTGGATTTGATCGAAACCGGCGAAGTGCGCATGAAAGACACGACTCGCGGGTGGATTGCCAAACACTATACCGAGCGCGATGATAATCTGGTGTGTGTTGCCGTTGTGTTGGAGACGGCACTCGTGATCAAGACTGTTCTGCATCATTTCACCTGGGAGTTGGAGCCATGAAGACGACTTACTATCCCCAAGACGATATTCTTGAAATCAAATTCAGCGATAAGCCGATTGTGCGGGAAGTATCGCAGGACTGGAACGTCAATATCAGCTATGCCGAAGATGGCTCCGTGGTTGAAATCGTCATTCTGGACGCGGTGGCGGCAGGGTTGATTCCTTTTCACAGTAGCGCGGATCGTCACGCTGCCTGACACATCGAGACGCTATGCTGTTAATGATCGACAACTACGATTCCTTCACCTACAACCTGGTGCAATATTTTGGCGAGCTGGGCCAAGCGGTAGAGGTGTATCGCAACGACGAGATTGATCTTGATCGCATCGCCGCGCTCAAGCCTGATCACATCGTGATCTCGCCCGGCCCATGTACGCCAAACGAAGCAGGCGTGTCGGTGCCCACGATTAAACAATTCGCCGGCAAGATTCCGATTCTCGGCGTGTGCCTGGGGCATCAAAGTATCGGTCAGGCGTTCGGCGGCAAGATCGTGCATGCGAAGCAGCTTATGCACGGCAAAACTTCCGAGATTCATCACAAGAATGTCGGTGTGTTTGCCGGCTTGCCAAGCCCGTTTACCGCGACGCGTTATCACTCCTTGGTGATCGAACGCGAATCTATCCCCGAGTGTTTAGAGATAACCGCTTGGACGGACGACAGCGAGATCATGGGTGTGCGGCATAAGACGCTGGCGGTGGAGGGCGTGCAGTTTCATCCGGAGTCGATTTTGACCGAGCATGGGCATGCGATGTTGGAGAATTTTCTCACCACTAAGCGCTAAGCTCCGGCGTCATTCCGGCGCAAGCCGGAATCCAGTAAACTCGAAGCATGCAAAAGCAGCCATGTGTTTACATCCTGGCCAGTAGTAGGAACGGCACCCTATATGTCGGTGTAACGTCCGATCTCGTTAAGCGGGTGTGGGAGCATTAGGGTAACGTCGTAGAGGGCTTCACCAAGCGCTACGGTGTGCACATATTGGTCTGGTTTGAGTTGCACGAAAACATGTTGGATGCGATTGCCCGCGAAAAAAGATCAAAGAGTGGAAGCGTAAGTGGAAGCTCGAACTGATCGAAACTAGCAACTCTGATTGGCGTGATTTGTATTTTGAACTTATGTAACTGGATTCCGGCTTGCACTGGAATGACGCCACGCTCTTTGCGAATATCTAGTAGGTAAAATTCATGGACGTCAAAACCGCACTAACCACCCTCATCGAAAAACGCGACCTCACGCGCGATGAGATGTTATCCGTCATGCATCAGATCATGAGCGGCGAACTGACCCCGGTGCAAATCGCGGGCATCCTCATCGCGCTGCGCGCCAAAGGCGAAACCGTGACCGAGATCGCCGCCGCCGCGCAAGTCATGCGCGAGTTGTCCACCAAAGTACCGGTGACGGGCGTTGCCAATCTGGTCGACACCTGCGGCACCGGCGGTGACGGCGCGCATACTTTCAATATCTCCACTGCTAGCGCCTTCGTCGCGGCGGCGGCGGGCGTCAAAGTCGCCAAACACGGCGGGCGCTCCGTCTCCAGCACCTGCGGCAGCGCGGATGTATTGGAAGCGCTCGGCGTCAACGTCAACCTCACACCGGAGCAAGTCGCCCAAGCCGTACACGAAATCGGCGTCGGCTTCATGTTCGCGCCCAACCATCACAGCGCGATGAAACATGCCGCGCCGGTGCGGCGCGAATTGGGGGTGCGCACGCTGTTCAACCTACTCGGCCCGATGACCAATCCGGCCGGGGCGCAAAATCAAGTCATGGGCGTGTTTCACCGCGATTTGGTACTCAAGCTCGCACAAGTGTTGCAACAACTCGGCAGCCGTCATGTATTAGTGGTGCATGCGGCAGATGGTTTGGATGAAATCAGTTTGGGTGGCGATACCTATGTTGCAGAGCTACGTGAAGGTGACGTGAGCGAATACACTTTGAACCCACAGCAATTCGGTCTGGATAGTTGCACATCGGAAAAGCTCGCGGTGCATAACATCGACGAAGCGCGCGCCATGCTCGTATCAGTATTCGATAATCGCGATGGCCCGGCGAAAGATATTGTGGCGCTAAACGCCGGTGCGGCGATTTACGTTGGGGGTGCAGCCACGACATTGCAAGATGGCATCGTTAAGGCACAGAGTGCGATAGCAAATGGCGGGGCGAAGGCGAAGCTGGAAGCTTTGGTGGCCTTTTCGCAGAAATTCGCACCGAAGCCATGAGCGATATCCTCAATAAAATCCTCGCTGTCAAAGCAATAGAAATTGCCGCCGCGAAGCAGGCTGAGCCATTCGAAGCCATGCGCGCCGCCGCCGAATTCGCGCCACCACCGCGTGATTTTACCGGCGCGCTCCAAGCTAAAATCGCCGCTGGCCAGCCAGCCGTGATTGCCGAAATCAAAAAAGCCAGCCCCAGCAAAGGCGTGTTGCGAACAGACTTTCACCCCGGCGAGATCGCGGCGAGCTATGCGAAACACGGCGCTGCCTGCCTGTCAGTGCTTACTGACCAAGACTTCTTTCAAGGTAGCCCCGACTATCTGCGCGCGGCGCGCGATGCTTGCGACCTGCCGGTGCTGCGCAAAGACTTCATGATCGACCCGTATCAAATTTATGAGGCGCGCGTCATGGGCGCGGATTGCATCTTGCTCATCGTCGCCGCCTTTGAAACTCCCTCCCCCCTGGCGGGGGAGGGCGGGGGAGAGGGGGAGAAGTTCGCGCTAAAGCGCATGCAAGAACTCGAAGCCCTCGCCCACAGCCTCGGCATGGCCGTGCTGGTGGAGTCGCACGATGGCGCGGAGCTGGATGCCGCCTTGCAGCTCAAAACCCCGTTAATCGGCATCAACAACCGTAACTTGCGCACCTTTGAGACCAAACTCGAAACCACCCTCGAACTCCTGACGCGCATACCCAGCGGCCGTATAGTCATCACCGAAAGCGGCATCCTCACTCCTGAAGATGTGGCGCGGATGCGGCAAGGGCATGTGAATGCCTTTTTAGTGGGGGAGGCGTTCATGCGAGCGCCAGATCCCGGTGTGGAGCTTGCCCGATTGTTCGGTGGTTTCGCTTAAAGTCCTACTACCGTAGTATGTATCAACAATGTTGACACCCAGGTAGCTTTCGCATACCGTATCAACATTGAAGATACAAAGGAGCTTGTTATGCGTGTGATTGTGAAGAAGTGGGGCAATAGCGCATCCGTTCGCATCCCTGCCGGGATTATGGAAGCCGCCCATTTGGCCTTGGATGAAGCCGTTGATATTCGTGAAGAAGGTGGGCGCATCGTTATTGAGCCGATCCGCCCGAGCAAATACGACCTCGCGCAACTGCTTGCCGGTATTACGCCTGACAATTTGCATGGCGAAGTCGA